>CAXTNV010000039.1:0-26049 GCA_964245755.1 uncultured Acetobacteraceae bacterium | reverse complement strand
GGCGTGGTGTTCCGCGAGATCGAGGCACCCCACGGGTCGGCCGAGCGGGAGACCGCTCGCACGCGATCCGGCGGACGCAGCAGCGTGCCGCAGATCTTCATCGACAAGCGCCATATCGGCGGCTGCGACGACCTGCTGGCACTCGATTCCCGCGGCGGCCTGGACCCGCTGCTGAAGGCGGCGTGATCGGCCGGGATGATCCACTATCAGCTACGATGCGCTGAAGGCCACGAGTTCGAGGGCTGGTTTCGCGACAGCGTCGCGTTCGACGAACAATCCGGCCGTGGCCTGCTGAGCTGCCCGCAGTGCGGCGGCACCGAGGTCCGTCGCGGCCTGATGGCGCCGTTAGTGGGCGCCAACCGCGACGCCGCGAAGCTCGTCGCCCCCCAGACCCTTCCACCGGCGGCGGTGCCGGATCAGTTGCGGGCGGCGCTGCAGCGGATGCGCGCCGAGATCGAGCGACGCTGCGACGATGTGGGGGACGGTTTTGCCGAAGCCGCGCGTCGGCTGCATCATGGCGAGGAGCCGCCGCGCGGCATCTACGGCCAGGCCAGCGAGGTGGAGCGAGAGGCGCTCGCGGACGAGGGCATCGAGGTCATGTGCATCCCCTGGCTGCCGCGTGCGGAGAGCTAGGCCAGGCATTGCCGGATCGGCGCTGATCCTGCTGGGATCGCTGGTCGTGCCGGGAGCCTTGGCGGGCAGGGGATCGAGCGCATCGGCAGCGGGTCTGCCGCCGGCGCCGCTGGGCCGGTGGTTGAGCCAGGACGGTGACGGCGTGTTCGAGATCGGCGCGTGCGGCCAGACACTCTGCGGGCGGCTCATCGGCATGCGCTACGAGGGCGCCATGCCGACCGACCGGGCAGGGCATCCGCAGTGCGGGCTGATGATGCTGACCGGCTTCCTGCGCCAGGCGGATGATCCGCTACGCTGGAGCGGCAAGATCCTGGATCCGGAGAAGGGGCGCACCTACCACGCGGTGATCTGGTCGCCGGCGCCGGGCCTGCTCAACCTGCGCGGCTACCTGTTGCTGCCGCTGTTCGGCGAGACGCAGCGATGGACGCGCTATGACGGCTCCATCGGCGAGGCGTGCCGTCTGCCGGGCTGACCGGCGGATCACCGGCTCTCGATCGCGGCGATGTAGTTCACCGCCAAGTCGCGGCTCTCCTGCCAGCCATCCGCGTGCAGCGTCATCCCGGCGATGTCGGCGACGCGCAGCCCGGTGCGTGCGGCATGCCGGCCAAGCTCGGCCGGCGTCACGAACTTGCGCCAGTCATGGGTCCCGACCGGCAGCAGCCGCAGCACGTACTCGGCGCCGAACTTCGCCAGGGCCAGCGAACGCCAGGTGCGGTTGAGGGTGGAGAGCACGATCATGCCGCCGGGCACGAGCAGGCCGGCGAGCAGGCCGAGGAAGGCTTCCGGGTCGGGCACGTGCTCGATCACCTCCAGGGCGATCACCGCGTCGAACCGCGCGGCTTCGCGCAGCAGCATCTCGGCGCTGCCGCAGCGGTACGCGAGGCGCGCCGGCTCTCCGGCGACCGCGATCATCCGGTGCGCCTCGGCGGCGGCGATCGCGTCGGCCGAAGCGTCCACGCCGAGCACCTGATGGCCGCGCGCCGCCAGCGCCTCGCTGGCGATGCCGGCGCCGCAGCCGAGATCGAGCAGGCGCAGCCGCCCGTCCGCTGCCCGACGTGGCAGCCGGCCGAGCTGCCGGTCGATCCAGCGCACGCGCAGCGGGTTCATCCGGTGCAGCGGCCGCATCGGCCCGTCCGGGTCCCACCATCGCTCGGCCAGCGCACCGAAGCGGGCGATCTCGTCGCGCGAGACGGAGGCCGGCTCGTCGTCCTCGCGTGCCGCCGGTGCTGGAACTGCTTGCATGTTGCCGCCTCGTGAAGACGAAGCTATGTGACCCGCCTGCCGCGCGCCTGCAACGTTTGGCGCCGCTTGTGGTCCGTGATCACGGACCGGTTATGCTGCGGCCTGATGCCCTGGCCGGCTTGCACGTGGAAGGCGCGACGCCTGATGGCTCGTATCGTGATGAAGTTCGGCGGCACTTCCGTCGCCGACCTGGAGCGGATCCGCAGCGTGGCGGCGCGGGTCGCGCGGCAGGTGGAGCGCGGCGACGAGGTGGCGGTCGTGGTCTCGGCGATGTCCGGCGTCACCAACCAGCTGGTCGGCTACTGCCAGGCGCTGTCGCCGCTGCACGATGCGCGCGAATACGATGCGGTGGTGTCCACCGGCGAGCAGGTGACGAGCGGGCTGCTAGCGATCGCGCTGCAGGATCTCGGCGTCGAGGCCCGATCCTGGCAGGGCTGGCAGATCCCGCTGCGCACCGACGACGCCCACGGCAAGGCGCGGATAGAGAGCGTTGCAGGCGACACGCTGGTGGCGCGCATGCGGGCGGGCCAAGTGCCGATCCTGGCCGGCTTCCAGGGCGTGGGGCCGAACGGCCGTGTCACCACGCTGGGCCGCGGCGGCTCCGACACGTCGGCGGTGGCGCTGGCGGCGGCGGTGGCCGCCGACCGGTGCGACATCTATACCGACGTGGACGGGATCTACACCACCGACCCGCGCATCGTCCCCCGGGCACGCAAGCTCGACAAGATCACCTACGAGGAGATGCTGGAGCTGGCGTCGGTAGGTGCCAAGGTGCTGCAGACCCGCAGCGTCGAGCTGGCGATGAAGCAGCGGGTTCGGGTCCAGGTGCTGTCGAGCTTCGCCGGCCCCGGAGCGCGCGAGGAGGGCCATCTGCCCGGAACCCTGGTGGTGGACGAGGACGAGATCGTGGAACAGCAGATAGTCGCGGGCATCGCCTACTCGCGTGACGAGGCGAAGATCACCGTGCGGCGGGTGCCGGATCGACCGGGGGTGGCGGCCGCGGTGTTCGGGCCGCTCGCCGAGGCAAACGTGAACGTCGACATGATCGTGCAGAGCACGGGCGCAGATGGCACCACCGACATGACCTTCACCGCCGGCAAGAGCGACCTTGCGCGCGCGGTCAAGGTTCTGGAGGAGGCGCGCCACGACATACAATACGGCGAGCTGCTGACCGACTCCGAGGTGGTCAAGATCAGCGTGGTCGGGGTGGGGATGCGCAGCCATGTCGGCGTCGCCAACACCATGTTCCGGACGCTGTCGGACCGCTCGATCAACATCCAGGTGATATCGACCAGCGAGATCAAGGTGAGCGTTCTGATCGGCATCGAGTACACTGAGCTTGCGGTGCGGGCCCTGCACGGCGCCTATGGCCTAGATGGGTGAGATGATGTCGCCACCGGATGCAATGCTACCCGCAGCGAGCCCGCTGCCGCACGCGCCCCGTCCGGCGCAGTGGGCCGACGCGCGCGCCCAGCTCGAGCGGCTATGGGCCAGGGGCCGCGCCTTCCTGGGCAGCGAGGTGGCGATCCTGGGCGGCGCGATGAGCTGGGTGAGCGAGCGTCACCTCGTGTCGGCCATCTCCAAGGCCGGCGGCTTCGGGGTGATCGCCTGCGGCGCGATGGGTCCTGACCTGCTGGCAACCGAGATCGCAGCCACCCAGGCGCTGACGCACAAGCCGTTCGGCGTCAACCTGATCACCATGCATCCGCAGCTCGACGACCTGATACGGGTGTGTCGCGAGGCGAGCGTCGGACACGTGGTGCTGGCCGGCGGGATCCCGTCCTCCGCCGCGGTGCGGGCCGTCAAGGATGGCGGCGCCAAGCTGATCTCCTTTGCCCCGGCCCTGGTGCTGGCCAAGCGCCTAGCCCGCTCGGGGGTCGACGCGCTGGTGATCGAGGGTTCGGAGGCGGGAGGCCACATCGGACCGGTGTCGTTGACCGTGCTGGCGCAGGAGATCCTGCCGAACATCCGCGACCTGCCCGTGTTCGTCGCCGGCGGCCTCGGGCGCGGCGACGCGATCCTGGGGATGCTGGAGATGGGAGCTGCCGGCGCGCAGCTCGGCACCCGGTTCGCCGCCTCCACCGAGAGCATCGCGCACCCGCGCTTCAAGGCGGCCTTCGTGCGCGCTTCCGCGCGCGACGCGCTGCCCTCGGTGCAGCTCGACGAGCGCTTCCCGGTGATCCCGGTGCGCGGGCTGGTCAACGAGGGCACCAAGCGCTTCCTGGTGCACCAGGCGGAGACGCTGCGCCGCTTCCAGCAGGGCGAGCTCAGCCGCGAGGCGGCGCAGCTCGATATCGAGCATTTCTGGGCAGGCTCGCTGCGGCGCGCGGTGATCGACGGCGACGTCGAGGCGGGATCTGTGATGGCGGGACAGTCGGTCGGCATGGTGAGCGCGGTGCAGCCGACGGCGGAGATCATCGCCGAGCTCGTGGAACAGGCGGTGCAGGCGCTGCTCCGGCGTCAGGCGGCGGCGCCCTAGTCTTCTTCCTCCAGGAAGAACTGGTCGGCCTCCTCGTCGAAGTCGAACAGCTCCGCATAGCGCACCCAGCTGATGATGGTCTGCAGGGTCTCGCGCGCGTAGTCGGGGGACATGTGGTCCTCGAGCTCGTCGCGGAAGCGCTCGGCGCGGGCGCGGTGGTTCCAGCGCTCGTCAAGCACCGATCGGATGTCGGCGACCAGCGGGATGTTGGCCAGCAGGCTCTCGCGCAGGATCAGCTTCCGCTCGTCCAGGTCCGCCTGCACGAAGGTGGTGCCGGCCTCGGTGAGGCGTATGTCGCCCTCCTCCAGCTCGGCGAAGCGCAGCAGCTGCATGGTCTCGCCGAGCGGCAGCAGCTCGTCCAGCTCGAGCTGCAGGGAGGCCGCGAGCAACGGCAGGTCGGCGCGGCCACGGTAGGGTTCCGCCAGCACCGTCTCCATCAGGCCGGCCATCAGGTTGGTCGGCAGCATCGGCAGCGCCTGGAACTTCTTCATCGCCTGCGTGCCGCCGCCGGGCAGCAAGTCCGGAGTGGTCGGTTCCGGCGCCCGCTTCGTCATCAGTCCGTAGATGCGGTCGACGAACTGGCGGAAGGCGAAATCGTGCCGGTTGCGCGGGTGCGCGAACGGCACCTTCAGCTCGTGCGCGACGCGGCCCGGATTGGAGGAGAACACCAGGATGCGGTCGCACATCAGCACCGCCTCCTCGATGTTGTGGGTCACGAGCAGCACCGACTTCACCGGCAGCCGCTTCTCGGACCAGAGCTCGATCAGGTCGGTGCGCAGGTTCTCGGCGGTGAGCACGTCGAGTGCCGAGAACGGCTCGTCCATCAGCAGCAGGTCGGGATGCACCACGAGCCCGCGCGCGAGCCCGACGCGCTGGCGCATGCCGCCGGAGAGCTCCTTGGGATACGCGTTCTCGTAGCCGCCGAGGCCGATCAGGTCGATCGCATCCTCGGCCAGCTTCTCCCGCTCTGCCCGCGCGATGCCCTTTGCCTCCAGCCCAAGCTCGACGTTGGCCTGCACCGTGAGCCAGGGGAACAGCGCGAAGGACTGGAACACCATCGCGACGCCCGGCGCCGGGCCACGTAGCGGTGCGCCCCGCCAGCGCACCTCCCCGGCCGTGGGGGTCAGCAGACCGGAGACGATGCGCAGCAGCGTCGACTTGCCGGAGCCGGAGCGGCCGAGCAGGCCGACGATCTCGCCGGCCTGCAGCGTCAGGTCGACGCCGTCTAGCACCACCAGGTCGGCGTTGCTGTCCTTGTGGTAGGCCTGCCTGCAGCCGCGAATCCGCACCAGCTCCTCGGTGCCGAGCGCCTGGGTGGCGTCCGGCGCGCCATGCACTGTGTCCATGGGGCAATCCTCTCGTCGGCTGGTGTCGGGCGAAGCTGGGGTCCGCCCGTAGGGCTCAGGCGAAGGTGAGGCGTCGCTGCGCGAACGCATACATCGGTCGCCACACGACCCGGTTGAAGGTGAGCACGAACGCCGACATCGCCACCATGCCAAGCGCCACGCGCGCGGTGGCACCCGCCGCGGTCGCCTGGGCGATGTAGCTGCCCAGGCCCTGGGCGGTCAGCGTCGTCTTGCCCCAGGAGGCGACCTCGGACACGATCGCGGCATTCCAGGCACCGCCCGAAGCGGTAAGGGCGCCGGTGACGTAGTACGGAAAGATGCCGGGGATCATTACCCGAACCCACCAGCGCCAGCCACGCAGGCCGAAATTATCGGCGGCCTCGAGCAGATCCCCGGGAAAGGCCGCGGCTCCGGCAATCACGTTGAACAGAATATACCATTGCGTGCCGAGTATCATCAGTGGCGTCAGCCAGATATTGCTGTTGAGCGAGTAGTGCACGATCACGACCACGAAGATCGGGAAGAACAGGTTGGCCGGGAAAGCAGCCATGAACTGCGCCATCGGCTGCGCGCGGCGCGCCCAGACAGGGCGCAGGCCGAGCCAGACGCCGATCGGCACCCAGACCAGGGAGGCGAGCACGATCATCGTGATCACCCGGGTCATGGTGTAGCAGCCGAGCAGCATGACGTGGCCGACTTCGCGCAGCGACAGGCTGCTCGAGACATAGATCACGAGCTGCCACAGCGCGAGCGCTGCGGCAACGATCAGCACGCCGATCCAGATCCCGTCTAGCACCCGGGGCGGCAGCACCGTCCGGCGCGGTGCGCTCGGCCTGCGGCCGATGGGCAGCCCACCGATGCGCGTCAGGAAGTCGCCGAACAGGCCGCTCACCCGGTTGAGCAGGCGGGTCCGCCGCAGCAGCGCCAGCACCCAGGGATCACTCGCCACGGCGCCCTGCGTGGTCTCGAAACGAAAACGCGCCGACCAGGCCACGAGAGGCCGGAACAGCAGCTGATCGTAGAGCAGGATCACCACCAGCATGGTCAGGATCGCGTACAACACAGCGCGGATGTCGCGGTGTGCGATCGCGTCGCCGACGTAGGAGCCGATCCCCGGCAGCGCCACGTTGGTGCTGCCAACGGTGACCGTCTCCGAGGCGACCACCATGAACCAGCCGCCGGACATCGACATCATCGTGTTCCAGACCAGGCCGGGCATGGCGAACGGCACTTCCAGCCGCCAGAACCGCTGCCACGAAGAGAGGCCAAAGGAACGGGCGGCCTCCTCCAGATCGCCGGGGATGGTCTTGAGCGACTGGAACATGCTGAAGGCCATGTTCCATGCCTGGCTGGTGAAGATGACGAAAATCGCGGCGAACTCTGCACCCAGCACCCGCCCCGGGAACAGGTTCATGAAGAACACGACGGTGAAGGTCAGGAAGGCCAGGATCGGGATGGACTGCAGGATGTCGAGGATCGGCACCAGGATCACGCCGGCGCGCCGGCTCTTCGCCGCCCACACCGCGTAAGTGAAGGTGAAAAGCAGCGAGCAGAGCAGGGCTGCGAACATGCGCAGGGTGGTGCGCATCGCGTAGCCGGGCAGCCAGGCGGGATCGAGGTGGATGACGACGGCATCCGGAGCGGTCAGCGGCCCGAAGGTGTGGCGTGCCACCGCGCCGATGGCGAGCGCCAGGCCGAGCATGCACAGGATCACCGCGACGTCGAACAGGTTGGGCGCGGTGCGTGCGGCAACGTTCGCCGGAAGACGATCTCTCAGCATCCAGCCATCCCGCGCCAAGGTCATGATTTCGCCGAGAAGAAACGCCCGCGAGCGGTTCTGCGGCGGCGTCGCTGCTTTACTCCAGCCTCCGGGGTGCGGCCAGTCCTCGCGACGGGGGCAATCAGCTTTAGTCCGGCGCGGGCTCGTCGATGGGCATGTGGCCGATCATGCCGGTGCTGCCGAACCCGCCGGAGGCACGCGGCGTCTGCTGCAGCGCTTCGCTCTCCTGCCAGACGGCGCGCAGCACCGGGGCGAGCACGGCCTGGGCGACGCGGGTGCCGCGCTCGATGCGGAACGCCTCGGTGCCGGCGTTGAGCAGGATCACGCCGATCTCGCCGCGGTAGTCCTCGTCGATCGTACCGGGGCTGTTCGGCACGACGATGCCGTGCTTCAGCGCGAGGCCCGAGCGCGGCCGGATCTGCAGCTCGTGGCCCGGCGGTAGCGCGACCGCAAGTCCGGTCGGGATCAGCGCCCGGCCGCCGGGAGCGATGGTGACCGGCTCGACGATCGCGGCCAGCAGGTCCATGCCGGCGGCGCCGGCGGTCGCGTACGAGGGCAGCTCGAGCCCCTGGCCGTGCGGCAGCCGCCGGACCAGGATGCTGCGCGTCGGCGCGGTCACGTCGCGGGATCCCGCTGCAGCTGCCGCACGATGCGTTCGGCAAGTCGTTCCGCCACCGCGCGTTTTGCCAGGCGCGGCCAGTCCTCGACGCCGGCGTCGCTGATCAGGTGCACCCGGTTCTCGTCGCCGCCCATGACGCCGCTGCCCGCGCTCACGTCGTTGGCCACGATCCAGTCGCAGCCCTTGCGCAGCCGCTTGGCGGCGGCGTGGGCGACGACGTCCTCGGTCTCGGCGGCGAAGCCGACCACGAGGCCCGGGCGGGCGGAACCGTCCCGGGACAGCGTCGCCAGGATGTCGGGGGTCTCGGTCAGCTCGAGTCGCGGTGGCGAAGCGCCCGGCTGCTTCTTGAGCTTGCCGCGGCGGACGCCGAGCACGCGCCAGTCGCCGACCGCGGCCGCGAGCACGGCGACATCGGCGGGCAGGGCGTCGATGCAGGCGTCGTGCATCTCCTGGGCCGTCTGCACCATGATCCGGCGTACCCCCGCCGGCGGGTCGAGCGCCACCGGGCCGCTGACCAGGGTGACGGCGGCGCCGCGATGCCGCAGGGAGGCGGCGATGGCATAGCCCTGCTTGCCGCTGGATCGGTTGGCCAGGTAGCGCACCGCATCGACCGGCTCGTGTGTCGGCCCGGCTGTGACCAGAACGCGCCGGCCGACGAGCGGCTGTGCCGCGGGCCGCAGCAGGGCGGCGATCGCGGCCAGGATGTCGGCTGGTTCGGCGAGGCGTCCGGCTCCGAACTCGTTGCAGGCCATCACGCCCTGCTCGGGTCCGACCAGCTGCACGCCGCGGGCGCGCAGGACCTCGAGGTTGGCGCAGGTCGCCGGATGCTCCCACATGCGCACGTTCATCGCCGGCGCGGCCAGCACCGCGGTGTCGGTCGCGAGCAGCAGCGTGGTCGGGAGATCGTCGGCGAGGCCCGCCGCCATCCGCGCCAGGATGTCGGCCGAAGCCGGGCAGACCACGATCAGGTCGGCGGCGCGCGACAGCGCGATGTGGCCCATCTCGCTCTCCTCGGTCAGCGAGAACAAATCGGCGTGCACCGGCTCGCCGGTAAGGGCCTGGACGCTGAGCGGGGTCACGAATCGCATGCCCGACCGCGTCATCGCGCACGAGACACGACATCCCCGCGCGGTCAGCAGGCGGATCAGTTCCAGCGACTTGTAGGCCGCGATGCCGCCGCTGATCACCAGCAGCACGCGCGTGCCGTCGAGCGACGGGACAGCCGTCACACGCGCCAGCCGGAATGGATCGCGGCGATGCCGCCGGACAGGTTGCGTACGCCGACCCGGGCGAAGCCGGCTGCCCGCAGCATCGCCGCCAGCGTATCCTGGTCGGGAAAGGTGCGTATGCTCTCGGCGAGGTAGCGGTAGCTGTCCGCGTCCCCGGCGATCAGCGAGCCCAGGCGCGGCAGCACGGCGAACGACCAGGCATCGTAGAGCGGCATCAGTGCCGCGACCTGGACGCGCGAGAACTCCAGGCACAGGAAGCGTCCGCCCGGGCGCAGCACGCGCCGCGCCTCGGCGAGCACCGCTCCCTTGTCGGTGCAGTTGCGCAGCCCGAAAGCGATCGAGACGCGCTCGACGCAGCGGTCGGGCAGCGGCAGCCGCTCGGCGTCGGCGACCAGGAAGCCGAGCTGCGCGACCAGGCCGGCGGCAAGCGCCCGGTCGCGGCCGACGGAAAGCATGCTGGGGTTGATGTCAGACAGGATCGACGGACCGCCGCCGCCGCGCAGCCAGCCGAAGCTGACGTCGCCGGTGCCGCCGGCGAGGTCGAGCAGCGACAGGCCGGGACGCGGCCCGAGCGTCGCCACGAACACGCGCTTCCAGGCGCGATGGATGCCGAGCGACATCAGGTCGTTCATCAGGTCGTATCTTGGCGCCACGCTGTCGAACACGGCGCGCACCATCGGCTTCTTGGCGGCGCGGGGCACGCTGCGGTAGCCGAAGTCGGTGCGCTCGCCCGCAGCACTCGGCACCGACGCGGCGGCAGGGGTCGGATTGTCGCTCATGGGCGACAGGTATAGCCTGCTCCGCAGCGATGCCGGAACTGCCTGAAGTCGAGACCGTGATGCGCGGGATGCGCGCGCACCTCCAGGGTCACACCATCATTCGTGCCGAGATGCGACGTCCGGACCTGCGCTGGGCGATGCCGTCCGGCCTCGCCGACCGGCTGCGCGGCGCGCGGGTCGAGAGTTTCCGGCGGCGCGGCAAATACATCCTGATGCGGCTGCAGGGCGACGACACCATGCTGCTGCATCTCGGCATGTCCGGGCGGGTCAATCTCAGCCGTCTCGATCCGGGTGCGGCGGTGCTGGTGACGCCGCACGAGCATCTGGTGATGGAGACCGAGCAGGGCTGCCGCTTCGGTTTGGTCGATCCGCGCCGGTTTGGCGCGGTCGACCTGCTGCCGACCAGCGCCGAGCCGGAGCATCGCCTGCTGGAGGGCATGGGGCCGGAACCGCTGGAGCCGGGTTTCGACGCCGCTAGCCTCGCGGCTGCCCTGCGCGGTCGCAGAACCAGCCTGAAGGCGGCGCTGCTCGACCAGCGAGTCGTTGCAGGCCTGGGCAACATCTACGTGTGCGAGGCGCTGTTCCGTGCCCGGCTTTCGCCGTCGCGGCAGGCCGCCAGCGTGGGAGCGGTGCGCGCCGCGCGGCTGGTCTCGTCGATCAAGACGGTGCTGGCCGAGGCGATCGCCGCCGGCGGCTCGAGCCTGCGCGACTACGTGCAGCCCGACGGCGAACTCGGCTACTTCCAGCATGCATGGAAGGTGTACGGCCGCGCCGGCGCACCTTGCCCGGAGTGTCCCGGACCGCCGGGCTGCGCCGGGGTCGCGCGCATCGCGCAGGCGGGACGCAGCAGTTTCTTCTGCCCGCAGCTGCAGCGCTAGATCATGCCGCGACCTTCTGGATGCGGCTGGCCGGGTGCTTGACTTCCCCGCGTGCCCGGGCCTAGAACCCGCACCCTTCCAGGGACGCGATCGCACGAACCGCGAGAGCCGCGACCGACGACATCGGATTGAACGAAGAGCCATGGCCAACACCGCATCGGCGCGCAAGCGCATCCGGCAGACCGAGGTCCGCACCGCACGCAATGTGGCGCGGCGGTCGCGCATGCGCACCTTCATCAAGAAGGTGGAGACCGCGATCGTGAGCGGCGACAAGGAGCAGGCGGCGGCGGCCCTGCGTGCGGCGCAGCCGGAACTGCAGCGTGCCGCTGGCAAGGGCATCGCGCACCACAACACGATCGCACGCAAGATCTCCCGCCTGTCGGCTCGCATCAAGGCGATCCCCGCCACTGCTTGAAGCCGTCGCAGCCGGTTCCCGGGCAGCGCGACAATAGAACGCAAACAGGACCGGCCACTGCGCCGGGTCCTGTTCTTCGTCGTGCCCAGGCTAACCGATGTTCTCTGTTCGTTTCCGCTCAAAACTGAGGTGTTTACTTGACTTTGCCTCATTTTTGCGATGGCAAATTATCGGTTAGATTCCCGTTGCGACCCCCTAACCTGTGTTTTACTGTCCGCCTCGGTCACCACAATGACCGCAAGCTGTAACAGACGACGTTTCCCGATCTCGCATGCGTTCCGAAATCCGCGGTTGCGGCCTTGGCGGAACCGTGTTCGCGGCCGGGCGTGATCGTCGCGCCGATCGAGAACTCGGCCGCGTGCGTGGCTAGGAGTAAGGTGGGTGAGAGTGGATTCGAGAAATCGTGCCGTCGAGCCTGACTTCGCGGCAACGGCCCGGGATCTTCCCAGGGACCCGCCGGCAGAGCTTCCCACCGACGAACGCACCGCACCGGTCTCCTCGCCGCATCGCTTCGAAGCCAACTGGTCGCGCATCCGCTCGCGGCTGCAGGTCGAGGTCGGGGACGTCGAGTACCGCACCTGGCTACGTCAGATCCGTCTAGGCGAAGCCGAGGGCGACGAGATCACCCTGCTGTTGCCGACCCGCTTCCTGCGCGACTGGGTGCGCAGCCAGTACGGGGATCGGCTGAGCGCGCTGTGGCACGCAGAGGTGACGGAAATCCGGCGCGTGGAGCTGCAGCTCGGCGTCGAGCCCGACAGCGGTCGCCCCATCGGTCACGACGTCGCCCGCCGCGACGTCGGCGGCGCTGCCGCGCCTGACGATGCGGCGCCGCTCCGCGGACAGGGTCATCCCGTCATCGCCGCGGCGCCCCAGGTCGTGCGCGCAGAGCTGGCGGCGCCACTGGATCCGCGCTTCACCTTCGGCAGCTTCGTCGTCGGAAAGCCCAACGAGTTCGCCCATGCCTGCGCTCGCCGCGTGGCCGAGCGACCTTCCAGCCCCGGCTTCAATCCGCTGTTCCTGTATGGTGGCGTCGGGCTGGGCAAGACCCACCTGATGCACGCGATCGGCCTGGAGCTGACGCGCGGCGGGCGGGTGTCGGTCGCCTACATGTCGGCCGAAAAGTTCATGTATCGCTTCATCGCCGCGATCCGCTCGCAATCGACCATGGAGTTCAAGGAGCAGCTGCGTTCGGTCGACGTGCTGATGATCGACGACCTGCAGTTCCTGATCGGCAAGGACAACACCCAGGAAGAGTTCTTCCACACCTTCAACGCGCTGGTCGATGCCGGCAAGCAGATCGTGGTTTCCGCCGACAAGTCTCCGTCGGATCTATCGGGACTCGAGGATCGCCTGCGCACACGGCTTGGCTGCGGCATGGTCGCCGACCTGCACGCCACCACCTTCGAGCTGCGCATCTCGATCCTGGAAGCCAAGGCGGCGGCGTCCGGCGTCGCGGTGCCTCCCAAGGTGCTGGAGTTCCTGGCGCACAAGATCACCTCGAACGTGCGCGAGCTCGAGGGCGCGCTCAACCGCATGATCGCGCACGCCAACCTGTTCGGTCGCCCGGTGACGCTGGACGCGACGCAGGAGGTCTTGCACGACATCCTCAAGGCGCATGACCGGCGCGTCACCATCGAGGAGATCCAGCGCAAGGTCGCCGAGCACTGGAACATCCGCCTGACCGACATGTCCTCGGCGCGCCGCGCCCGTGCGGTGGCGCGACCGAGGCAGGTGGCGATGTTCCTCGCCAAGCAGCTCACCAGCCGCTCCCTCCCCGAGATCGGACGCAAGTTCGGCAACCGCGATCATACCACGGTGATGCATGCGGTCTCGCGCGTCGCGGAGCTGATGGAGCGCGACACCGCGTTCGCCGAGGATGTCGAGCTGCTGCGTCGCATGCTGGAGAGCTGAGCCGCCGGTCCCCCGGGGTGCCGGTGCGATCGAGGTTCGCCCGGTTGCCGCGGCGCTCAGGCAGGATCCGAGCTGTTTGCGGTCCGTTGCGGGGCTGCTAGTCTCGCTGCCCCGGATCCGCACGTCCGGTGCAGAGGACTCGCGTATCATGAAGCTGAAGGCCGACCGCGCGACGCTGCTCAAGGCGCTTGCCCATATCCAGAGCGTGGCCGAGAAGCGCAACACCATCCCGATCCTGGCCAACGTGCTGATCGCGGCACGCGATGGCCGCCTCAGCCTGACCGCGACCGACATGGAGATCGCGGTGGTCGAGAGCATCGCCGCCGGGGTGTCGCGAGACGGCGCCACCACCGCGCCGGCGTCGGTGCTCTACGAGATCGTGCGCAAGCTGCCGGACGGTGCGGAGGTCGAGCTCGACCATGCCGGCGGCGACGCGCCGCTGGCGCTGCGTGCCGGACGCTACGCGACCAGCCTGAACGTGCTGGCGATCGACGATTTCCCCTCGATGACCGCGAGCACGCTGCCGCACAGGTTCCGCATCCCCCCGGCGATGCTGCGCGGCCTGATCGACCGCACCCGCTTCGCGATCTCCACCGAGGAAACGCGCTACTACCTGAACGGCATCTTCCTGCACGTGGCCGAGGCAGAGGCCGGTGCGATGCTGCGCGCGGTGGCAACGGACGGTCATCGCCTGGCGCGGGTGCAGACCGAGCTGCCCGACGGCGCCGCCGGCATGCCGGGCGTGATCGTGCCGCGCAAGACCATCAACGAACTGCGCAAGCTGCTCGACGAAGCCGCGGAAGATGTCGAGCTGTCCCTTTCGGAGACGCGGATCCAGTTCGTGGTCGGCAGCGTCATGCTGACCAGCAAGCTGATCGACGGCACCTTTCCCGAGTACGACCGCGTGATCCCGCGCGACAACGACAAGATCCTTCGCGTCGGCAAGAAGGATTTCAGCGACGCGGTCGCGCGGGTGGCGGCGATCAGCCAGGAGCGGTCGCGCCCGGTGAAGCTCTCGATCGAGCGCAACCTGCTGACCCTGTCCGCAGCCAGTCCTGATCAGGGGACTGCCAAGGAGGAGCTCGATGACGGGCGGGTCAGCTACGACGCGACCCCGCTCGAGATCGGCTTCCAGGCCCGCTACCTGAACGACATCACCGACCAGATCGAGAAGGATGTCGAGTTCGCGTTCTCCGACAGCGCGGCGCCGACGGTGGTTCGCGATGTCGACAGCCCGTCGGCGCTGTACGTGCTGATGCCGATGCGCGTCTGAGACGCCGCTGAACCCTCTGGCGGACACGCCAACGGCGCGGTGGATCGCGGCCGCATGCTGAGCTTGCACCGGCTGGTCCTGACCGAGTTCCGCAACTATGCCCTCCTGACCTGGAACCGGTCGGCGCCGATCACCGTGCTCAGCGGCGCCAACGGCAGCGGCAAGACCAATCTGCTCGAGGCGATGTCCCTGCTGGTGCCGGGGCGCGGCCTGCGCGGCGCGCGTCTCGCGGAGCTGCCGCGTCAGGATGCGCCGCAGCCCGCCTGCTGGGCGGTGGCGGCGCGGCTCGCCGACGGCACAGGCCGGTTCGAGATCGGCACCGGCACCACGCCGGACGCGGCCGCGGGACGTCGCGTGTTCCGCCTCGACGGCTTGCCGGCGCGCAGCCGGGCGGCGGTGGCCGAGCGGCTCAGCGCCGTGTGGCTGACGCCGCAGATGGACCGGCTCTTCATCGAGGGCCCGTCGGCACGCCGGCGCTTCCTGGACCGGCTCGTGCTGGCGCTGCAGCCTGACCATGCCCGCGAGGTGGCGGCGCACGACGAGGCGCTGCAGGGGCGTAATCGGCTGCTGCAGCAGGGTGGCGCGGATCCGGCCTGGCTGGACGGGCTGGAGCATGCACTCGCCCGCCATGCGGTGGCGGTCAGTGCGGCGCGGCGCACCCTGGTCGACAGGATGAACCTGCTCGCCCGGGCGCCGGAGCGGCGGGACGGCTTTCCGCCGGCGCTGCTGGAGCTGGACTGCCGGGTTGCGGCCCAACTGGAGCATGCGTCGGCGCTGGCGGTGGAGGACTGGCTGCGCGAGGCGCTGCGGACGCGTCGGCAGCCGGACGCGGCTGCGGGAGGCACGTCGCTGGGCGCGCACCGTGCCGACCTGCTGCTCAGCGACCTGCGGTCGGGCCGCCCCGCGCACCAGGGCAGTACCGGGCAGCAGAAGGCGCTGCTGATCGGAACCGTGCTGTCGCATGCGGCGCTGATCGCGGCGCTTCGCGGCGAGGCGCCGCTGCTGCTGCTGGACGAGCCGCTGGTGCATCTGGACGGCGCTCACCGTGCCGCCCTGTTCGCAGCCCTGCTGGAGCTGCCGGCGCCGGTGCTGCTGACGGGCACCGACCCTGAGCCGTTCGTGCCGCTCGCGGGGCATGCCGAGATGCTGCGCGTCGCCTGTGGAAAACTTGAGCCGGAGGCGGCTTTTCCGACGCGCGAAGCTGGCTCCGCGGGGGCGGCTGCGGTAGGATGATTCTCCAATATTTATCAGAGATCTGGAGCACCAAGCCGGCATGTCCGACAACGCCGAGCCTACCGCCGCGTCCGCGCCGAGGCTGACCGCCCTGCCGGCGCCGGACGCGACGCTGGTCAACGGTCACGACAGCTACGACGCCGCCTCGATCTCGGTGCTCAAGGGACTTGACGCGGTGCGCAAGCGTCCGGGCATGTATATCGGCGACACCGACGACGGCTCGGGCCTGCACCACATGGCGTTCGAGATCATCGACAACGCCGTCGACGAGGCGCAGGCAGGCTACGCCACCTCGTGCACGGTGGTGCTGAACGGCGACGGGTCGGTTTCGGTGCGCGACAACGGCCGCGGCATCCCGACCGACATGCATGTCGAGGAGGGCGTGAGCGCCGCCGAGGTGGTGCTGACCAAGCTGCACGCCGGCGGCAAGTTCAACCAGAACTCCTACAAGGTTTCGGGTGGTCTGCATGGCGTGGGCGCAGCCGTCGTCAATGCGCTCTCGGAATGGATGGACGTGCGCATCTGGCGCGAGGGCACCGAGCACCGCATCCGCTTCCGCCACGGCGAGACGGAGTCGCCGCTGCACGTGGTGGGCGCGAGCAACGCGCCGCGCGGCACCGAGGTGAGCTTCAAGCCGAGTGCCGCCACCTTCGCCAAGACCGAGTTCGAGTACCCGATCCTCGAGCGACGCCTGCGCGAGCTCGCTTTTCTCAACTCCGGGCTCGAGATCTTCCTGCGCGACGAGCGCCACGCGCCGGTGCAGGAGCATCGCTTCATCTACGAGGGCGGCCTGGTGGCGTTCGTCGAGTGGCTCGATCGCGGCAAGATCCCGGTGGCGACGCCGCCGATCACCGCGCTCGGCCTCGACACGCAGGGCATACGGGTCGAGTTCGCGCTTTCCTGGAACGACAGCTTCCACGAGACCATGCTGTGCTACACCAACAACATCCCGCAGCGCGATGGCGGCTCGCATCTCGCGGGCTTCCGCCAGGCGCTGACCCGCGTCGTCGGCAAGTATGCCGAAGGGCTCGGCAAGAAGGAGGCGCTGACGCTCGCCGGCGAGGACATGCGCGAGGGCATGACAGCGGTGCTGTCGGTGAAGGTCCCGGATCCCAAGTTCTCCTCGCAGACCAAGGACAAGCTGGTCAGCTCCGAGGTGCAGCCGGTGGTGCAGGCGGCGACCGCGGATGCGATCGCGCACTGGTTCGAGACACATCCCAAGGAAGCGCGCTCGATCATCGGCAAGGTGATGGACGCGGCGGCCGCGCGCGAGGCGGCGCGCAAGGCGCGAGAGCTGACCCGCAGGAAGGGCGTGCTCGACATCTCGACGCTGCCCGGCAAGCTCGCCGACTGCCAGGAGCGCGACGCGGCGAAGGCGGAGATCTTCCTGGTCGAAGGAGACAGCGCCGGCGGCACCGCCAAGCAGGGACGCGACCGCCGCTTCCAGGCGATCCTGCCGCTGAAGGGCAAGATCCTGAACGTCGAACGGGCGCGCTTCGACCGCATGCTCGGCTCGGCCGAGATCGGCACCCTGATCACGGCACTCGGCACCGGCATCGGCCACGGCGAACCCGACCAGGGCGGGTTCTCGCTGGCCAAGCTGCGCTACCACCGGATCGTCATCATGACGGACGCCGATGTCGACGGCTCGCACATCCGCACCCTGCTGCTGACCTTCTTCTTCCGACAGATGCCGGAGCTGATCGAGCGCGGCCACCTCTATATCGCGCAGCCGCCACTGTATCGCGCCAAGCGCGGCAACGAGGAGCGCTACCTGAAGAACGACGCCCAGCTCGAGCAGTACCTGCTCGACAAGGCGCTGTCACATTCGCGCCTGACCTATTCCGACGGGCGGGTGCTGCAGGGGCTGGAGCTCGCCGCCGAGACCGCCTGGCTGCACGACGCGACGCGGGCGCTGCGCCGGCTCTCGGTGACCGCACCGGTGTGGATCCTGGAGCAGGCGGCGATCGCGGGTGCGCTGACCCCCGACGTCGCGCGCGGGCAGGGGCGGGCGCAGTCGCTGGCGGCGCGCCTGGACGCGGCGTCGCTGCCGGCGGAGCGTGGCTGGGTGGTTTCGGTCGATGCCGGCGGCCTGCATCTCGGGCGCAGCGTGCGCGGGGTCGGCGAGCGCTACCATCTCGAAGCCAGCGCGCTGCGCAGCGCCGACGTGCTCTGGCTCGCGGAACGCGCGGAGTTGCTGGCGCGCGACTTCGGGCCGCAGCCGGCGATGCTGTCGCTGGACAACCACGACGCCGCCGTGGCCGGCCCGGCGAGCGCCTATGACCGCATCCTGGCGCAGGGCCGCAAGGGTTTGGCGATCCAGCGCTTCAAGGGCCTGGGCGAGATGAACGCGGAGCAGCTCTGGCGCACCACGCTGGATCCGTCCGCCCGCACCCTGCTGCAGGTCAAGGTGGGCGATATCGAGAGCGCGGCACTGGTGTTCTCGACGCTGATGGGCGACGTGGTCGAGCCACGTCGCGACTTCATCGTCGGCAACGCCCTGAAGGTGGCCAACCTCGACGTCTGAGGCGGCCTCGAGCAATGGCTGCTCGCTTCACCAGCCCATGCTGCCGGGAACGCCCTTGAACGGCCCCTTGAGGTCGCCGGTGATCCAGCCGCCGTAGAACCCGCCCGGTTGCGGCGTCACCCGCTCCTCGCCGACGAAGCAGCCATCCATCGCGCCGGCATAGACCGCGAGGTGGTCGCGCAAGGCAGCAAAGCCGGCCGTCGGCTCCGGATAGCTCCACGCCGCGGACTCGACGAAGCGGCCGCCGGCGCGCAGGCTCCAGTACCGCGCGAGGCCCTTCCACTCGCAGAAGCTGGTGCCGGAGGCTGGCTCCAGGACACCTTCGGCAAAAGCCTCGCGCGGCAGATAGTATACCGGCGGATGGCTGGTCTCGAGCACGCGGAACGCTGCCCGCGTTTCGGCGATTGTCACGTCCCCAAGCACGATGCGGATCGATGCGGTGACCGGCTGCAGCGCCGGCGGTCTCGGGTAGGTCCAGACATCTTCCATCATGCCCACGTAATCCTGCTGCGTCTCGCCTGGGCAGCGTCTCACGCGCGTGCAGCGCACCCACTCGCCTTCAGGGCACCGGGACCACCTGCAGCCCCGCCTGCCCGCGGGTGCCCAGCAGGCCGCCGCGTTGTGGCGGCCGCCTGCCGCCTGGCAGCTCAGTCCTGCGCTGCGGATCCGTCGTCGTCGGAAGCGTTGTCGTCGGCGACTGTAGCGGGATCCGCCTGGCGAGCCGGTCGCCGGCTCTTGCGGACGGGCTTCGGCGCGGCGGCGACAGGCTTGGCCGCAAGCTGGGCTTCAAGAATGTCGGCGTGTTCCCGTGCCTCGGTCGCGATCTGCTTGAGTTCCTTGTTCTTCTCACGGAGTCTGGCCACCGCCCGCTCGAGTTTGCCGAGCTGTGTCTCGAGCTCCGCGCGGTTCGGCTTCGCCACGCGCGCCGCCGGGCGCGCGGCCGCAGCGCGCGTTCCGGATGGCCTGACTGCCTTGGCCACCGGGGCCGGAGCGGATTTCTTGGTGCTGGTTGATCCGATCGGCCGGCCGGGCTTGCGCTTCGGCACTTCCTTGACCGCCACGCGCGGCCTGGTGGATTTGGTCGTGTTCGTGGCGCGCGCCATGATGCGTTCCTGCTGCGATGTTGATCGGGCCGTTGATCGATATCTATTACTCAAGCACAGCATATACGGTTCCGAACTCAGTTCAATTAGCGTCGCGGATGCCGGTCCGGCGCGAACTCCTCGTGACGATGCGGATCGCATCGCGAGACTTCCCCAGGCTGGCGCGGCGCACGTGGCGAAGCCGCCGCCTTCGGCAAGGCGATGTCGGGTTCAGCCTACCCCGCATGGATCTTCGCTCATCTCGAGCCTGCTGCTGGAGTTTCGCTGCAAACAGCGGGCGGTTTCGGGCTCGGAAGCACCATGTTGCTCGACAGAGGCGGCGATCATTGCCGGCGCTCACGCCGATATCCTCGAACACCGCAGCGATCGCCCGGATCGCCGCCATCGCCGGTGCGGTTCTGGATCTGACCGCTCTGCTCGCTGATCTCGTCGCCGGCACGCGGTCTCGATCGTCCGGCCGAACTCGTAATGGCCGGCAAACAATGCGTACACGATCCGATCTGCGAAACGGCGCCGACAGCGCGACTGCTACGTGATCGTGCGGATCGACGCGCGTGAGGACATCTTGGTTGCCGCATGCTCCAGCCCGCTCGAGGCCGGGCAAGCTGTCCCCGTCAATCCTCGGGCCGGAAGCCGCGATCGCGCTTGGTCGTCGCGCGGTGGCTCTTGGCGGCGAGCCGGCGCTGTCGCTCGCCGAAGGACGCGCGGGTCGGCCTGCGCTTCACCGGGATCCTGGCCGCCTGCGCGATCAGCTCGATCAGCCGATGCATCGCCTCCTGGCGGTTGCGCTCCTGCGAGCGGAAGCGGCGCGCGGTGATGACGATGACGCCGTCGCGCGTGCATCGGCTGCCGGCGAGCGCCTGCAGCCGCAGCTTGATCGGATCGGACAGCGAGCCGGCAGCGCGCGCGTCGAAGCGGATCTGCGCCGCGGTCGCCACCTTGTTGACGTTCTGGCCGCCGGGTCCGCCGGCCTGGATAAAGCTGATCGTGACCTCGGCATCATCGATGGCGACGCCGGGCGCTACTTCGATCCGCACCGGATGTCCCGATCCTGGCTGGAAGAGCAAGCAGGGCTGCCGTAGCCGCCACCGCCCGGCGTCTCGATGGTGATCGCGTCGCCCGGCATGAGGCGCATCTGGGCGATGCCGCCCACCTGCTCGACGCATCCGTCGGCGCGCTCGATGCTCTGCCGTCCGGCGGCACCGGCGAGGCCGCCTCGCAGGCCGAAGGGCGGGAACTCGCGTCGCGAGGACACCAGCACCACCTGCATCGGGGCGAGGAAGCGCAAGCGCCGCACGGCACCGTTGCCGCCGCGACGCGCGCCGTCGCCGCCGGATCCGGCACGCACCGCGAACTGCTCGACGCGCACCGGGTAGCGCAGCTCCAGCACCTCCGGATCGGTCATGCGCGTGTTGGTCATGTGGCTCTGCACGGCGTCGGCGCCATCTAGATCGGCACCGGCGCCGGTGCCGCCGCAGATGGTCTCGTAATATTGCCTGGTGTCGTCGCCGAACAGCAGGTTGTTCATCGTGCCCTGGCTGCAGGCCAGGATATCCAGGGCGGCGAACAGGGCGCTGCACGCCGCCTGCGAGACCTCGGTGTTGCCGGCGACCACGGCGGCGCCGGGCTTCGGCGAGAGGAAGGTGCCGGGCGGGATCACGATCCGCAGCGGCACCAGGCAGCCATCGTTGAGCGGGATGTCGTCACCGGCCAGGCAGCGGAACACGTACAGCACGACCGCGCGCAGCACCGCGGGCGGCGCATTGAAGTTGTCCGCGCGCTGCGGCGAGGTGCCGGTGAAGTCGATGACCGCCTCGCGCGAGGCGGCATCGACCTGGACCGCGACGCGCAACTCGCTCGCATCGTCCATCCGGTAGGTGAAGCTGCCGTCGCGCAGCCGGGTGATCGCGCGACGCACGCTCTCCTCGGCGTTGCGCATCACCTGGCGCATGGCGTCGCGCAAGGTTTCGCTGCCGTGCCGGGCGAGCAGCCGGTGCAGCTCGGCGCGGGCGCAGGCATTGGCGGCGATCTGGGCGCGTATGTCGGCGACGTTGACGTCGGGGCTGCGCGCGGGATGCGCCGAGCCGGCGAGCAGTGCGCGGAACTCGGCCTCGCGGAAGCGGCCATTCGAGACCAGCAGGAAATCGTCGATGACGACGCCTTCCTCCTCGAGGTGGCGGGAGAAGGCGGGCGTTGATCCCGGTACGCTGCCGCCGATGTCGGCGTGGTGGCCACGCGAGGCGGCGAAGAACAGCAGCGTCCGGCCGTCGGGATCGAACACCGGGGTGATCACGGTGACGTCGGGAAGATGCGTTCCGCCGTCGAACGGGTTGTTCAGCGCGATCACGTCGCCCGGAGAGAGTCGGTGCGCGCGACGGCGCAGCACCGTGCGCACGCTCTCGCCCATGGCGCCGAGATGCACCGGCACGTGCGGCGCGTTGGCGACCAAGGCGCCTTCGGCGTCGAAGATGGCGCAGGAGAAGTCCAGGCGCTCGCGTATGTTGACGCTCTGCGCGGTGTGCTGCAGTACCGCGCCCGCCTGCTCGGCGACGTTCATGAACAGGTTGTTGAACAGCTCGGTGCGCAACGGGTCCGCGCGCGCATCGTCGGCCCGTCCGAGACCCGCGCCGCCGGCGTCTCCCGCGTCGCGCAGTATCATGTCGTCGTTGTCACTGATCTCGGCGCTCCAGCCGGGCTCGACCACGGTGGTAGCGTTGGCCTCGCTGACCAGGGCGGGTCCGTGCAGCCGGTCGCCCGCGCGCAGCGCCGCCCGCTCGAACAGCGGCGCCCGGTGCGCGCGTCCGCCGCTCCAGAGCTCCACCGTGTCGACCGGCCGCAGCACCTCCGCGTCGCGTCGTGGCGGCGCAGACGGCAGCGACAGCGCTTCGCCCTGCGCGCGCGCCTCCACCACCACCGCATCGACGATCAGCGCGCGCTCGGCGGCATCGAAGCCGAAGCGTGCCCGATGCTCGGAAGCGGCGTGGGCCGCCATCGTCTCGATGCTGTCGAACGGCACAATCAGCACCGCGTCGCTGGCCTCGTGGCGCAGATGCAGGCGGCACTCGGTGAGGATCGGCGGCGCCCTGGCCAACTGCTCGGCGAGCTCTCGCTCCGCTGCCTGCGACAGCGCCAAGGCCAGGCTGCGCAGCGGCGGCATCGCCTCCGGCTCGAGCGGCATCTCGACCGCCTGCTCGCGCATCACGCTCTGCTCGGCAAGACCCATGCCGAGTGCAGACAGGATGCCGGCGAACGGGTGGATCAGGATGGTGCGCATGCCGAGTTCGCGTGCCACCAGGCAGGCATGCTGCCCGCCGGCGCCCCCGAAGCAGTGCAGGACGAAGCCGGCCGGGTCCTGACCCCTGCGCAGCGAGACCTCCCGGATCGCGCCGGCCATGCGGGTCACGGCGATGCGCACGAAGCCCTCCGCCAGCGTCTTCGGCTGCTGCCGCACGCCGGTCTCGGCGGTGATCTGCTCGGCGAGTGCCGCGAAGCCGCGCTGCACCGCCTCGACATCGAGCGGGGCGTCGCCGTCCGGTCCGAACAGCGATGGGAAGTGGCCGGGCTGGATCTTGCCGAGGCAGATATTGGCGTCGGTCACGGTCAGGGGGCCGCCGCGGCGGTAGGCGCGCGGACCGGGATCGGCCGCGGCGCTCTGCGGCCCCACCCGCAGCCGCGTGCCGTCGAAGCGCAGGATCGAGCCGCCGCCGGCGGCGATGGTGTGGATCGCCAGCATCGGCACGCGCAGCCGCAGGCCGTCGATCAGGGTCTCGAAGCGCCGCTCGAACGCGCCGGCGTAGAGCGCGACATCGGTGGAGGTGCCGCCCATGTCGAAGCTGATCACCCGCTCGAAGCCCGCGGCCTGCGCGGTGCGCGCCGCCGCCACGATCCCGCCGGCCGGACCGGACAGGATGGCGTTGCGGCCGGCGAAGTGCTCGCCGTCGGCGAGGCCGCCGTGAGACTGCATGAACAGCAGCCTGGTGTCCGGGAGCGACGCCCTGAGCTGGTCGACGTGCCGGCGCAGGACGGGGGAAAGGTAGGCGTCGACCACGCTGGTCTGCGCGCGCGGGATCAGGCGCAGCAGCGGACTGACCTCGTGGCTCGCGGAGATCTGCGTGAAGCCTGCGGCCCGGGCCAGAGCGGCCAGCCGCCGCTCCAGGTGCGGATGCCGCCAGGCGTGGATCAGCGCGATCGCGCAGCACTCGATGCCATCCGCACGAGCCTGTTCGAGGGCGGCGCGGGCGGCGTCCTCGTCGAGCGGCTCGATCTCGCTGCCATCGGCGCCGATCCGCCCGGTGATCTCGACGCAGCGCTCGTGCAGCGGCGCCGGCCGGGTGATGGCGAGGTCGAACAGGTTGGGCCGGGACTGGTCGCCGATCAGCAGCAGGTCGGCGAAGCCGCGATCAACCAGCAACAGCACGCGCGCGCCGCGTCGCTCGAGCAGGGCGTTGGTGGCGACCGTGGTGCCCATCCGCACGCTCTCGATGTCCGCGGCGTGGATCGGGGTGCCGGCCGGCAGGCCGAGCGACAGGGCGATGCCGGCCAGCGCCGCATCCTGCCGTCGGCCCTGGTCGCTCAGCAGCTTTCGCGTGGAGAGACGTCCCTGCGGATCGCACGCGATGATGTCGGTGAAGGTGCCGCCGCGATCGATCCAGAACCGCCAGCCAGGGCGGCGGCCGGAAGCCGGCTCAGCCACGTCGGTGCGGCGGCACGGGCCGCCCCGCGACGAAGCGCGAGAGCCACGGCTGGCTGGTCAGCAGTGCCGGCATCAGCGTGAACCTTTCTCTGAGCGTGCAGACGCCCGGCGGACGACGGAGTTTGCCAATGCGCCGGCTTCGTGTTGCCAATCGGCCGGCAGCGGCAGCGGTGGCCAAAGATGATCCAGAGATGATGACGTACGTGCTCGTCGCCCTCGGGGGCGCGGTGGGCAGCATGGTTCGCTACGGCCTCGGCGGACTTAGCGTCGCGATCTGGGGCAACAGCTTTCCATGGGGCACGATCCTGATCAACGTGACAGGAAGCTTCCTGATCGGCCTGGTCGCCGCCGCCACCATGCCAGGCGGCGTGCTGCCGGCGGGTCCGGCAGTGCGTATCCTGATCATGGTCGGCTTCTGCGGCGGCTACACGACGTTCTCGTCGTTCAGCCTGCAGACGCTGGACCTGCTGCGCGACGGGCGCATCGGCGCGGCGCTGCTCAACGCCGGGCTCTCGCTGGCGTTCTGCGTGGCGGCGGCGGCGGCCGGGTCCGCCGCGGCACCGTTGCTGGGCAGGCGCGCTGCCGCGGCCGAACCGCCGGGACATGTCACGCTCGCCGTGCTGCAGCGACCGGACCGAGCGGCCGAACAGCTCTCTGCGGCCGCCGCGCTGGGCGCAGCAGGGCGCGGCGGCAGGAGCCGCATCGAGGCACTGGCGATCCGGCGCGTGCCGCGCGACGCCTCGATGCCGACCGAGGAGACGGCAGGTTCGCAGGCGCTGCAGTCGGTGGAACGGCAGCGCCTCGCGCGGCTGCGCGCCATCGCCGAGGGCTGGGTCGGTCGCGACGGCGAGACCATCTCGCGCTTCCTCGAGCAGGAGGGCGAGATCGGTGGGCTGCTGCAACGGGCTGGCAGCGGGCGCCTGATCGTGCTCGCACGGGCGGAGGGCCGGTGGCGGGACGACGCGGGCGCGCCGGAGCAGGAGCGGCGCGCGCTGCATGCCGCCCTGTTCGAGGCGGAGCGGCCGGTGCTGCTGTTGCCGCCGCGCGCAGGCCTGGGCTTCGGCAAGGTGATCGCGGTGGCGTGGCGGGGCGACGAAGCGGTCAGCCGTGCCGTGCGCTCGGCACTGCCGCTGCTGCGCCGAGCCGTGCGGATCGTGTTGCTGTGCGACGCGGATCTGCGCGAGGTGCCTGAGATCTTCCGCGATCACGCGCTGGCGGTGGAACTGAAGCGGCTGGATGGCGCGAATCCGGATGAGAAAGATGTCGCTCTCGGCGAGAGCTTGCTGCACGGCGCAGGCGAGGCGCAGGCCGATCTCCTGGTGATGGGAGCGTTCATGCATTCCATGATGCATGAACGTCTACTTGGCGGCGTCACCCGTCACATGATCGCGACTGCGGAAATCGCGGTGTTCTTGCAGCACTGAAAGTTCAGTCGAGCCAGTCAAGAAGAAAGCTGGCGTGACGCGGCGAAAACGTCGACACTGCATCCGGTGAGCCACAGTCAGGAAGCGGACAGGACCATTGGGCGAGGCATTGATGAGCTCCGACACACCGGCTGCGCGGGCATGGCGCCTCGTGCACGAGCGCAGGATGCCGGTGAAGGCGGCGGCACAGAGCATGGGAATGGTTCCGCACCAGATCTTCGAGCTTCTCGCGCGCGAGAAGCTGCGCCGCGATGCGGTCTATGACCGTCGCGCCGCCGCGGCACCGGCCGTCGGTCCCGAGGACAGCCCGCGTCTGCTCGCGCATCAGGCGGCACTGCGCGACCGCGCACTCGTGCTGCTGCAGCAGGGCATGGAGCCGGCGGCCATCTGCCTCAGGCTCGGCAAGCATGTCAGCTGGCTCAGCGACATACGCAAGAAGGTCTGAGCCGGGCGCAAGAAGGTCTGAGCCGGGCGGCTGATTGCGC
>CAXTNV010000038.1:26025-26888 GCA_964245755.1 uncultured Acetobacteraceae bacterium | reverse complement strand
CCGAAGCCGTAGAGTTGCACGCCATCGCGCTCGCCGCTACGGCACCGCCACGGCGCACGCATGGTCCTGCAGCTCCTCGCCCGACGCCCGGTCCAGATGCAGCACGTCGACCTGGTCGTCGAGCAGGATGAAGCCTGGGGCCGGGAAGCGCGCGCCGACCAGCACCAGCGTATGGCGGCCCATCTGGTGCGCCGGATCGTCGAGCGAGGCGGCGAGCAGCCGGAACGGGTCGCTGGTGCCGAGCGCTGCGCCGAGGATGCGACGCGCGCGATAGCGGTGGCCGGCGAGCGGCGCAGGCAGTGCCCGCCAGCTCGTGCCGATGCCGGCCAGGCCGGATGCGAGTGCCGCGCGCACCGGCCGGCTGACGCAGTCGATATGGATGTGCAGCTGGTCCTGGCTGCGCCCCCAGGCGGAGTTGATCGCGAGCGCCAGATCCTCTCGCGGCAGGTCGCGATGCAGGCGGCCGCCGACCAGCGCCACCTGCGACCAGGCATCGGCGAAGTAGTTCGGCGCGTCCGCGCGCAGCAACGCGGGGCTCTCGATCCCGGCCAGGCGCGCGGTCGGGATCAGCAGGAACTGCTCGGCGCCGACACGATCCTTGAGCACCGCGTAGCCGTCCCGCTGGTCGAGCACCGCGCACGGCGCCGGGTTTCCGCGGGACCGCACCTCCGGCACGCAGCGCTCGTGCACGATGCGCCACAGCGCGTGGGGATCGGCGGGCCAGCCGCGCACCGCCGGCAGCAGCAGCCCCACGAGAACAAGGCCGATGCCGCGGGCGCGCCTGCAGCGGGTGCGGGGCAGCGACCCCGCCCACCTCACGCGTACCGCCTCACGCGTACCGCCTCACGCGTCCTGGCTCATTG
>CAXTNV010000038.1:10615-26015 GCA_964245755.1 uncultured Acetobacteraceae bacterium | reverse complement strand
GCTCATTGCGGCCCGCCCTCGATCCTCGGCGCCAGCCCTGCCGCCTGCGCCAGCCGGTCGAGCCGGCGGGTGACGCTCTCGACGTTGAAGGCGAAGCGCTGCCCGGCCAGGCGCAGCACCAGCTCGTCGCCGACCCGTTCGAGGCTGGTGCCCTCCAGCAGCTGCGGCGTGCCGGCGCAGAGCACGTAGGCGAGTCGCAGCGCGAGCCCGAGGATCTCGGCGCGGCGCAGCGCCTGCGCGTCGATCAGGCCGCGCGCCGGCTGCAGGAACGGCTGGTCGAGCTCGGCTTCGTAGCGCATCGCCATGGTGAGCGCCAGGAAGCCGCGTGCCGGGTGCGAGAACGCCATCCCCGGGGCGCGCAGGATGCGCATGAAGCTCTGCTCGGCGCGGTACTCCGGGTGGTCGTGCGCGCCGCAGTCCGACATCCAGCACGCACTCACCCGCAGCCGGCGCTCCGCCTGCGTCTCGTCGGCGAACAGCGGCGCGGTCCAGTCGATCAGCGCCGGCGGCAGCGCCTGGCTGCGGCTGAGCTGCAGCGACATCTCGCGCGCGACGCTCTCCAGCGGGCAGTGCTCGATCAGCTGCGGCGCCACGTTGCGTATGTACCAGCCCTCGCGCAGGCCATCGACGCTGAACACGACGCGCACCGGTGCCACCCGGCGCAGCAGGCGCCGCAGCACGGTGGCCGCGAACGGCATGTCGTCCAGCCGGCGGCGCGGCGCGCCGGGCAGGCGCTCCAGCGTGCGACGCGAGGCGCCGATCACCCAGGCGGTCAGCTCGCGCGCCTCGTCGGCGCGGAGCTCGTACTGGTGCACGATGTTCAGCGGGTAGAAGGTGCGCGCGATCTGCAGCCGGGCCAGCGCGCGGAACGCGCCGCCGACCAGGTAGAGCGTGCGTCCCGCCGCCTGCGGCAGCCAGGGCACCCGGTCGAGGTCGGCTTCCACCAGATCGCGGGCGCGCTGCACGTCGCCGCCGGCGCGGTCGGCCAGGCGGATGACGCCGAGCCGCAGCGTCTGCGACGAGCCCATGCGGCCCTCGATCAACCGCACCAGCTCCAGCGAGCCGCCACCGATATCGGCCATCAGCCCGTCCGCGTCCGACAAGCCGCTGAGCAGGCCGGTCGCCGAGTAGTCCGCCTCCTCGGTGCCGGACAGGATGCGTATGGTGGCACTCGGGATCGCCTCGCGCAGCGACTGCACGAACTCGGGGCCGTTGCTGGCGTCGCGCACCGCGGCAGTGGCCAGCACGTCGAAATGCTCGGCCTCCATGCCGCGCACCACCGCCTCGAAGCGCTTCATCACGCCGATCGCCTGGGCGACGCCGTCCTCGTTGAGCCGACCGGTGGTCTCCAGGCCGCGTCCGAGGCGCAGCACCGACTTCTCGTTGAAGATGGTGACCGGATTGCGCGAGATGCCCTCGAACACCACCAGCCGCACCGAGTTGGAGCCGAGATCGACCACCGCCGAGCGCTTGCTTGCGCGCGCGGCGGGAGCATGCGGCGAGGCATCGCCCGGCTTGCTCACGGCATCTTCCTCAATCCTGGAGGATCCGGTCGGGGCGGCGCGGCAACGGACGCGCCGTCGGCATCAGCTGCACCTGCCCGGCCGAGCCGCGGCCCGACAGAGACGGGTTGGTCATGAAGTACTCGTGCGCCGAGAACGGCTTCGCCCCGCCATCGAGGCGGCGCCAGTGGCCGTCGGCGCCGAGCTGCCAGGATTGCAGGTTGTCCTTCAGGTCCATGACCATGATCTGGTCGAGCACCTGCGCGTGCACCGTCGGATTGCGGATCGGCACCATGGTCTCGACCCGCCAGTCCATGTTGCGCGCCATCCAGTCGGCGCTGGAGATGAACACCAGCGCGTCGCGCGACGGCACCCGGTGGCCGTTGCCGAACACGAAGATCCGGCTGTGCTCCAGGAACCGTCCGACGATCGACTTCACCTGGATGTTCTCGGACAAGCCGGGCACACCCGGGCGCAGGCAGCAGATGCCACGTACCACGCACAGCACGCGCACGCCGGCGCGGGAAGCGTCGTAGAGCTTGTCGATCAGCTCGTCATCGACGATGGAATTCATCTTGAGCCAGATCTGTGCCGGCTTGCCGGCGCGCGCGAAGGCGATCTCGGCATCGATAAGCCGGACCAGGGTGGAGCGTGCGGTGAGCGGCGAGAACGCGATCGCGTCCATCGAGGCCGGGCGGGCGTAGCCGGTCATGTAGTTGAACAGCCGCGCGGAGTCGCGCACCAGCGCCACGTCGCAGGTGAAGAAGCTGAGGTCGGTGTAGATGCGCGCGGTGATCGGGTGGTAGTTGCCGGTGCCGAAATGCGCGTATGAGCGCACCCCGCCGCCCTCGCGACGAACCACCAGACTAAGCTTGGCGTGGGTCTTCAGCTCGGCGAAGCCGAACACGACCTGCACCCCGGCGGCCTCCAGGGTGCGCGCGAGGCGGATGTTGGCCTCCTCGTCGAAGCGCGCGCGCAGCTCGACCATCGCGGTGACCGACTTGCCGCTTTCCGCAGCCTCGATCAGCGCCTTGACGATCGGGCTGTCGCGCGACGTGCGGTACAGGGTCTGCTTGATCGCCACCACCGCCGGATCGAGCGCCGCCTGGCGCAGGAACTGCACCACCACGTCGAAGCTCTCGAACGGGTGGTGCACGATGATGTCCTTGGTGCGGATCGCGGCGAAGCAGTCGCCGCCGAAATCGCGTATGCGCTCGGGAAAGCGCGGCGCGTACGGCGCGAACAGCAGGTCGGGTCGATCGTCGACGATCAGCCGGCTGACATCGACGATGCCGATCAGGCCGTCATGCACCTGCATCTCGTTGGAGGGCACGTCGAGCTCGTCGGCGACCAGCGCCGCGAGATCCGCCGGCATCTCCGCGTTGACGTCGAGATGGATCACCACGCCGCGGCGGCGCCGCTTCAGCGCGGTCTCGTACGAGCGCACGAGATCCTCGGCCTCCTCCTCGAACTCGACGTCGGTGTCGCGTATCACCCGGAACACGCCGCGGCCGCCGACATGGAAGCCCGGGAACAGACGGTCGAGGAACTGGCTGACCAGATCCTCCAGCAGGATGAAGCGCGCGCTCTCGGCACCGCCCGCCTCCCCGGCCGGCAGCCTGATGAAGCGATCGACCTGCGCGGGCAGCATGATCAGCCCGCTCATGACCTGGCGGTCGTCCTCGTCGCGCAGCAGCCGTAGGGCGAGCACCTGGCCCATGTTGGGAATGAAGGGGAACGGATGCGCCGGGTCGATCGCGAGCGGCGTCAGCACCGGGAACATCCGGTCCATGAAGAAACTCTCGATCCAGCTCCGATCGTCTCCCTGCAGCGTACGCGGATCGCAGACCACGATGCCGTGCTCGGCGAGAGCCTGACGCAGCCCGCGCCAGATGCGCTGCTGCTCGGCCAGCAGGGCACGCGTGCGCTCCTCGACCGCCTGCAACTGCTGCGCCGGGGTGCGGCCGTCCGGCGAGCGGGCGGTCAGCGTCTCGCGCACCTGCCCGACCAGGCCGGCGACGCGCACCGAGTAGAACTCGTCGAGGTTGCCGGCGGAGATCGACAGGAAGCGCAGCCGCTCAAGCAGCGGGTTGCGCGCGTTGTCCGCCTCCTCCACCACGCGCTGGTTGAAATCGAGCCAGGACAGCTCGCGGTTGATGAAGCGGTCGGGGGAGTTCCGGGCGATCGGCTCGGCCGCCGTATCCCGCCCGGCCTGCGCCACCACGCGCGGCCGCGCGGCCGCGGCCGGCTTGCCGGGCTCCGTGCGCTCCTGCCGCAGCGCCTCGGCGCGGCGGATCGCAGGCGGGCTCCGCTTCAGCTCAGCTTCACCGGCCATTCGCCACCTCCTCCGGCTGCCCCGACATCCGGCCGGAACCGCACCCTCGCTCCCTGATAGCCGGAACCCGCCGCGATGTCGCCGGCCGGTTGATGAAACCTCGACGCGCCGCGAGGCGGGATCAAAGCTCGCCGCTCCGCGAGGCGGGATCAAAGCTCGCCGCTCCGCGGCATGATCGAACTTCCCCGGCCGCCGAACATGCGGCACCAGGGAAGAGCGGCATGACCGCCGCCGCTGCCGGAGGTCCGCCATGCTGAACAGACGCTCGTTCCTCGCCACCCTGCCGGTCTCGGCCGCAGCACTGCCCGCCGCCGCAGCCACCACGTCGGGCTTCGGACAGGGTGGTGCCGCGCGCCCGGCGCCGGACGCGGCCGAGCTGCTGCCGTTCCAGGCCAACGGCGCGGAGCGCTACGACCGGCCGGACGTGCATGCCGGCGACCGTCCGTCCGGCGCCAGCTTCGCCTCGCGTTCCGCGGCGATGGGCTGTTCCGGCGCCGCCGGCACCGCGCATCCGCTGGCGACGCTGACCGCGATCGAGACGCTCAAGCGCGGCGGCTCGGCGGTGGACGCGGCGGTCGCGGCCAATGCCTGCCTGGGCTTCCTCGAGCCGACCAGCGCCGGGCTCGGCGGCGACTGCTACGCGATGCTGTGGGACCCGAAGCTCGGACGGGTGGTCAGCCTCGCCGGCTCCGGGGCCTCGCCGCGCGGGCTCAGCCTCGAGACCGTGCGGGCGCGCGCCAGGGAGGGCGTCATCCCCAAGCTCGGCGCGATCAGCGTCTCGGTGCCCGGGGCGCTGGACGCCTGGTGGTCGCTGCACCAGCGGTACGGCAGGCTGCCCTGGAGCGAGCTGTTCACGCCCGCGATCCTGATGTGCGAGCGCGGCGTGCCGACGCCGCAGGTCATCGGCTACTACATCAAGCGCAACCTGCGCGCGTTCCTGCGGGCAGGTTCGGGCGTCGAGGAGACGGCTAACGCGATGCGCACCTACGCGCCGGGCGGGGTGGCGCCGAACGAGGGCGACCTGCGCCGCAATCCCGATCTCGCGCGCACCTACCGGATGATCGCCGCCGGCGGCCGCGATGCGTTCTATGACGGGCCGATCGCCGACACCATCGAGGGCTATTTCCGGCGCATCGGCGGCTGGATGACGCGGGGCGACCTGCGCACGCACCACTCCCAATGGTCGGACCCGCTGGTGACCAGCTACCGGGGCGTCGAGATCTACGGCATGGCGGCCAACACCCAGGGGCTGGCGACGCTGCAGATGCTCAACATCCTGGAGAACTTCGACCTGCGCGACGCGGGGTTCCAGTCGGCGCACTCGATCCACCTGCAGGCGGAAGCCAAGCGGCTCGCCTACGAGGATCGTGCGCGATACTACGCCGATCCGCACTTCGCCGCGATCCCGATCGAGTGGCTGAACTCAAAGCAGTACGCGGCGCAGCGTGCGAAGCTGATCCGGCCGGACCGCATCCTCACCCCGGTGCATCCCGGCCAGGCGCCGAGCCACGGCGATACCACCTATTTCAGCGTCGCCGACGACAGCGGCATCATGGTCTCGATGATCCAGTCGAATTTCCGCGGCATGGGCTCGGGGCTGGTGGCGGACGGGCTGGGCTTCATGTTCCAGGATCGCGGCGAGCTGTTCTCGCTCGCCGACGGACACCCCAATCTCTATCAGCCGGGCAAGCGGCCGTTCCAGACCATCATCCCCGGCTTCGCCACCCGCGGCGGCAAGCCGTGGATGGCGTTCGGGGTGATGGGCGGCGACATGCAGCCGATGGGACAGACCCAGATCGTGGTCAACCGCGTCGAGTACGGGCTCGACATCCAGGCCGCCGGCGATGCGCCCCGCTGGCACCACGAGGGTTCCTCGCAGAGCATGGGCGAGGACCTGCCCGGGCTCGGGCCGGACGGCCTGCTGCGCCTCGAGGCCGGCGTGCCGGCGGCGTCGCGCGCAGCACTCGCCGCGATCGGCTGGCGCATCGGCGCCTCGGACGGCGGCTTCGGCCGCTACGAGTGCATCGAGCACCGCAGCAGCGGCGCCGACCGCGTCTACGCCGCCGCTTCCGAGATGCGCGCGGACGGAGTGGCGCTGGCGTACTGAGCGAGCCCCCGTCGCGCGGATGCGCACATGACGGCGCGGCTCCAGCGAGCCCGGGCGAAAGCGTAGTCTTGACTCGCCCTCCGCCGGGCCTAGCGTCGTTGCAAAACGGGGGACACGTTGCTCTCACTCAGCGGGATCGAGAAACGGTTCGGCGGCGTGCGCGCGCTGCGCGGCGTCGACTTCGATCTGCAGGCCGGCGAGGTCCACGTGCTGCTCGGCGAGAACGGGGCGGGCAAGAGCACGTTGATGAGCGTGATCTCCGGCGCGATCGCACCGGACCAGGGCAGCATGACGCTGGCCGGGCGCGAGGTGCGTTTCGCCAGCCCGCGCGAGGCGCACGCGGCCGGGATCATCATGATCCCGCAGGAGCTCGACCTGGTGCCCGGGCTGAGCATCGCGGCCAACCTGTTCCTCGGCCACGAGCGCCTGACCGGCCGGCGCACGCTCGATGACGGACGCATGATGCGCGAGGCGCACACGCTGCTGCACCGTGCCGGGGTGGCGCTGGATCCGGCGCTGCGCGTGGCGTCGCTGCGCATGGGCGAGCGGCAGCTGGTGGCGATCGCCAAGGCGCTCGCCGCCGATGCGCGCATCCTGATCCTCGACGAGCCCACCGCCGCCCTCTCGGCGACCGAGGCGGAGCACCTGTTCACCGTGGTGCGCGAACTGCGCGGCCGCGGCGTCGGCATCATCTACATCTCGCACCGGCTGGAAGAGGTCGCGCGCATCGCCGACCGGGTGACGGTGATGCGCGACGGCGCCGTCGCCGGCCAGGCGGCCGCCGACGCGCCGCAGGCCGAGCTGGTGCGCCTGCTGGTCGGACGCGAGTTCAGCGCGCTGTTCCCCGACGGCAGCAGCGGCGCCGGTGCCGCGCTGCTGACGCTGACGCACGCGCGCTTCCTCCCGACGGTGCCGCGCGCCGGCTGGCAGGCGCCGGTCGACGTCTCGCTGTCGGTGCGGCAGGGCGAGATCGTCGGGCTGTCCGGCCTGATGGGGGCCGGTCGCACCGAGCTGCTCTCCGCGCTGTTCGGCTACGAGGTGCAGGGACGCTGGGAGGGCGAGATCCGCATCGACGACCGGGCGGTCCGGCTCGGGAGCGTCGCCGCCGCACGACGCGCCGGTCTCGCCTACGTCACCGACGACCGCCGCGGCACCGGGCTGATCCTCGGCCAGTCGGTGGCGTGGAACATCGTGATGTCGACGCTGCGGCGGGTCACGCCCTGGGGGCTGGTCTCGGCCGCCGCCGAGCAGGCGCAGGTCGCGGGCGCGCTCGACCGGTTCGACGTCAGGCCGAGGCTGCCGGGCGCCCGCGTGGTCAACCTGTCGGGCGGCAACCAGCAGAAGGTGGTGTTTGCCAAGGAGCTGCTGAGCGCACCGCGCCTGCTGCTGCTCGACGAGCCGACGCGCGGCGTCGATGTCGGCGCCAAGGCGGAGATCTACAGGCAGCTGCGCGAACTGGCGGCCAACGGGCTCGGTGTGCTGGTCGCCTCCTCTGAGCTGCCCGAGCTGCTGGGACTGTGCGATCGCATCGTGGTGATGCAGGCGGGCGTGACGGTGGCGAGCTTCGAGGCTGGGGTCAGCGAGGCGACGCTGCGGCGCAGCAGCCTCGGCGAGGTGCAGGCGGCATGAGCCAGGCGGTCAAGCCGCGGATGCCCGGGATGCCGCCTACCGCCGCCGGGGTGGCCCGTCCGGCGGTGCGCCCGCTCGCCTACCTGATCCGCTTCCAGAGCCTGCTCGGGCTGATCCTGGTGCTGATCGGCGGCATGCTGTTCTCGCCGCGCCGCCACGGCCACATCCTGTTCCTGGCCGCCGACAACATCGCCAACATCGTGCGCTCGATCTCCGAAACCGGCATCCTCGCGCTGGGGATGACCTTCGTGATCATCGCCGCCGGGATCGACCTCTCGGTCGGCGCGGTGCTGGGGCTGTGCAGCGTGCTGACCGCGACGCTGCTGGTCAACCAGGGCTGGAGCCTCGGCGCCACGCTGCCGCTGGTGCTGCTGGTGGGCGCGCTGTTCGGGCTGATGCAGGGCGTGCTCTCGACCCGCCTGCGCATCCAGGCCTTCATCGTGACCCTGGCCGGGCTGCAGGCGGCGCGGGGGCTGGCGCTGATCGCGTCGAACAACACCTTCATCAACATCAACTACGGGCAGGGACCGGGTAACGCGCCGCCCGCCTTCGCGGTGCTCGGCGAGCGGCTGCTCGGCGACACCTTCCCGGTGGCGACGCTGGTGTTCCTGGTGCTGGCGCTGTTCGCGACCTTGCTGCTGAACCGCACCCGCTACGGCCGCTACGTGTTCGCGGTCGGCGGCAACGAGCGCGCCGCACGCCTGTCCGGCATCCCGGTGCGCTGGATCAAGGTCTCGGTCTACGGCCTCAGCGGCCTGTGCGCCGGGATCGCCGGCATCGTGCATGCCGGGCAGTTCAGCTTCGGCAGCCCCAACGACGGATCCGGCTACGAGCTGAACGCGATCGCCGCGGTGGTGATCGGCGGCACCGACCTGTTCGGCGGCGCGGGCAGCATGGTCGGCACCATCGCCGGTGCGGTCATGCTCGGCGCGCTGGCCAACATCCTGCAGCTCAACGACGTGAGTGCGGCGATGCAGCTGCTGGCGACCGGTGCCATCATCGTGCTCGCAGCCGGCCTGCAGACCATCATCGGACGCGACGCAAGCTCGCGCTGACCAACGGGAGAGAGACCATGACACGACGCCTCAACCTGCTCGCCGCCACGATCATCAGCGTGTCGCTGCCGCTGGGCGGCGCGGCGCAGGCGGCCAAGCCGATCTCCAAGAGCTGCGGGCCCAACGATCATTACACGATCGGATTCTCCCAGGCGAACTTCAAGGAGCCCTACCGCGCCAAGATGAACGACGACCTGGTGCGGCTGACCAAGAACTACCCGCAGTTCAAGATCATCCTCGCCGACGGCCAAGCCAACGACAACACGCAGGTCTCGCAGGTCGAGAACTTCCTCACCCAGCAGGTCGACCTGCTGATGATCTCCGCCTTCGAGGCCGCACCGCTGACGCCGGCGGTCACCCGGGTAATGAAGGCCGGGATCCCAGTGATCGAGATGGACCGCAAGACGGTCGGCGACGACTACACGAGCTTCGTCACCGGCGACAACCGCGACATCGCCAGGCAGGCGGGCGTTTACGCCGCGACCAAGCTGATGCCGGAAGGCGGCGAGGTCGCGATCCTGGAGGGGCTGCCGAGCTCGTCGCCGGCGATCGAGCGGCTCGACGGCTTCAAGGCCGGCATCGCCGGCAACCCGAAGCTCAAGGTGGTCGCGGTGCAGCCGGTCGACTGGATGCAGGACAAGGCGGTGACGGTGTTCGGCGCCATGCTGCAGTCGCATCCCGACATCAAGCTGGTCTACGCCTGCAACGATCTCGCCGCCGCCGGCGCCTACATCGCCGTCAAGCAGGCCGGCAAGCTGGGCCAGGTGAAGATCATCGGCACCGACGGGCTGCCCGGTCCGTCGGGAGGCATACGCGCGGTGGCGGATGGCGAATGGTCCGCCACCATGGTCTACCCCACCGGGGCCGCGGAGGCGCTCGATCTCGCCAAGCGCATCCTGCTCGATTGCGCGACCTCGGTGCCGAAGCTGATCACGGTGCCGACCAAGCTGATCGACGCGAGCAACGCCAAGGCGGTCTACGCGCGCGGAAGTTGAGCCCGGCGCGGCCGGCGGCCTGGAGCTCCGACACCACCCAGATGGTGATCCGGCGCCGGCGGCGCGCGACCGGAGTCGCGCGTTCGGTTCGTCGTGAATGCCGTGCAACCTCCCGAGCGATCAGTAGGTACGGACATGACCGCCAATGCGGCGTGCGCGACACTCCGCAAGACACGAGTGCTGCACGACCGAGTCTAGGAACGGCGCATCCTGCGATGACGCCTCCGTCGGGTCGGGCCGCCGAACCGGGCGCTGCCGCCGGAACTTAGTCGGCGCAATCACCCTTTGCCGAAGAGATCGCCGCTGAGGGCGCATCCAGCACGGAGCGGCTCGAATGGCGGACTACGTAAGACCGGCCCAGGTCGTCAGCAACATGGTGGAGGCCGGCGTGACCAAGGCCTCGCTGTCGAAGCTCGATCTGCTGATACGTGGCGCGCTCGCCGGCGCGTACCTCGCCTTCGTCACCAGCATGGCGTTCCTGGTCGCAGCCCAGACGGGCGCGTTCGTCGCCGGCGCCCTGCTGTTCCCGGCCGGCTTCGCGTTGATCATCATCCTGGGACTCGAGCTGCTCACCGGCAATTTCGCCATCATGCCGACCGCCTGGATGGCCGGCCGCATCCGCTTCAGCGACGTCGTCGTCAACTGGAGCTGGGTGTTCCTCGGCAACCTCTTGGGCAGCCTGGTCTATGCGGCGTTGTTCTGGATCGCCAGCACGGAGGCCGGACACACCAACGGCGCGCTGATCGGCGACCGGCTGCGCGCGCTGGCGGTGAGCAAAACCACCGCCTACGAAGCGTTCGGCGCCGCCGGCATGCTTACCGTGTTCGTCAAGGCGATCCTGTGCAATTGGATGGTCAGCCTCGGCTCGGTCATGAGCTACGCGTCCACCTCGACGGTCGGCAAGATCCTCGGCGCGTGGCTGCCGATCTTCATCTTCGTCGAGCTGGGCTTCGAGCATTCCGTGGTCAACATGTTCGCGATCCCGGTCGGCATGATGCTGGGCGCCCATGTCGGCTTCGGGGATTGGTGGCTCTGGAACGAGGTCCCGGTCACGCTCGGCAACATGGTCGGTGCCGTGCTGTTCACGGCAGCCGCCTTCTATACGACCTACGGGCGCACGCCGGCGTCGCCCCCGGATGCCGTGCACGGCGGCGAGCGCGTGGTGGCGCGGATCGGGCGCTGAGCCGGCAAGGGCTCGGCCGTTGACCCGCTGGGGCCGTCGGCCCCAGACCCCCATTCATCAAGGGGGGTCAACGGGCAAAGCTGCTTGCCAGCGTGCTAGCGCACGCCGCCGGAGGCGATGAGCTCCTCGCCGGTCATCCATCCCGATGCGGCGGACGCCAGGAACACCGCGATCGGCGCGATGTCGTCGGGCTGGCCTATCCGTCCGAGCGGCGTCTGCGCCACGATCTGCTTCTCGAGATCGCCGCCGATCATGCCCATCGTGTGCGTGCCCTCGGTCTCCACCCCGCCGGGGTTGATCGAGTTCACCCGTATCTTCCGCGGTCCCAGCTCCTTCGCCAGCACCTGGGTGATCGCCGTCACCGCCGCCTTGGTCGCGGTGTAGACCGCCGATCCCGGCGGCGCGATGCGGCTCACCACCGAGCCGATATTGATCACGCTGCCTCCGGCCGCGCCGAAATGCTTCGCTGCCTCCTGCGTCGCGAGCAGCAGCCCCAGCACGTTGGTGTCGAAGAGGCGGTGGAACTCCTGCTCCGTCACCGCCTCGAGCGGCTGGAACTGGTAGACGCCGGCATTGTTCACCAGCACGTCGAGCGAGCCGAGCTGCCGTCTCGTCTCGGCAAACAGGCGCTGCACGTCGGCCAGCTTCGAGACGTCGCCCTGCACCGCGACCGCCCGGCCGCCCGCTTCGGTGATGGCCGCGACGACGCGGTCCGCGCCTTCCCTGCTGGAGGCGTAGTTCACGGCGACCGCGGCACCCGCCGCCGCCAGCGCCTTGGCAATCGCCGCGCCGATTCCCTTGGATGCCCCGGTGACCACCGCGACCTTGCCCGATAGACTGCTCATCTGATCCTCCGAATGAAGCGTCGCGGGATCATTTAGATACTCATCGAAGCGTTGCAAGCGGCGTCGATGCCTGCCGATCGCGGGCTAGATCCGCGAGAGCCGGTCGAGATAGGCGCGCAGCACTTCGCGCTGCAGCGCCAGGATAGCGAACTTGCCCTCGCGGGTGATCCGGATCAGGCCCGCAGCCTCCAGCTCCTTGAGGTGGTGCGAGACGGTGGCGGCGCTGACCTGCCGCGCCTGCTGCAGGCAGCTGCACGGCAGCGGTGCTACGGCACTGCCGATCTCCCTCAGGATCTGGTAGCGGCGCGGCTCGGCGAGCGCGCGGGCGATCGCGGCGACCTGCTGATCCGTCAGTCGCATCGGCCCGTCATCCGCCATGGTCTCCTCATCGCCTCGCCCGCGCCCCGGTTGCCGCCTCCCGCGCCGGCCCAGGCGCTGCGGCGAGCAGCGTCGAGAGGAGGACGCGCTTGAAGCGCTCGAGCGGTGCGGGGCTGCTGTCCACCTTCATGCGCAGCATGGCGCCGTTCCAGGCCGGCAGCAGGTCGGCCACATCGGCGGCATCGAGATCGTCGCGCACCTCGCCGGCCGCCTGCGCCGCGCCCACCGCCTCGGCGGAGCCACGCGTCAGGCCCTGGAAGATCTCGCCGGGACGCTCGCGCAGCGGCTCGCTGTGCTCCGCCCTCTCCAGGCTCATGCAGCCGTGGCGCCAGCGGATCTCGGCGAGGAAGTCGGTGATGGCCTCGAAGTAGGCGCGCAGCCGCTCGACGGGCGGGCGCGTGGCATCGCGCAGCGTCGTCTCGAAGATCGCCTCGGTCTGCTCGTAGTACAGGTCGAGGACGGCGATCCCGGACGCCTCCCCGGAGCGGAGATGGTTGGTGGAGGAGCCGGGCGGCACCCCGGCCGCGGCGGCGATGTCGCGTATCCCCGAGGCGGCGTAGCCGCGCCGGCGCAGCGTGGTGACGCCGGACGCGATGATCTTTGCGCGCAGCGACCGACGTGCCATGGACTTGCAATACGTACGGCCGTATTGTCCTGTCGAGACGTGTCGGTGCGGCCCGACGCGCGGGCGAGGAGGAGCGGCGATGGCGGATGTCGAGGTGACGCGCGAAGCGATGGATGCGGCAGAGCGCACGCTGTCGGGACGAGGACCGGTCCACATGCTCAACCTGGTCCGCTACCGGGCGCAGGCGACCTACGCGCAGCCCTCGGAGGCGGCAGCCTGCTCCGGTCGGGAGGCCTATCTGCAGCGCTACGCCCCGGCCTTCGCCAGGGTAGCGGCGGCGGTGGCTCCCGGCGCCCGCTTCGCGCCGGTCCTGCTCGCCGCCGTGCGGGCGATGCTGGTCCCACCGGCGGACCAGGCATGGGACGACGTGGTCATCGTCGAATACCAGGATTTCGCGACGCTCCGGCGCATCCTCGACAGCCCTCGATACGAGGCCGAAGCGGCACCGCATCGGCGCGCGGCACTGGCAGACTGGCACTTCATCGCGACCCTGAAGATCGAGCTTCCGGCATGACGCGGTCGGGCCCGCGCGCGGCGGCCGCACCGCTCGCCCGCGGCGAGATCTGCACCGCGCGTCATCGCACCGCCTGGATCGAGGCGGGGCCGGCGGACGGTCCGCTGATGCTGCTGCTGCATGGCTGGCCGGAGCTGGGGGTGGTCTGGCGCGCGCAGATCGAGCACTTCGCTGCCGCCGGATGGCGCTGCGTCGCGCCGGACATGCGCGGCTATGGCGGCTCGTCGGTGCCGGGCTCGACCGCCGCCTATGCCGTCCGCGAACTGGTCGGCGACATGGTCGAGCTGCACGAGGCCCTCGGAGGCCGGCCGGCGCTGTGGATCGGGCATGACTGGGGGAGTGCCGTCGCCTGGGCGATGGCCTCGCACCACCCGGCCCGATGCCGCGGCGTGGTCAATCTCTGTGTGCCCTACCTCGCTCGTGGCCTGGCGCTGGCCACCCTGCTGCCGCTGGTCGATCGCGCGCTTTACCCGGCGGATCGCTATCCGGTCGGCCAGTGGGACTACTGGCTGTTCTATCGCGAGCACTTCGCCCGCGCGGCGCGGGAGTTCGAGGCCGACGTGGCGGCGACGCTCTCGGCGCTGTACCGCGCGGCCCGGCCCGCGGTCGCGGGGACACCCGCCTTTTCCGCCGACCTGCGTGCCCGGGGCGGCTGGTTCGGAGCCTCCGGCCGCGCTCCGGCGATGCCGCGCGACGAGACGGTGTTGCACCGGGACGACTTCGACGAGCTTGTCGCGGCCTTCCGCTCGACCGGCTTCAGCGGCGCGGATGCCTGGTACATGAACGACGCGGCGAACCTCGCCTACGCCGCGGAGGCGCCGGATTTCGGACGCCTGACGCTTCCGGCCCTGTTCCTGCACGCCGAGCACGACGTCGTCTGCGACACCGTGCGCGGCCGGCTCGCCGAGCCGATGCGGGAGGATTGTGCCGACCTGAGCGAGGTCACCATCGATGGCGGCCACGCGCTGATGCTGGAGCGCCCCGAGGCCGTGAACCGGGCGATCGCCGAGTGGTGCGCGGGCCGTCTCGAGGCCGAGACAGCCACCCGGACGACGCCGCGCGTGACCTCAGGTGCCTGAAGCCGCGTCATCGGCGGTGAGGAACGCCAGGATCGCTTCCGCCGTCTCCCCGGGCTTCTCCTCGGGGAGGTAGTGGCCGCATGGCAGCGCCCTGCCCTCCAGCCGTGTCGCCCGCTCGCGCCACAGCGCCATGACGTCGAAGCACTGCGCGACCGCTCCGTGTTCCCCCCAAAGCGCCAGCAGCGGGCAGCGCAGCCTGGTGTCCAGGTCGGCGCGATCGTGATCGAGGTCGATGCCGGCGGAGGCACGGTAATCCTCGCAGGCGGCGTGGATCGCCGCCGGGTCGCGCATGCAGCGCAGGTAGTCGGCGAGCGCCTCCGGAGCGAACGGCGCGAGGCCGGCGCGGCCGCGGCCCATCGCCGCGCGGTGATACCAGTCCGGGTCGGCGCCGATCATGCGCTCGGGCACTCCCGCCGGCTGGATCAGGAAGAACCAGTGGTAGTACGCCTGGGCGAACCGCATGGTGGTCGCCTCGTACATCGCCAGCGTCGGCGCGATGTCGAGGGTGACGAGCCGGGCCACCCGCTCCGGATGGTCGAGCGCCAGGCGGTGGGCGACGCGTCCGCCGCGATCATGTCCGGCCAGTGCGAAGCGCTGAAAGCCGAGCGACGCCATCACCCCGACCTGATCGCGCGCCATGACCCGCTTCGAGTAGGGCGCGTGGCTGTCGTCGGAGGCCGGCTTGCTGCTGTCGCCGTAGCCGCGCAGGTCGGTCAGCACGACGGTGAAGTGCCGCGCCAGCAGCGGCGCCACCCGGTGCCAGATCAGGTGGGTCTGCGGATAGCCGTGCAGGAGCAGCAGCGGCGGCCCGCCTCCGCCGGTCAGCGTGTTGATCCTGACCCCTTCGACCTCGACGGAGCGGCGGTGGAACTCGTCCAGCATAGGGTGCTCCGCGATCCGGAACGGCGATGTGCGTCCCGCCTGAACGCGAGCCGCTTAGACCGCGTTTCTTACCGTCTCGCCGCCCGGGGGCGGTGCGTCTAGTGTCCGGTCCGGCGGAACACGCCGCGGCCGATGCGACCGGCAGCGCGGCTAAACGAGGCAGGTGACCATGCTCGAGAAGATCAACACCGTGGCGGTCGTCGGCGCCGGCTACATGGGCGGCGGCATCGCGCAGTCCCTGGCGCTCGCCGGGATGCAGGTCACGCTGGCC
>CAXTNV010000038.1:0-10605 GCA_964245755.1 uncultured Acetobacteraceae bacterium | reverse complement strand
CGAGCGGCTGCTGGCCGAAGCGGAGCAGTTCGAGGCGCAGGGCCTGTTCCCGGCCGGCGCGCCGCAGAGCATCGCGCGCAACATACGCGCCGCCTTCTCGATCGAGGAGGCGGTGGCGGGGGTCGACTTCATCGAGGAGGCGGTGCCGGAGGTTCCGGCGATCAAGCACGAGGTGCTGGCGCGGATCTGCGCCGCCGCCCGCACCGACGCGATCATCGGCACCAACACCTCGACCCTGCCGGTGCATAGCCTGGCGCCGGCGGTGACCCATCCCGAGCGCTTCCTGACCGTGCATTTCAGCAACCCCGCCCCGTTCATCCCGGGCGTGGAGCTGGTGTCCGGCAAGGACACCGATCCGGCGGTCATCCCGGTGATCAAGGACATGCTCGCCCGCGCCGGCCGGCGCAGCGCCGAAGTGGCCGACGTGCCCGGCTTCGTGCTCAACCGCCTGCAGTACGTCCTGCTCAAGGAGGCGATGTCGATCGTCGAGGAGGGCGTCGCCACGCCGGAGGACGTCGACACCCTGACCAGCACCACCTTCGGCTTCCGGCTTCCCTTCTTCGGTCCGTTCGTGATCGCCGACATGGCCGGGCTCGACGTCTATGCGAGCGGCTTCAAGACGTTCGAGGCCGCCTTCGGCAGCCGCATGGCGACGCCGGAGCTGCTGAAGCAGCTGGTGGCAGCGGGCAAGTACGGCACCAAGAGCGGCGAAGGCCTGTCCGGCAGGTTCAGCCCGGAGCGGCTGGCGAAGCTGATCGCTTACCGCAACAAGGCCTATGCCCGCATGGGACAGCTGGTGGAAGAGCTGGGGCCGCCGCCGCTGCGGGACTGACGACGCCCCCGATCGTCCCGCGCTCAGCAGACCGGCGGCGGCGCCGTTGCGGTTGCAGGGCAGCGTCCCGGCCGTCCCGCTACAGCATCTCGTCGAGCACCGAGGCGGCAAGCGAGCGCGTCACCCCGGTGCCGCAGGCCAGGGCCGCCTGATCGAGCAGGCGGGCCGCCTCGCGCATCGCGTCGGCGCGCCGCGGCAGGCGCAGCAGCAGCCACTCGACGACCGGCTGCGCCACCGCGAGCTGGCGTTCGGCGAGCAGGCGCAGCAGCAGGATGCGCAGCAGCGCCTCGTCGGGGCGACCCAGCGCGACTGCCGGGGTGGCGCGCAGCCGGCTGGCCAGGTCCGGCAGCGCGACCATCCAGCGCGACGGTGCGTCGCGGCCGGCGAGCAGGACAGGCAGGCGCTGCTCGCGGGCGGCGTTGAGCAGGTGCAGCAGGGCGTGCTCGTCGGTGGCGGCGTCGGCATCGTCGATGGCGATGCCGCCTGCGTCCGAGGCGGGCAGCGCCGGCAGCCCGCGCAGGGCGGTTCCGGGCAGCAGCCAGGCGTCGTGGTCGCGCGCCCAGAGCTGCAGCAGGTGCGTCTTGCCGCAGCCGGCCTCGCCCCACAGCGCCAGGCGGTGATCCGGCCAGCGCGCGTGGCGGCCGCGGTCGAGCCAGGCCAGCGCGGCCGCGTTCGAGGGAGCGGCGACGAAGTCGGCGCGAGCGAAGCGCGGCCGGTGCGCGAACGGCAGCGCCAGCTGCCGCATGGCGGAGGGCGCCTCGTATGCCGCGCGGCCGATCTGTTCCGCCAATGCTTTTCGCGCCCGCCCGCCTGCCGTAAAGCTTCGCCCGATCCACCGCGTGTGCCGCCGGCGGCAGGGCCGACGGAAGCAATGAGGCAACAGGACCCATGAGCCAACCCCCATCCGGTAGCGGCAGCTATCGCGAGTCCGGCGTGGACATCGAGGCCGGCGAGTCGCTGGTCGAGGCGATCCGGCCCGCCGCCGGCGCTACGCGGCGTCCCGGCACGATGGGAAGCCTGGGCGGCTTCGGCGCGCTGTTCGACCTCAAGGCGGCAGGCTTCCGCGATCCCGTGCTGGTCTCGTGCACCGACGGGGTCGGCACCAAGCTGCTGGTGGCGATCGAGACCGGGCTGCACGACGCGGTCGGCATCGATCTGGTGGCGATGTGCGTCAACGACCTGGTGGTGCAGGGCGCCGAGCCGCTGTTCTTCCTGGACTACTTCGCAACCGGCAGGCTGGACGTGGGCCAGGCGTCGCAGGTCGTGCGCGGCATCGCGGAGGGCTGCCGGCTGAGCGGCTGCGCCCTGGTCGGCGGCGAGACCGCGGAGATGCCCGGCCTGTACGGCGCCGGGCATTACGACCTCGCCGGCTTCTCGGTGGGCGCGGCGGAGCGCGGCGCGGTGCTGCCGCAGGGCATCGCCGCCGGCGACGTCATCCTGGGGCTGCCGAGCAGCGGCCTGCACGCCAACGGCTTCTCGCTGGTGCGACGCATCGTGCGCGAGGCCCGGCTCGGCTGGGAGGACCCCTGCCCGTGGACGCCAGCGCTCAGCCTGGGCGAGGCGCTGATGACGCCGACCCGGCTCTACGTGCGCGCGGTGCTGGCGCTGCACCGGGCGGGGCTGCTCCGGGGTGCGGCGCACATCACCGGCGGCGGCCTGCCCGGCAACCTGCCGCGGGTGCTGCCCGGCGGGCTGCGCGCGGTGCTCGACGGCGCCGACTGGGCGGTGCCGCCGGTGTTCGGCTGGCTCGCCCGCACCGGCGGCGTGCCCGAGCAGGAGATGCTGCGCGTGTTCAACTGCGGCATCGGCATGGCGCTGGTGGTGTCGAACGCCTCGAGCGCCAGCGCCCTGCTGTCCGAGCTCGGCGAGGCGTTCTCGCTGATCGGGCGGATCGAGGCGACGCCGGACGACGCGGCGCACGGCGAAGCATCGCTGCGCTTCGCCAGCCGGCCGAGCTTCGGGGGCTGAGCGGTGGCGCGGGTGCCGGTCGCGGTCCTGGTCAGCGGGCGCGGCAGCAACCTGTCGGCGCTGATCGAGGCGAGCCTCGAAGCGGACTACCCGGCGCGGATCGCGCTGGTGCTGAGCAACCGGCCCGACGCGGGCGGTCTCGGCCTGGCCCGCGCGGCGGGAATCGCGGCGCACGCGATCGACCATCGCGGCTTCGGCACCGACCGGCAGGCGCATGAGCGGGCGATCGACGCCGCGCTGCGCGAGGCCGGCATCGCCTGCGTCTGCCTCGCCGGCTACATGCGCGTGCTGACGCCGTTCCTGACCGCGGCCTGGGACGGGCGCATGCTCAACATCCATCCGAGCCTGCTGCCCGCCTTTCCCGGCCTGCACACGCATGAGCGGGCGCTGCGCGCCGGGGTCAAGCTGCACGGCTGCACCGTGCACCTGGTCACCGATCGAGTGGATGAAGGCCCGATCCTTGGCCAGGCGGCGGTCGCGGTGCAGCCGGGCGACACGCCGGAGCAACTGGCGGCCCGCGTGCTGCGCCAGGAGCACAGGCTGTATCCGCTGGCGCTGCATCGCCACCTGGGCGGCGGTGCGGAGCACGTGGCCGGCGCCGCCGATGCGGCACTCCTGGCGGTGTAGCCGGGTTGGCGCTACAGCAGGCGCATCGCGTGAGCGGCAGGAGGCGCAAGCACATGACACCCGATCCCGCGGCCGGCGACGCCGCTCCGCCGCCGACCAACGTCGAAGCCCTGATGGCGGACCGCCAGCTGTTCTGGGCGCGCTTCTGCCGCACCGCATTCTGGGCGGTGGTGGTGATCGCCGTGCTGCTGGTGCTGCTGGACTGGACGCTGGGCTGACCGTGGCCGCCCGCTGCCGGGCGGCACGCCGATCAGGGCAGGATCTCGGTGCCCGCGAAGAAGAACGCGATCTCGGTGCCGGCGTTCTCGACGCTGTCCGAGCCGTGCACCGAGTTCGCCTCGATGCTCTCGGCGAACTGTGCCCGCACCGTGTGCGGCTCCGCCTTGCCGGGGTCGGTCGCACCCATCACGTCGCGATGCTTGAGCACCGCGCCCTCCCCGGCCAGCACCTGCACCACCACGGGGGCGGTGATCATCGAGGACACCAGGCTGGCGTAGAACGGGCGCTCCCTGTGCACCGCGTAGAACGCCTGCGCCTGCGCCTCGGACAGCCGGATGCGTTTCTGGGCGACGATGCGCAGGCCCGCCTCCTCGAACAGCGCGTTGATCCTGCCGGTCAGGTTGCGCCGGGTGGCGTCCGGCTTGATGATTGAGAGCGTGTGCTCGAGCGCCATGATCTGGCTCCTCATGCGGGTGGTCGGGTATGCAGCGGCGGGACGATCCCGACGCTGCCCGGGAATGGCCGGCATCTAGAACAAAACCATCCTCGTGACCACCGCAGGGAGCCTCCCGAGCGTGAGCCTGCTCGTCATATCCAACCTGGTGCTGCGCGTCGCCGGCCGCACCCTGCTTGACGGCGCCGACCTCACCGTGGAGCCGGGCCGCCGCATCGGCCTGCTCGGGCGCAACGGTGCCGGCAAGTCGACGCTGCTGGCGGCGATCGCCGGCGACATCGCCCCGGACGGCGGCGAGATCCGGCTGTCGTCGCGTGCCCGTCTGGCGCAGGTGCGCCAGGAGGCGCCGTCCGGCCCGGTCTCGCTGCTGCGCACGGTGCTCGACGGCGACATCGAGCGCGCCGCCCTGCTCGCGCAGAGCGAGGCGGCGGCCGATCCGGCGCGGCTCGCCGACATCCACGAGCGTCTGCTGGCGATCGGTTCCGACGCGGCCCCGGCAAGGGCGGCCAGCATCCTCGCCGGGCTCGGCTTCGATGCGGCGGCACAGGCGCGCGCGGTGGACGAGTTCTCCGGCGGCTGGCGCATGCGGGTGGCACTGGCAACCGCCCTGTTCCTGCAGCCGGACCTGCTGCTGCTCGACGAGCCGACCAACCATCTGGACCTGGAAGCCACGCTGTGGCTCGAGGGCTGGCTGTCGCGGTTCCCGGGTGCGGCGCTGATCGTCAGCCACGACCGCACCCTGCTCGACCGCTCGGTCGAGGCGATCGCGCATCTCGACCGCGGCCGGATCTCGCTCACCCCCGGCGGCTACGACGAATTCGTGCGCATACGCACCGAGCAGGCGCTGCAGCAGAACCGCGCCGCCGAGCGGATCGCGCAGCGGCGGGCGCACATGCAGTCCTACGTCGACCGCTTCCGCGCGTCTGCCACCAAGGCGCGGCAGGCGCAGGCGCGGATCAAGGCGCTGCAGCGGCTGCCGGACATCGAGAGCGTGGTCGAGGACGCGCCGACCCGCTTCGCCTTCCCCGAGCCGGCGCCGCTGGCGCCGCCGATGCTGACCATGCAGCGGGTCGAGGCGGGCTACGACGGCAGGACGATCCTGGCGGGGCTGTCGCTGCGCCTGGACATGGACGACCGCATCGCCCTGCTGGGCGCCAACGGCAACGGCAAGTCGACCTTCGCCAAGCTGGTCGCGGGACGCCTTCCGCCGATGCGCGGCACGCTGTCGCATTCGCGCGCGCTTCGCGTCGGCTACTTCGCCCAGCACCAGGCCGACGAGCTGGTGGCCGCCGACAGCCCGGTCGCGCACATGGCGCGCGCGATGGGGGATGCGGCGCCGACGGCGGTGCGCGCTCAGCTGGCGCGCTTCGGGCTCGACGCCGACCGCGCCTGCACCCCGTCGCGCGACCTGTCGGGCGGCGAGCGGGCGCGGCTGCTGCTGGCGCTGGCGACGCGCGAGGCGCCGCAGCTGCTGATCCTGGACGAGCCGACCAACCACCTCGACATCGACGCCCGCGAGGCGCTGGTGCGCGCACTCGCCGATTTCAGCGGCGCGGTGCTGCTGATCAGCCACGACCCGCACCTGGTCGAGCTGGTGGCCGACCGGCTCTGGCTGGTCGGCGACGGCACCGTGAAGCCGTTCGACGGCGACATGGCGGAGTATCGCGCCTGGCTCGTGGAGCGGGCCCGGCAGGCGAGCCGCGACAACGGGCGCGAGGATGGCCGTGCCGCGGAGGCAACGGTGGTGCCGGACCGGCGCGACCGCGCCGAGCAGCGCCGCACGCTGGCACCGCTGCGCAAGCGCGCGCGGGAGGCCGAAGCGCTGCTCGGCCGCCTGGCCGACGAACGTGCCGCGCTGGAGCGCCGGCTGGCCGATCCGGCACTCTACTCCCCGGCTCGGGCAGCAGGGCTGGCGCAGGACATCACCCGCGCCAACACCCGCCTGGCCGCGATCCGCCACGAGCAGGCGCAGGCGGAGGAGGACTGGCTGCTCGCCGAACAGGAGCTGGAGGCCGGCGGCTGAGCACCCTGTGGCCCTCACCCGGGCCGGCGATCAGTGCGGCGCGAGCGCCTGCGCGACGCTCACCGACATCGGCGTGGTCGGGCGCCCGATCAGGCGGCTGAGCGCGCGGCCATCATCGAACAGCGCTCCCGCGGCGGCACCGGCGTCGCTGTCGGCGAGCAGGCGCGCCAGCGCTTCCGGCAGGCCGGCGCCGCGCAGCGCCGCTTCGTATTCCGCCTCGGGGAGGTTCGCGTAGCCGACCGGCCGGCCGGAGTGCCTGGCGATCTTGGCGGCGAACTCGGTCAGGGTGTAGGCGGCGTCGCCCGCCAGCTCGAGCACGCGCCCCTCCCAGGCCTCGGGCGAGACCAGCAAGGCTGCGGCCGCCGCGGCGTAGTCCGCCCGCGCCGCCGAGCTGATCCGGCCCGCACCGGCGCTGCCGAGCAGGGCGCCGTGCGCGAGTGCTGCCGGTATCGCAGCCGCGTAGTTCTCCGTGTACCAGCCGTTGCGCAGCAGCAGGAACGGCACGCCGGAGGCGCGCAGCAGCGCCTCGGTCTGCCGGTGCTCGCCGGCCAGGCCGAGCGGCGTGCTGTCGGCGCGCAGCACGCTGGTGTAGGCCAGCGCCGCGCCGGCGCGGCGAGCCGCCTCGATCACGCCGCGGTGCTGCTCCACGCGCCGGCCGATGGCGTTGGACGAGATCAGCAGCACCCGGTCGACGCCGTCCAGGGCGGCATCCCATCCCCGCGGCTCATCGTAGTCGGCGAGGCGGACCTGGATCCCGAGCGAAGCGAGGCCGTCCGGCGCCTCGCGGCCTCGCACCGTGGCCACGATCTGCCCGGCCGGGACCGCCTCGAGCAGGTGGCGGATGACCAGCCGACCGAGCTGACCGCCAGCGCCGGTGACGAGCAGGCGAGGAGAGAAGTCCGGCATGCGAGCACTCCATTAACAGTCTCGGTATGAGACCTGGTCTTGATAAGGGACCGGAGGGGGGCGATGTAAGACGTGACCTCCTGGTAGCCAGGTGAGCGCGAGGTAACCGGCATGGGCGACCCGCCACTCGGGGCACGTTTCGCGGAATGGCAGCGCGCCGGCTTCGACGTCGCGACCTGCCCGGTGCGCAACGTGCTCGACCGCATCGGCGACAAGTGGACGACGCTGACCCTGGCCGCGGTCGCGGCGACGCCGCGCCGCTTCAGCCAGCTGCACCGGATCATGCCCGACATCTCCAAGCGGATGCTGACGCAGACGCTGCGCGGGCTGGAACGCGACGGGCTGGTGACGCGTCACGTGTTCCCGACCAAGCCGCCCAGCGTCGAGTACCGGCTGTCCCCGCTCGGCCGGTCCGTGCTGGTGCCGCTTGTCGGCCTGGTCGAGTGGGCGGAAAGCAATTTTGCGCAGATCGCGCAGGCGCGCGCCAGCTTCGACGCGACCTCCGACAAGGGCTCCGCCCTTGACCGGCCGGGGCCTCAGGCCCCAGACCCCGATCCCTGAGGATCGGCACAGGTCTGGTCCCGCTTTGCCACGGAAGCCGCGAATGACCCGACTGCGCCTGATGCTCCTCGCCGCCGTCTTCTGCCTGGGCCCGCAGGTGGGCCGCCAGGCACGCGCGGACGAAGGCATGTGGACGATGGACAACCTGCCGGCCAAGCAGATGCAGGCGCGCTACGGCTTCACCCCGTCTGCGGAGTGGATCCAGCGCGTGACCCAGGCCTCGGCCCGCCTGGCACTCGGCTGCTCGGCCTCGTTCGTGTCCGGCGACGGACTGGTGATGACCAACCATCACTGCGCCAACGAGTGCCTGTCGCAGCTCTCCACTCCCGGACACGACGCGATGCAGGCCGGCTATACCGCTGGCTCGCAGGGCCGCGAGCCGCGCTGCCCGGCGATGGAGCTGGACCGGCTCGACCGCATCAGCGACGTCAGCGCGCGGATGGGCACCGCACTCGCCGGCAAGCAGGGTGCCGACTACGTGCACGCGCAGCAGGCTGCCGAGAGCGGCATCGAGAAGCAGTGCGTCGGCGGCGACGCCACCACCTGGCGCTGCGACGTGGTGACGCTCTACCACGGCGGCCGCACCGCGCTGTACCGCTACCGGCGCTATCAGGACGTGCGGCTGGTGTTCGCGCCGGATCAGAACGCCGCGTTCTTCGGCGGCGACCCGGACAACTTCAACTTCCCGCGCTACGACCTCGACGTCACCTTCCTGCGCGCCTACGACCAGGGCAAGCCGGTGCACACCCAGTTCTTCCCGTTCGATGCCGCGGGACCCAAGGAGGGCGAGCTGGTGTTCACCTCGGGCAATCCTGGCTCGACCTCGCGCGAGGACACGGTGGCGCAGCTCGGGCTGCTGCGCGACCTCGAGTTGCCCAGCACCTTCGGCTACTTCTCCTCGCTGGACGGCGTGCTCTGGGAGTATGGCCGGATCGGCGCCAGCCAGGCGCAGGACGCAGGCGACGAGCTGTTCGGCACCGAGAACAGCCTGAAGGTGTACGGCGGCTGGCTGCAGACGCTCGCTGATCCGGCGATGGTCGCCGACAAGCAGAAGCGCGAGGACGCGCTGCGAGCCTGGATCGACGCCGATCCCGCGCGGCGCGCGCAGTTTGGCGACCCGTGGGCGAAGCTGGCACCGGCGCTCGCTGCCGAGCGCAAGCTGTACACGAAATACGTGATGATCGAGGGCGGCCGCCGCAATCCGCGCGGCCTGCAGGGCGAGCTCTACGGCTACGCCAAGCTGCTGGTGCGCGGCGCCGCCGAACGCGCCAAGCCCGACGCGCAGCGACTGACGGAATACCACGACTCCAAGCTTCCCGCGATCGAGGCACAGCTCGGCGCCGCCGCACCGGTGCATCCGCAGCTGGAACAGACCCTGCTCTCCTTCTCGCTGGGCAAGCTGCGCCAGTCGCTCGGCGCCGACGATGAGGCGGTGGGCGCGGTGCTCGGCGCGCGGTCGCCCGACGACGTCGCGAGCCACGCCGTGAACTTCACCCACCTGGGCGACGTGAAGGTGCGGCTGGCGCTGTGGCACGGCGGCCAGGCGGCGATCGCGGCATCGAGCGACCCGATGATCGCACTCGCCCGGCGCGTCGAGCCGATCGCCCGCGACCTGCGCGACCAGTGGGATCGCGACGTGAGCGCGACCGAGCGGCAGGCCAGCGACGCACTGGCGCGGGCGCGCTTCGCGCGCGAGGGCACCAGCGCCTATCCGGACGCGACCTTCACCCAGCGGCTGTCGTTCGGCGTGGTCAAGGGCTGGAACGAGAACGGCACGCCGGTGCCGGCCTTCACCCACCTCGCCGGGCTGTATCGACGCGCCACCGGCAGCGATCCGTTCAAGCTCAGCAAGGGCTGGCTCGATGCGAAGCAGCACCTCGACCTCGAGACCCCGTTCGACTTCGCCTCGACCAACGACATCATCGGCGGCAACTCCGGAAGCCCGGTGATCGACGCGCAGGGCCACGCGGTCGGACTGATCTTCGACGGCAACATCCACTCGATCGGCGGCGACTTCGTCTTCGACGACAGGCTGAACCGAGCGGTGTCGGTGGATACGGCGGCGCTGCTGGTGGCGCTGCAGACCGTCTACCGCAACCAGGCGCTGGCCGACGAGCTGATCCACGGGCATCTCTGAACCCGGCACGGGCGCTTCCGCCGCCCGTCCGGGAGGTGCAGGATGGCGCGTGGCCCCGTTCGCGTCGCCACCGCAGCATCGAAGGCCGGACGAAGGGGGCATGAGCGGATCGGGAGCCACAGCAGAGAGCCGGTCCGGCCGCGGCACCCGCCCGGGTGCCGCCAAGGACAGGTCGGCGCGCCTGCACACGGTGATCGCCCGCGACCTCGGCGTCGCCATCGCCGCCGGCGAGCTGCGGCCCGGCGACACCCTGTCCGGTGAGATCGCCTCCAGCGCCCAGCTCTCGGTGTCGCGCACCGCCTACCGCGAGGCGATGCGCATCCTCGCCGCCAAGGGCATGGTGGAAAGCCGCACCCGCACCGGCACCCGGGTCAGCCCGCGCCGGCGCTGGAACATCCTGGATCCCGAGGTGCTCGGCTGGTTCCTGCAGACACGGCCGAGCGAGGCTTTCGTGCGCGACCTGTTCGAGGTGCGTCTGATGGTCGAGCCGCCGGCGGCGGCGCTGGCGGCGGAGCGGCGCAGCGAGGTGCAGCTGCAGGCGATGCGCGACGCCCTCGCCGTGATGGACCGGCTCAAGCTCCACACCGAGGCGGGACGCGCCGCCGATCGCGGCTTCCACCATGCGATCCTGGAAGCGACGCAGAACGAGGCGATCCTGGCCCTGTCGAGCAGCGTCTGCGCCGCGGTGCGCTGGACGACGCTGTTCAAGCACCGCGTGCAGGGCGCGCCGCGGGACCCGATCGCCGAACATCTGCTGGTGCTCGATGCGATCGTCGCGCGCGACGCGGAGGCGGCGCGGGCCAGGATGACCGACCTGGTGCGCTTCGCCCTGGCCGACATGCACGCCTCGCTGCAGGCCGGCGTGCACGATCCGGCGC
>CAXTNV010000037.1:17404-27384 GCA_964245755.1 uncultured Acetobacteraceae bacterium | reverse complement strand
TCTCGACATAGGCCAGCAGGTGATGGCCGAAGGTGACCGGCTGCGCGGTCTGCAGATGGGTGAAGCCCGGCATCGGGTCGGCGGCGTGCTGCAGCGCGCGGCCGGCGAGGCTGCGCATCAGGGCGGCGGCCTGCGCGTCGAGGCCGTCGATGGCGTCGCGCACCCAGAGCCGGAAGTCGGTCGCCACCTGGTCGTTGCGGCTGCGCGCGGTGTGCAGCCGTCGCCCCGCATCACCGATCCGCTCGCACAGCCGCGCCTCGATGTTCATGTGGATGTCCTCGAGGGCGGCATCAAAGCTGAAGCAGCCGGCCTCGATCTCCTCGGCGATCTGCTCCAGGCCGCTGCGTATGGCCTGGGCATCCTCGACGGTGATGACGCCGACATGGGCCAGCATCCCGGCGTGGGCGATCGAGCCGCGTATGTCCTGGCGCCAGAGCGCCCGGTCGAAGCCGATCGAGGCGTTGATCTCGCGCATGATGGCTGCCGGGCCGCCGGCAAACCGGCCGCCCCACTGCGCGTTGGCCTGACCCTGGCTCTCGCCCTGGCTCCCGCCCTGGCCGGGTTCGGCCGCTGCGCGATCTCCGCGGACGGGACCCTCTACTAAAGACATCGCCATGCCTCACATGCACCAGATCACGCGCCGCAGCCTGCTGGCGGCGGGCGGGACCCTACTGGCCGTCGCAGTCGCAGGCAAATTCCTCTGGCCCACCGAGCATGCGGCGGACGAGCGGCCGCAGGCTCCCGCCGCGCCGACGCCGCAGCCGCTGGCGACCCTGCGCGCCCAGCCTCCGGCGGCGCTGCCGGCACTGCACTTCAGCACCCCGGACGGCATCGTCCGGTCGCTCGCCGACTATGCTGGGCAGGGGGTGGTGCTGAACTTCTGGGCGACCTGGTGCGTGCCCTGCGTCTCCGAGATGCCGGCGCTGGATGCGCTGTCCCGGGCGTTGTCGGGGCAGCGCATCATCGTGCTGCCTGTCTCGCTGGACCGCGGGGGCGCCGGAGCGGTCACGCAGTTCTATGCCGGGCACCGCATACGCAGCCTGCCGGTGCTGCTGGATGCGCACGCCGAGACGATGGCGGCGCTGCGTCTCGACGGCATCCCGACCACCCTGGTGATCGACCGCACCGGGCGCGAGGTCTCCCGGGTGCAGGGGCCGGTAAGCTGGGACGAGGCGGACGCGCCGAGGCTGCTCGGCCAGCTGATCGGCTAGGTGGCCGGGGAGGTCCCTCTCAGCCGTCCTGCTGGTAGGTGATCACCTCGAAGCCGGCGAGCCAGGCGCTGCCGAACGCGGTCGAGATCGCGACGTCGGTGGCGTCGCGTCCGCGCGCCATCAGCAGCCGGCCGATCCGGCGCTTGTTGTGACGTGCATCGAAGGTGTGCCAGGCGCCGCCCAGGTAGACGTCGAACCATGCGGAGAAATCCATCGGGTCGTCCGAAGCGGGAACCCCGATGTCGCCCAGGTAGCCGGTGCAGTAGCGCGACGGGATGTTCATGCAGCGGCACAGCGCGACGGCGAGATGGGCGAAGTCGCGGCAGACGCCCTGGCGTTCCATGAACGCCTCGTGCGCGGTGCGCGTGGCGCGGGCGAACTCGTAACCGAAGGTGATGCGGTCGTGGACGTACTCGACGATTGCCTGCACCCGCCCCCAGCCCGGCTGGACGTGCCCGAACAGCGACCAGGCGGTGTCGGAAAGCCTGTCGGTCTCGCAGTAGCGGCTGCCCAGCAGGTACACCAGCACCTCGGGCGGCAGCTCCTCCACAGGGTGCTGCGCCGCGTCCGGAACGACCGGATCGGGCTCACCGCTGTCTGCGATGCTGAACTGGTTGGTGATGCGCAGCAGCCCGGGCGGCGCCACGAGGCGCGTGCAGACATTGCCGAAACTGTCGGTATAGTCGACCGCCGGGACCGGCGGATCGAACAGCATCCGCTGCGGCGTCTGCAGGTCCTCAAGACGGCTGGGATGCAGGTTGAGCATCAGCAGCAGCGGCGTCGGCGCGGGGGCGTTGAAGGCGATGTCGTATCCCGCGCGTATCAGCATCTCGGCTCTCCGGTATCGCGTCCCAGCTCGGTGGATTCAGTGTCCCGCGACGGCGGAACGAGGCTGCTCGCCGCGGGTTGCCGCCGAGGGGATGCCCGATCGCTCCCGGCCGCGCAAGCGCACGATTTCGGCCTCCCCGGTCTCCGCCGTCGCCTCGGCGCTGACATGCACGGACACCGTCATGCTGAGGCTGTCGGCAGGGAAGCCGGTCCAGGTGCCGGCGAGCGGAACCGCCTGCACCGGGTCGCGCACCGAGGCGACCCGGATCAGGTCACGCGAGCCGACGATGCCGTTGGTGGGGTCGAAGTCGATCCAGCCGGCCCCGGGGATGAACACCTCGACCCAGGCGTGGGTGGCGCCTCCGCCCTGGTTCACGCGGCCCTCCAGCGAGGGCGAGTAGATGTAGCCGGTGACGAAGCGCGCCGCCATGCCCAGCGCACGGACCGCCTCCATCATCAGCACGGCGTAGTCGCGACAGGTGCCGGCGCGGAGCGCCAGGGTGCGCGCCGGCTCCTGCACGCCCTCCTCGGCACGCGCGCAGTAGGTGAAGCCGCGGCGGATCTCGTTGGTCATCGTCGCCAGCAGCTCGAAGGTCGGGGTGCCGGAGCCACCCGGCAGCAGGCTGCGCGCCCAGCCATCGACCTTGTGCTCGGGATCGGGGTAATGCCGCTGCATCACCCGGCCGAGATCCTCCATGTCGTCGAGATCGTAGGTGAACGGCCAGCTGCACGCGTACGGCGCCAGCTGGGCGCCTGCCGGAGCGGTGGGCGTGTGGTCGACGACCAGCCGGTTCTCCACCCGCAACTCGCGGGCGCGCTGGTTGAAGCGCGCCAGCGTGACCAGGTTGCCGAACGGGTCGGCGATGGTGCGCAGCACGATCGGGGTCGGCGCGATGTCGACGCTCCACGAGACGACGCGCTGGTCCGCCGAGTCCCGCGGGCGGAACATCATTCGATGCTCGCCAAATCCGACCGGGCGACGATATCGGTAGGTCGTGACGTGCTGGACCGAGAGAACCGGCATACAGTTCCTTCCGCAATGCCGCATATCCAGTTGTGACGGAGATAAGATCACGGTGCAGGACGGCATCCAAAACAAATCGACCATGCGCGCTCCCACCGCACAGGATGCGCGCCCGTTGAACGCAGCACTGCTGGGTGCGGACGACCCGCGCCCGGTCACGATCCTGCGGGCCGGGACGGATTCGCCCTTCGTGCTCGTGCTCGATCATGCCGGGCGGGCGATCCCGGCCCGACTCGGCGACCTCGGGCTGCCCGAGAGCGAGCGCCTGCGGCACATCGCCTGGGACATCGGCGTCGCCGGCACCGGCTCCCGCCTGGCGGGCGAGCTGCACGCGGCTTCGGTGGCCCAGCACTACTCGCGGCTGGTGATCGACTGCAACCGTCCGCCCGGGCACCCGACCTCGATCGCGCCGCGCAGCGACTGCACCACGGTTCCGGGCAATGCCGGTCTGGCTGAGGCCGATCGCGCGGCACGGGTGCGCGAGGTCTTCACGCCGTACCACGACTGTATCGCCGGCCTGCTGGATGCGCGCCATGCCGCAGGCCTGGAGACGGTGCTGGTGGCGCTGCACAGCTTCACGCCGCGCTTGCGCCACGGCGACCGCCCGAGTGCGGCGGCTCCCAAGTCAGCTCCTGGGGCGGCTCCCGGGGCAGCGGGATCCGGCGAGCGGCCGTGGCACGCCGGCGTGCTGCATCATCACGACCCGCGCTTCGCCCTCCTGCTGCGTGACCTGCTGCGGCAGGAGGGCGACCTCGTGGTGGGTGACAACGAGCCGTACGCGCTGTCCGACCTCGACGACTACACCGTGCCGGTGCATGGCGAACGACGCGGCCTGCCTCACGTCGAGATCGAGATCCGCCAGGACCTGATCGCCGACGAGATCGGTCAGGCGCAGTGGGCCGCGAGGCTTGGCTGGCTGCTGCCGCAGGCCTGGACGCGCTACCGGGACGCCAATCCTTGACGCGGTCCCCGCCTTCGCGGACCGGGCCTTGACGCTGAGCGGGCGTGCCCGGCTCGCCGGCGTGGTCGGCTGGCCGGTCGCGCACTCCCTGTCGCCGCTGCTGCATAATCACTGGCTGGCGCGCTACGGCATCGACGGCGCCTACGTGCCGCTCGCGGTGCCGCCGGGATCGCTGCAGACGGCGCTGCGCGGGCTGCAGGCGTGCGGTTTCGCGGGGGTCAACGTCACCGTCCCGCACAAGCAGGCCGCGGCGGCGCTGTGCGACAGCCTCGATGCGGCCTCGCGCGCGGCCGGCAGCGCCAACACGCTGTCGTTCGGCGCCGACGGGCACATCGCCGGCAGCAGCAGCGACGGTCAGGGCTTCGTCGCAAGCCTGCGCGCCGCCGGGATCGACCCCTGCGCGGGGCCGGTGCTGCTGCTCGGTGCCGGGGGTGGCGCACGCGCCATCGCGGGCGCCCTGCTCGCCTGCGGCGTGCGGCTCCGGGTCGCCAACCGGACCGCCGAGCGGGCACGGGTGCTGGCGGTCGAAATGCCTGGCGTCGTGCCGATCCCATGGCCGGCCTGGAGCGGCCACCTCGGCGAGGTGGCGCTGCTGGTGAACACCACGACGCTCGGCATGACCGGTCAGGATGCGCTGCCGGCCGACCTGTCGCGGGCCTCGCCCGGGCTGGTGGTCGCGGACATCGTCTACGCCCCGCGCGAAACCCCACTGCTGGCGCAGGCGCGGGCGCGCGGCCTGCGCACGGTGGGCGGCATCGGCATGCTGGCGCATCAGGCGGTGCCCGGCTTCGCCGCCTGGTTCGGCGTGCGGCCGACCGTTGACGAGGCGGTGCTGAGCCTCCTGAGCGACGGGGCGCTGGGCGTCGCGGCCGGGTGAGGATCATCGGCCTGACCGGCGGCATCGGCATGGGCAAGTCCACCGCCGCCGCCGCGTTCCGCCGCGCCGGGCTGCCGGTGTTCGACGCCGACCGCACCGTGCACCGGCTGCAGGGGCGGTACGGCGCGGCGGTGCCGGCCATCGCGGCCCTGCTGCCGCAGGCGGTACGCGACGGGCGGGTCGATCGCGCCAGGCTGCGCGCGGCGGTGGCCGCCGATCCCGCCCGGCTCGGCAGGCTGGAGGCGATCCTGCATCCGATGGTACGCGAGGCGCAGCGGCGCTTCCTGCAGCGCGCGCATCGGCGCGGCTGCCGGTGGGCGGTGCTGGACATCCCGCTCCTGCTGGAGTGTGGCGGCCGGTCGGGATGCGACCTGGTGGTGGTCGTCTCGGCACCCCCCGCCGCGCAGATGCGCCGCGTGCGGCAACGACGCGGCATGAACCGCGACGAGGTCGCGGCGCTGATCGCGCGGCAGATGCCGGATGCGGAGAAGCGGCGGCTTGCCGACGTCGTGATCCGCACCGGCTTGTCACGCTGGCACAGCCTGCGGCAGATCCGGCGCCTGCTGCGCCGGCTGACGGCGCCTGTGGGGGCGCCTGTGATGGAGAGGCGACGATGAGGCGAGCCGTGCTGTTCGATACCGAGACCACGGGTCTCGATCCCGCCACCGGCGACCGGGTGATCGAGATCGCCGCCCTGGAGCTGATCGACGACCTGCCGAGCGGACGGCACTATCACGTGCTGATCGATCCGGAGCGCGACATTCCCGAGGAGGCGTCGCGCGTGCACGGCTACACGCGCGCGCACCTGATCGGCAAGCCGCGCTTCTCCGAGATCGTCGACGGTTTCTTGGACTTCGTGTCCGATCACCCGCTGATCGCGCATAACGCCTCGTTCGACATGGGCTTCCTCGACGCCGAGCTGCGGCGGCTCGAGCTGCCGCCATTGCCGCGCGCCCGCATGGTCGACACCCTCGACATGGCCAGAACCCGCTTCCCAGGCCTGCCGAACAGCCTGGATGCGCTCTGCCGCCGCTACGCGATCGACCTCTCCGAGCGCACCACGCACAACGCCCTGCTCGATTGCCGGCTGCTCGCGCAGGTCTATCTCGAGCTGATCGGCGGCCGGCAGCGCGGGCTCGCCCTGGCGACGGAGGAGGGGGGTGCGGGCGCGGGACGGTTGACGGTGTCGTACGCGCTGCGGACCGCCCGCATCCCTCGTCCGATCGTGCCCGACGCGGCGGCGCTGCAGGCGCACGCGGCGTTCGTCAGCCGCCTCGCCGATCCGATCTGGCTCAGGCCGAGCTGAGCCGGCGCAGGCAGCGGGCCCGCCTTAATCTTTGCTTTACCGTCGTGCCACATGATCCACGCTCGGAAGGCCGGGTCATCATCGGGCCGCTCCGCCGCCGACGGGGCACCGCTCGCGCGGAACGCCGTCCCGGCCGGCGGCAGGCGAAGGTAACGACTTTAATCGCGGAGGCTCGCACAGCGTCATGACCGGCAATGCAGACCAGGAAAAGCGTCTCGCCGCCTTCCGGATCACCGCCGACGACGTGCGTTCCCTGAACGGTCTGCGGGAGTTCGCGGCGCGACGGTTGCCGGCCCTGCTGGACGAACTGCATGGCGCCTTCGCCGCCTGGCCGGAGATGCAGGCCGCCCTGACTCACCCGGCGGTTCGCCAGGTCCGGGTCGGGCATTGGACACGCGTGGCGACGGGCGACTTCGGCGAAGGTTTTCTGCAGTCGGCGCAGGCGCTCGCCTCCGCGTTCTACGGCAACGGCATCCCCGGCTTCGCGGCCGCGATCTGCCATGCGAGCGTCATCGACGGGATCATCGACGACCTTGGACTGGCGCAAGAGGGCGGGGTGGCCCGTAGGCTGTTCCGGTCACGCGGGCAGCACGCCAGGACGGCGCTGCGCTCGGCCCTGAACAAGGCCGCCTGGCTCGATCTCGAGGTGCTGCTGGAGACCTACGCGACGGCGGAACAGGACGGTCGGCTGGCGCTGAAGAAGATGGCGGAGACGATCGAGCACGAGGCGGGCATCGCCGTCGAAACGGTCAGCTCGCTCACCACCGACATGTCGGTGACCGCCGCGGCGATGTCGGCGACGGCCGCGCGAACCGGGCATAATGCCTCCGAGGCGGCCGCGGCAGCCGGCGAGACGCTGCTCACCGCACAGACAGTGGCGAGTGCGGCGGAGCAGCTGAGCGCCTCGATCGGCGAGATCATGCAGCAAGTGCTGCATTCCAGCACGGCGGCACAGAAGGCGGTGGTGGCGGGACGCGGCGCCCGTGACAGCATCGAGGCGCTGTCGCAGCAGGCGCAGCAGATCGGCGAGGTGACCAAGGCGATCGCCGACATAGCCGCCCGCACCAACCTGCTGGCGCTGAACGCGACGATCGAGGCCGCGCGCGCGGGCGATGCCGGCAAGGGCTTCGCGGTCGTTGCCAGCGAGGTCAAGCAGCTGGCGACCCAGACCGCGCGCTCCACCGAGGACATCACCCGGCAGATCAGCGCGGTTCGGCAGGCGACCGCTCTGGCCGCGTCGGAGGTGGCGCAGATGGTGACGATGATCGGCGAGATCGACGGCATCACCACCTCGGTGGCCGCCGCGGTGGAGCAGCAGAGCGCGGCCACCGCGGAGATCGCACGCAGCGTCGGCGCCACGGCGGGTGCCGCGAACCAGATGTCGCAGCGCACCGACGACCTGCGCGGTGCCGCCGGCGAGACCGACAAGCAGGCCGCTGCGGTGCGGCAGAACGCCGGCGTGCTGGAGACGGCGGTGCAGCAGCTGCGCGAGGCGGTCGTCCGCGTGGTCCGCGCCTGAGCATCGCCGGCACCACCGCGCGACGATGCGGCTGGTCGTCCTTCCGACCGCGGCCGCTGCCGGGCCGTAGGGAAGCGTTGCCGGATGGCCGCGGCACGTTGCGGTGAGCGGGATCGAGCTGCCGGTCGCCGTGGGCGGAACGCACGGGAATATGTCTGCAGCCGTGCACCCGGTCGGGGCATTGGATCTTGACCCGGAGCGGCCGGCATTGCCGAGCGCCCTCGGACGCCGAGATGCATCGCCATCGTTCCGCTCAGGCCATGATCATCCGAGCGATGCGCCCGCCTGATGATCTCCTAGGACCTGTTGACGAAGGTTGTAACAGAATTCGGCATCTGCGCGGTAGGTCAGAACATCGACTACTGTGCGACAGGTTGTTCCTGCGTGTGCCCGAACCATTACGGCTGACCCTCAAGCAGCGCCAAACGATATTTACCGATTTTTACGATCGTTACGGGTGTGAGGGGCCGATGGAGGAACAGGCCAGTGCCAGCCTCGACAGCTGCCTGCATGGGGCCTCCGTCGGTCAAGATTGACCCGGTGATGTTGACTGCTGCCGCCGATGCCGCGCTGCAGAAGGGGGACTATGCAGCGGCCGTGGAAGCCCTGATCAAGATCGTCCCGTCCAGGCCTGATGACGTTCGGCTACTGCTCAACCTCGGAGGCGCTTTCGAGGGGCTCGACCGTTTCGAGGAAGCGCTGCCCATCCTCGAGCTGGCTGTCCTGCTCGATCCGCGGCGCCATGGCGCCTGGTCGAACCTGGGCACCGTCTGCCTCGAGCTGCAGCGATACGACGACGCTGTCGCCGCGTTCGCTAGCGCCCTGCGCTTGAAGCCGGATCACGGCCCCGCCTTGTCCGGGATGGGGATCACCCTGCGACGTCGCGGTCTGCCGAACCAGGCTTAAGGTTTCTTCGATCTGGCCGTCGCACTAGCTCCCGACAATGCCGACCTCCGGACCGGCCGCTCGCTCGCGCATTTCGCCGCCGGAAATTACCAGCGGGGTCTTGCCGGGTACGAGTGGCGGCTACACACGCGGACCTTCGCGGCAGGCCTCCCCAAGGACCCGTCATGCAAGGGGGAGCCCCTGGCGAGCCGCACCTTTCTGCTGCACGGCGAGGGCGGTCTGGGTGACATCCTCCAGTTCTGCCGCTTCATCCCATTGCTGCGGGAGATGGATTGCCGGCTCGTGATGCAAGTGCCGTTCGGCATTCCCGTGGCGTCCACGGAGGATGCGGTGCCGATCTATGACCTGTTCTGCACGCTCATGAGCCTGCCCTACGCGTTGGCCATGACGATCGAGACCATGCCTTTCGCTGATGGCTGCCTGGTCGCGGATCCCGGCATTTTAGCCGGATGGCGTATGCTGCTTGATCAGGATCTGGCACGCCATTCCTTCAAGGGAACATCGCCGAGACTGCCGCTGAGGGTCGGGCTGGTCTGGTCGGGGGGGAAGCGTCCCTGGCATCTCGGGAACAGGCTCATGGACGAGCGCCGCTCGACGATCCTGTCCGCGCTGGCGCCCCTGGCAGTCTGCGCGCCTGACGCACTGTTCTACAGCCTGCAGCTTTGCAAACCGGCTAGCGAGCTGGTTGGTTCGCCGTCCGGAGTTTCAGTCATCGACCACATCGCCCGGATCGCGGATTTTGACGATACCGCCGGCCTCGTGTCGCTGCTCGATCTGGTGATCGCGGTGGACACGTCCACGGCCCACCTGGCGGCAGCGCTGGGCCAGCCGGTCTGGCTGTTGTCGCGCTATGACCGGTGCTGGCGGTGGCTTCCGGGGCGCACCGACACGCCGTGGTACAGCACCGTGCGGGTCTACACGCAGCCGGCGCCGTTCGACTGGGAGACTCCTGTGCAGGAAATTGCTAGGAAACTTGCTGACCTGATCAAGGTCTCGTAGCTGATGTTGGCGGTGACCTGGTTGTACAGAGTTTTCGATGACTCAACCCTCCTTCGTGAGGAGCGACAGGCGCGGTTCGAGGCGATCTGACGGCGGCTGAGATGGGCGGTCATCGGACCACTACTGCTCCTGGGGCGCGGCCGATGGGCACGTCCAGCGCGGATAGACGCCGCTTCCTCAACGGAACGCTCTACGTGCTGCGGATCGGATGTCCCTCGCGCGATATGCACGAGCGCTTCGGCAAGTGGAACTCGGTTACGTTCGGTTCAGTTGTTGGGCCCGACAGTGCGTTTGGGACGCACTACCCGAAACCCTGTCTGGGCTCGGTTTGACCGACAACTGGCGGCAC
>CAXTNV010000037.1:3376-17304 GCA_964245755.1 uncultured Acetobacteraceae bacterium | reverse complement strand
TTGGTCGCGCTGCAGGTCGTCAACCCGCAGCGCATTTCAGCTGCCAAGGGCTACGACGGTGACGACGTCCGCAGCGGGTTTTGATGAAAGGCACCCTGCCAGTGATCCCGCAAACTACCACTATCCTGCGGCTATCGTGCTTACCCGGATCGAAGTCGCATCGAGCGCATGTTCGATTGGCTCAAGCAGACGCGTCGCATCGCCACGCGCTACGGTAAGGCCGACATGTGCTTTCTCGGCTTCCTGAACCTTGCCACTGGACGCGTGTGGCTGTCATCTTTTGTCGACAGGTTCTAGGTCGAGAAGAACCTGGCGGCGTCCGCCTTCAGCTGGTCCGGCGTGACCGCATCGAAGGTGATGGTGGTGTTGTCGGTGAGCGAGATGACGCTACCGGAGCCGCTGCTTGATGCGCCGGCGAGCGCCGCCTGCGCCGCATTCGCGCCGTAGCCGAACAAGCCCACGAGGTTTCCGGCTGCGCCGGTGAAGTCGGTGATCACGTCGTGACCGCCCGCGGCACCCTTGGAGAAGATGAACAGGTTGGCGCCGCCGGCGCCGCCGGTGATGGTGTTGTTGCCGGTGCCGGCGATCACCGTGTCGCTGCCCGAGCCGCCGGTCAGGGCCGTGTCTTCGCCGCCGAACAGTTCGAGCGAACCCGACGCACGCGCACCGTTCAGGGTCTCGTTGCCCGCGCCCGCGATCAGGTAGCTGAGGCCCTCCGCACTGGCGTAGCTGACATTCGCGCCGCTCGCGCCGAACACCGCGTCGGAGGTGACGCCGACAAGCGTGGCACGCTCCCCAGGATCCGCGATGAAGGTGAAGTCCGCCAGGAAGCTGTCGAGATCGACCACGGTGTTGATCCCGCCGAAGATGTTCGCGTGCGCAGGATCGGTGGAAGTGCCTCCGCCACTGATGGTGTCGTCGGCGCCGCCGATGATGGTGGTCTGTCCCGGTCCATAGGTGTAGTGGCCGCCGCCGCCGCCGAAGATCGTTTCCGACGTCAGGCTGCCGGTCCGCACCGAGTTGCCGATCCCGTTGTCCACGACCAGGGTGCGCTCTCCGGCGCTTACGTTGCTGCCGGACCCGTCCAGCCCGATCACGCCGTCGCTGTCGGCAATGATGTTGTCCGACCCGGATGACCAGACCGTGTTCTGGCCACCGTGAAGCTCGACCTGATTATGAGCGGTGCCGGTGTACACCAGGTTGTTGCCGCTGAACGCGTCGACGCTGTCGTTGCCGTTGCCCAGCGCGATCGTGTAGCTGCCGCCGCCCACGCTGGCACCCTGGAACAGGTTGCCGCCTCCGCCGGCGATGAATGCGCCGCCGCCGCCGCCGCCCATCACGGTCGTGTCGCCGGTGCCGGCAAGCACCGTGGTTGCCGAAGCGGTTTCCGTCTCATCGACGGTGGCGCCGGCGGCAGGGATGATCAGGAAATCGTAGCCCGAAGGAAATCCGACGCTTCCCGGCGAGAACAGCAGCGCTTCGCCGGTGGCGCCACCCGGCACGGTCGCGATCGCCGCTCCGGGCAACAGGTTCTGCGCGAACAGGCTGCCGCTGGACGCCAGACCGTTGATGGTGTCGGCCGAGGCTTCGGCCAGGGAGAAGGCAGCCGCGCCATCGACGGTCACCGGAACCGAGGCTCCCGAGGCGCCTACGACGACGATCCTGCCCATGGCGACGAGTTCCCCGCTCTCGGATCACGCAACGCCGTGCGGCAGAACGGGTTCTGCCCAAACCTCACGCTAAGCTTGCCGAGGCCTGACGGACAGCGCGGAACTGGCTGAACGCCGAGTGCCGAGCGCACGACCTCGCTCGGCAGCCGCAGTTGCGCGAGACCCCAGAGCCATGGCATCGCGGGTGAGGTTCAACAGCGCCGCTAGACGACCGCGCCGTAGGCTTCCGGCACGTGATGCGACAGCGCGGCGGACACGGCCCGCAGAGCCTCGGTCAGGCTGCCGCGGTCGGGCGCCGCTCCGAGCGCGATCCGGACCGCCCGGCGCCCTTGCGGATCGAGCGAGAACGCATCTTCCGGCACGATCGACAGACCCTGCTTGCGCACATAGGCGGCGAAGCCCGGCGCCTGCCAGTGCCGCGGCAGGCGCAGCCAGACATGCAGCCCCTCGGGATGCGCGTCAACGTCGCTCTCGGGGAGCAACTCGCGCGCGATCACCTGGCGTGCCGCGGCCTCCGCGCGCACCGCGGCCAGGATCTCGCCGCCCTGTCCCGACTTGATCCAGCTGGTGACGATGCCGCTGAGCAGTCCGGAACTGGCCAGCGCGGTGGCGCGCAGTGCTGCGGTCAGGCGCAAGGTCTGGGACTGGCCGGGAGCCAGCAGGTAGGCGATGCGCAGGCCGGGCGAGAGGCTCTTGGCCACGGTCGCCACGTAGTAGGTCCACTCCGGGGCGAAAGAGGCAAGTGCTGCGGGAGGTTGCGCCGGGAACAGGCCGTAGGCGTCGTCCTCCAGGATCGGCAGCTCCTGCCGGCGCGCGGCCTCGGCGACGGCGCGGCGGCGCGCCACCGGCAGCGTGATCGTGGTCGGGTTCTGGATCGTCGGGTTGAGGTAGAGCAGGCGAGGGCGGAAGCGGCGGCAGGCTTCCTCCAGCCGGTCGGGGCAGATCCCGTCGCGGTCGCCATCGACCCCCTGCAGGATCAGCCCGAGCTGTGCCGCGAGCGCCCTGATGCCGGGATAGGTGATGCGCTCGCTCAGGATCACGTCGCCTGGACGGGTCAGGGTGGTCAGCACGGCGAGCATGGCGCTCTGCGCGCCGGGGAACACCAGCAGGTGCTGCGGGTCGATGCGGCCGAGGCACGGCCGCAGCCACGCGGCGCCGGCGGCGCGGTCCTCGGCGGTGCCGGCACCCCAGCGATACGACATCAGCGTGCCGACATCCTGCTGGCGCAGCAGCCGTGCCACGGTGTCCTGGATCACGCGGCCCAGCGGCACCCCGGGCGGGGCCGGCGGCAGGTTCATGGTCAGGTCGATCACCTCCCGCTGGCCGAGCATGTGCGCGCCGGCGCGGACGAAGGTGCCGCTGCCGGTGGCGGCTTCGACAAGCCCCTGGCGCTGCGCCTCGCCGTAGCCGCGGGTGACCGTGGTGATGTCGACCGCGAGGGCGCGCGCCAGGCTGCGGTGCGGCGGCAGCCGGTCACCGGGCTGCAGGCCGCCGCTGCGGATCGCTTCGCCGATCGCGTGGGCGATGGCGCGGTAGATCGGGCCGGAGACATGGCCCAGCTGCGGCAGCCAGCTGATCTCGGCCGGGGCGAGCCGGCTACTCAAGAGCGCAGGCGCCGCACGATCGCCTCCGTGACGTGGGCGGAGTCGCGGGCGATGCCGGAGAAGCGACCGGAGCCCCAGCTGTGCAGCCAGGGCAGGCCGAGGAAGTAGAGCCCGTCCTGCGCGGTGATCCCGCGTCGGTGGAGCGGCAGGCCGCGATCGTCGAACACCGGGGCGTCCACCCAGTCGAAGTTCATGCGAAAGCCGATGCACCAGACGATGCTGGATATGCCGGCCTGCCGGCAATCCAGCGACGAACGCTCCGCGGCCGGGTGCCACGGCGCCAGGTACGGCGGCTCGGCCGGCGCGTCGACGGCCTGCTTGGCGATCCAGCCGTCGATGCTGCGCTTGATGCTCTCGTTGACCGCGTCCGCGGCGTCGAGGTTGTGCGCGAGGTCGGGGGTGAAGCGGGCGACGCTGCCCTGGATGTCGAGCAGCCGGCCGTAGAGCTCCATGCCCTGCGTCGCGCGCAGGCGCAGGTCGATGTCGCGGCCGCCGTCGCGGCCGGTGACGTAGTGGTTGGTCTTGTCGCGGACCCCCTCGCGCAGCGGGTGCTCGTCCACCGGGATGTCGTAGTAGCCCATAAGGTGCAGCCACTCGACCACGTCGCGACCCCGGTAGCGACGCGCCACCCGCGGCGCCTCGCCGACGCACAGGTGCACCTGGCGTCCGGCGAGGTGCAGATCCTCGGCGATCTGGCAGCCGGACTGCCCGGTGCCGACCACCAGCACCGCTCCCTCGGGCAACCCCTGCGGATTGCGATACTCCGAGGACTGGATCTGCGCGACGGCGGGATCGAGTGTGGCGGCGCAGGCGGGGAGGATCGGGTCGTGATAGCCGCCGGTGGCGATCACCACCTGCCCGGCGGAGAACGCGGCGTCGTCGCTGCGGATCAGGTAGCCGTCGTCGGAAGGCCGCAGCGACACCACGTGCACGCCGCTGCGCACCGGTGCCTCGAACGAGGCCGCGTAGTCCTCGACGTAGCGCACGATCTCGTCGCGGAGCATGAAGCCGTGCGGATCGGCGCCGGCGTAGCTGTGGCCGGGCAGGGTGCACTGCCAGTTCGGCGTCACCAGGCAGAAGCTGTCCCAGCGCTCGCTGCGCCAGGCGTGCGCCGGCCGGTGCCGCTCGAGCACCACGTGGTCGATGCCGTGCCGCGTCAGCTGCCAGCTTGCCGAGAGGCCGGCCTGGCCGGCGCCGATGACGACGACGTCGTGGCGGGTGGCGCTCATCTGAGGAACCTCACGACGGTGACTGAAGCATCTTCGACGCCGGCGAAGGCCTCGGCGCGGGCGTTGATCTGCGCCAGCTGGGCGAGGGCGCGGGCGCACGGCGCCCCGTATTTCTGCTGCACCCGGTCGCTGCCGATGCGCAGCGCCGTGCCGACGCGGCCGAGGAAGTCGGCGACGCCGTAGCAGGCACCCTCGGAGAGATGCTCCGCGACCACCAGCGAGGGGGAGTAGCACAGCGTCTCCGAGCCGTCCGGCCAGAGCAGCTGGAACCGCATCTCAGGCATGCTGGCACAGCTCCATCCGCAACGGTTCGTAGAGGGCTTGGTGGCGGGCGGCGACGCGATCCCAGCCGAAGCCGCGCGCACGCAGCGGACCGACCGTGCGGGCACGGCGCGCCACCTCCGGTCGCAGCGCGCGCAACATCCCGGCGGCGATCGAGCGCGGATCGCCGGGATCGACGCGCACGGCGTCGCCGTGCTCCAGGTACTCGTCGAACGGCGCGCCGCGCGAGACGATCGCCGGAATGCCGCTCGCCATCGCCTCGATGACGCATAGCCCGAAGCCTTCCTGCAGCGACGGAAAGCAGAGCATCGCACTGGCGCGGTACAGCGAGGGCATCTCGGCATCCTCGACCACGCCGGCGATCAGCACGCGGTCGGCATGGCCGCTGTCCCGCAACTCCTGGTCGAAGGCGCGGCGGTAGCCGGCGTGATCGAGCAGCGTCGCGCCGCCGACGATCACCAGCCGCAGGTCGGGCGGCTCGCGGCGGCGCATCAGTTGCAGGAAGGCGCGCAGCGTGCCGAGCGTGTTCTTGCGCGCCTCGATGCCGCCGACGGCGAGGATCATCCGGCCGCCGCTCGGCAGCCGCTCGCGCCATGCGGCTGCCGAGTTGGGGGTTTCATCTCGCGGCGCGAAGCGCGCGGCTTCGACGCCGTTACCGACCCAGGCGGCGCTGCGTCCGAAGCGCCGCTCGAGCTGCATGCGGCACAGCGCACTCACGCAGCCCAGTCGCGAGGCACTGCGCACCGCCTCGTCCTGCCAGGCGGCGAGGCGAGGATTCTCGAAGGCGTCGAGGTGATGCACGGTGCGCACGAAGCCGGCGAGGCGACCCTCCCGCACCAGGTCGGAGAGGGCCAGCGCGCTGATCGAGTCCTGTGCGTGCACGATGTCGAAGTGCGGTGCCGCAGGCGAGCGCAGGAAGGCCGCGACCTCCCGCCGCCGGATACTGACCAGCTGTTCGACGTCGTCGCACACCTCGGCCGCCGGCATCAGGATCGTGGGACACCGGGCCGGGCGGAAGAAGCGGCGAGCGGATGGCGACGGCGCCAGCAGCACCGCGTCCTCGCCCGCATCGCACAGCGCCTCGGCGAGCTGCATGGCGTGCACCACACCGCCGCGCGGGTTGGTCGAGTGCGCGAAGATGCCGATGCGCGGCCGGTTCATGCGGCGTCGCGCCCGCAGCCAATCAGCGGTGCCACTGCCAGGTCGTGCACGACCTGGCGCTCGCGGCCCTCCACCAGCTCGATCCGGGTGCCGTACTCGCAGCGTCCGATCGCCGCGCAGTCGATCCCGCGCGCGGCGAAGCGGTCGATCACGGCGGCGGTGTTCTGCTCGGTGCAGGTCAGCAGGAAGCCAAACGAGGGGAACGCGGTGAGCCAGCGCGCGAGGTCGGCGCCGGGTGGACGCGGTACGTCGTGCGGCCGGATCGACAGGCCGATGGCGGAACATTCGGCAAGCATGATGGCGGTGCCGATCAGGCCGCCCATGCTGATGTCCTTGGCCGCCGCCGACAGGCCGCTCTCGGCGAGGCGCGGCAGCAGCTCCAGGTCGAGGCGCAGCCTGGAGGGATCGCTACAGTGCGAGCTCGCGTCCCACCAGTCGAACGGCTCGCGGTAGCGGCCGCGCAGGTCGAACGCCGCCAGCAGCTGCTCGCCGGGCTTGGCGTCGAACGAGGTCAGCAGCCGGCTTGCGCGCCCGAGGACGCCGACCGCGAGCTGCTCGGCGTCGGCGCGGCTGTTGGTGTGGCCGCCGACGATCGGCACGCCGTAGGCGGCGGCACCCGCGCGCAGCCCCTGCAGCAGCGGGCGCGCGCTATCACCGCCGCGGCTCCAGATCGCGTCCACCACCGCGACAGGCCGGCCGCCCATCGCGGCGATGTCGCTCAGGTTGACCATTACGCCGCAATAGCCGGCGAAGAACGGCTCGCGCGCCACGAAGGCCGGCAGGAACCCCTCGATCGCGAGCAGCAGCCAGCCGTCCCCGTCCGGGATCGCGGCACAGTCGTCGCCGACCCGTATCGCGGCGTCACCGAGCCCGAGTGCGGCGATCACCGGGGCGATGTCCTGCTTGTGCCGCAGGCCAACGCCGTCGCGCAGTGCCAAAGCGAGGCCGGCGAGCTCGCTCACGCCGCGCGTCGCTGCCGCTGCTGCGGCCGCAGGAAGCCGAGCATCGGGCGACCGTGCGGCAGGTAGTGCTGCAGCTCGGCCTGCATCAGGTGGTGCGGGCGTTCGTGCAGCGTCACCTGCTCGCGCGAGATCCAATGCAGGCGCTCGAAGAACTCGACGTTCTGCGCCTGCACGTGCGCGAGGAACCGGTCGCAGCCGCGCGAGGTCGCGGTGCAGACGGCGAGCCGCACCAGTTCGGCACCGACGCTGCCGATGCGCCGGAAGTCGGGGTGCACGCCGAGCCGCGAGCCCCACCACAGGCGCGGCCGCGGCTGGTGGATGCGCACCACGCCCACCACCTGATCTGCCGCACCGGCGATGCAGCTGACCGCGACGATCGGCAGCGCCTCGGCGTCGATCGCGTCGCGGTCGTCGGCCTCGAAGATCCCCTGCTCTTCGCAGAAGATCTCGCGGCGCAGCCGGTAGTGACCACGGCGTTCCCACGCCTCGCCGGCCAGCTTGACGCGGAACTCGCCGGGGATGAAGGGCGCGATGCGGTCCTCGTAGAGCATCTCAGGCCGCCTCGTAGGCCGACAGCGACGAGCAGGCGCCGCAGCGGCTGCAGCCGGCCTTGACGTCGGCGGAGCGCAGCCGGCCGTCGCGCAGCATGCGTGCCAGCGGCACCAGCACCTGGCGCATGAAATCCGCCGACGGCGGCGCGTGGCTCTCGAGCGGCGTGCCGCCGATCGGCACGAACGGCACCACGAACGGGTGCACGCCGATGCCGATCAGGGTCTCGCACATCGCGAGGATCTCGCCCACACTGTCGCCGAGGCCGGCGAGCAGGTAGGTGCTGACCTGGCCGCGGCCGAACACCGGCACCGCGTCGCGGAAGGCTTCGAGGTAGCGCTCGACGCTGACGGTGGCCTTGCCCGGCATGATGCGCGCGCGCACCGCCTCCGTCACGGCTTCCAGATGCATACCCAGGCTGTCGACGCCGCTCTGCCTGAGCCTGCCGTACCAGCCGGCGTCGCGCGGCGGCTCGCACTGCGCCTGCACCGGAAGTGCTACCGCCTGCTTGATCGCGCGCGTGCTCTCGCACAGGATCGCGGCGCCTCGATCCACCACATTCGGAGTGCCGGTGGTCAGCACCATGTGCCTGACACCGTCGAGCAGCACGGCCATGCGCGCGACCTCGGCCAGCTGTGCCGGGGTCTTGTGCGCGACCGTGCGTCCGGCCTGCAGCGACTGCCCGATGGCGCAGAACTGGCAGGCGGTGCGCCGGTCGGCGTAGCGGATGCAGGTCTGCAGCACGGTGGTCGCCAGCACGTCCGAGCCGTGCAGCATCGCGATCTTCCAGTACGGCACGCCGTCGAAGGTCTGCAGCGCGTAGAAGCGCGGCTGCCTGGGAAAGGCGATGCGCCCGACCGCGACGCCGTCGCGGAGCAGCGTGGCCGCGCCGTCGAGACCGGCGCCGACGGCGCTGAACGGCGAGCGGCGCGAGGGCGCGGTGTGGATCGGCACCATCACGGTGTGGCCGCCGATGCGGATCGCCTTGTGGTCGGAAGGTCCCGCGCCGCCGCGCCTGGAGGAGGCGCCGTTGGCCCGGGCGGGGTCCTCAGTCAGCCGCATCCCGAGCGACTGCAGCTCGGTCAGCAGGTGCTCCGGCGGCGGCACGGCCGCTCCTGTGCTGGGAAGAGACATCGTCTGGGACATCCGGCTGGCCGCTCCGATCGTGGCTGTTGACGTCGTGGAAGGTTGGCGTCTCCCTGCGGTCGTGGCGCAGCGAGAGCAGCTCCGGGCGGGCGTAGTGGCCGACGCAATCCATCATCCGCTTGCGCTTGACGATCAGCGACGGGTCGAGATCGGCGACGACCATGCCTTCGCCCTCGCGCAGCGGTGGCGCCAGGTGGCTGCCGTCGGGCGAGATGATCGCCGAGCAGGTGCCCCCGCGCAGCGCCCTGTGCATCGACGTGTCCGGGATGATCGCGTGCAGCTGTTGCTCGGAGAGCCAGCCGGTGGCGTTGATCACGAAGCAGCCGGCCTCGAGCGCGTGGTGACGGATGGTCACCTCCATCTGGTCGGCGAAGATCTGTCCCACCATCGAGCCCGGGAACTGCGCGCAGTGGATCTCCTCGTGCTGGGTCATCAGGGCGTAGCGGGCGAGGGGGTTGTAGTGCTCCCAGCAGGCCAGCGCGCCGAGACGCCCGACCGCGGAGCCGACCACGCGCAACCCGGCGCCGTCGCCCTGTCCCCAGATCATCCGCTCGTGGAAGGTAGGCGTGATCTTGCGGCGCTTGAGCAGCAGCGTGCCGTCGGCGTCGAACACCAGCTGGGTGTTGTAGAGCGAGCCGTGGTCGCGCTCGTTGACGCCGAGCACGACCACGATGCCGCCGGCGCGCGCGGCGTCGGAGACGGCGTCGGTGAACGGCCCCGGTACGGTGGGCGCGTTGTCGTACAGCCGCATGTGCTCGCCGCCGATGCTGGCCGGCGGGTGCACGAACGAGAAGTAGGGGTAGTACGGCACGAAGCTCTCGGGGAACACCGCGATCTGCACGCCGGCGCGGGCGGCCTCGGCGATCGCGGCGAGGATCTTCTCCTGGGTGCCGGTGCCGTCCTCCAGCACCGGCACGAGCTGGACGGCGGCGGCCCTGACGATGCCTCGCATGCGGCTCTCCGTCGCCGTCCCGGTCAGACGGTCCAGGTGTCGATGATGACGGCGTTGTCGCGCTTGTGCAGCAGCATGCAGTCGAGCACGTCGAGCGGGTTGATCGGGCGGATGCCCTCCATCAGCGACGGCTCGCCGTGCCCATACAATGCCTGCAGCGAGAACCGGCAGGCAAACACCTTGCCGCCCTCGTCCATGAACTTCTTGATCTGGTTGTTGAAGTTCTGATGCCCCGGGAACGCCTCGTCGCCCAGTCGCGGGAAGCCGCGCAGCACGCCGAGCGTCACACCCGGGCCATAGAGCAGGATGGAGGTCTCGAAGCCCTTGCGCTGCAGTCGGGTCGCCTGCAGCAGGTTGACCAGGCCGATGGAGCCCTCGAAGGCCACGGTGTGGAAGGTGACGAGGGCCTTTTGTCCCGGCTCCGCCTTCACATCCTCGAACACCTTCTCCTCGTAATCGACGAGCGCGTCACCGACGGCGTGACGTCTTGCTTCGACTGCTGGCATCTGGCTTGCCTCCCTCGCTATGCGACGACTGTTGAACAGCAAGCGGCGTGCCAGCATCCATCCACGCGGATTTTGCGCACGATCGAGCGGTATATGGACACGCTCCTGCAAACGCATGCCGACAATGTGCTCGATTGTCGGTATCTGCCCCACGCCAGGGCGATGATCAGCCCAATTGGGCGGCACAGTGTGCTGAGGATCCAGGCAAACACCTTATAAATAGGCAAGGCGGGCCACGGGCGCTCCGATGGTGGGCCGGAGGGACACGAGGCTCATGCCGGATTTTGCCGGGAAGGTCGCCGTCGTCACCGGTGCGAGCAGCGGGATCGGCCGCGCGACGGCTCTGCTGCTGGCGGCAGGTGGGGCGCGACCGGTTCTCGGCACGCGCCGGCAGGATCGGCTGCAGGCTCTCGCCGCGTCGATGGAGGCTGGCGGGGCCGACGTCGCGTGCTTGCGGACGGACGTGAGGCGGCGGGAGGACGTCGCCGCTCTCGTGGATCTCGCCGGCACGCGATCCGGATGGCTGGACCTTCTGGCCAACAACGCCGGCCTCGGCCGATCTCGATGCTCGACGACCTGCGCGTCGACGAGTGGAACGAGATGATCGACGTCAACATCAAGGGTGTGCTGTACGGCATCGCCGCCGCACTTCCGGTGTTTCGCCGTCAGGGCTTCGGGCATCGCGTCAACGTCGCCTCCACCACGGGCCACAGGACGGTTGCCGGCCAGTCCGTCTACTCGGCGACGAAGTTCGCCGTGCGCGGCATCTCCGAAGGGCTGCGGCAGGAGGCCCGCGAAAAGCTCCGCGTGACGATCATCTCGCCCGGCTTCGTCGATACCGACTTCGTGCGGGCGGTGGCGGATCCGGAGTTGAGAGCCCGGCTGCTCAGGGCGCGCGACGAGATGGCGATGGCTCCCGACGCAGTCGCACGGGCGATTGCGTTCGCAGTGGAGCAGCCGGACGACGTCGAAATGGGTGAGATCGTCATGCGCCCGACGGCTCAGAGCTGACCGCGAGCGCGGTTTGCCCGCCGCTCCCGCGGGGGCGACCGATCACGACCCGGCAGGGCCGCACGCATCAAAAACAGCGTCAACGACGCGAACCCCATCAGCATGCGCGCCGCATGACGAGGCTCCGGGTCATCTCCCGTCGCGATCAGCTTCTTGACGTCGCAGACCGGTCACAGAAGCGGTTCCGACGCGAGTTCGGAGGTGAGCGGGCTCGCGCGGGGAAGCGCGGTGATGGCGCGCAGCACGGGGCTGCGCCAGGCGGTGATCGTCAGCAGCCATCCTCCGATGCCGGCGAAGCCGAGCGAGGCGCGAAGCCCTTCGTGCTGTCCGAGCCAGCCGCCGATCAGCGCGCCCGGGCCGGCCGGGACGAGGATCAGCCAGCGCATGATACTGGTCATGCGGCCGAGCATCGGCGCAGGGGTCACCGCCTGGCGCAGGGCAATGAAGTTGATGAAGATGAGGATCGCGCCGGAGCCGAGCAACATAAGGTCGAGGGCGAACGCCGCGCGGCCCCAGGGTCCGACGGGAGAAGCGGCCAGCAGCAGCGAGCCGGAAGCGGTGAGGGCGAAGCCCAGGGTGATGCATCGACCCGGACCCGCACGACGGCCGAGGCGTGCGCCGAACAGGCTCGCGAGCACGGTGCCGATCCCGAGGCCGACGTAGCAGAGGCCGACGCTCTGTCCGGACATCGTCAGGGTTCGCGTGGCGAACAGGATGTTCACGCCGGATGCGGCGGCGTTGCAGAACTCCCACGACGCGACGAAGCCGGCGAGCACGACCAGAAGGTGGTTGCGGCCAACGAACCGGCCGCCGGCCAGCAGTTCGGGCCAGAACCGGCCGGCACCACGCGGCGGCGTCTCGTCGGTGCGGATGCCGCCGAGGATCGAGGCCGACATCAGCAGCAGCGCGGCGTTGAACAGCAGGGCGATGGGCGCTCCGAGCAGCTTGATGAGCGCGCCCGCGATCGCCGGCCCGGCAACCTCGGCGCTGGAGTTGGCGAGCGCGTTCTTCGCGTTGGCCTCGATGAGGCGGTCGCGTCCCACGATCTGGTTGAGGACGATCTGAGAGGCGCTGCCGGCGGTGGTGTTGACCAGACCGACGGTGAAGGCGACCAGCAGGAGCCAGGGTATGGACAGGACGCCGAACCAGCCGGCGACCGGCACGCTGGCGGCGGCGGCGGCGAGCGTCAGTTCGCCGGCGACATAGATCGGCAGCTTGCGCACGCGATCGAGCCAGACCCCCGATGGCAGCGAGAACAACGTGAAGGGCAGCGTCTCCATGCCGGTGAGGACGCCCATGGCGGTGGGCGAGGCATGCAGCGAGATCGCGGCGGTGAGCGGCAGGGCCAGAAGCATGATCTGCATGCCGAACGAGCTCGCCAGCACGGAGGTCCAGAGGCGACGGTAGATGGGGTCACGAAGAAGATCAGTGGGCCCGACCGTGATGCGGCTCCGCAAAGCAGCGACCAAGCGCGCCGCTCCGGCCCTCGATCTCCCCGTCGGTGAGGCCATCTGTTTCTGTCTAGAGGCTGTTGTGCATTTCGGCGAGACTTGGCGTTGAAGAAGACGGATCCCCTTCGCGCCACCTCGCAAGTCCTGCCCGTCTGAGGTCGGCGACGAGGAATGGTCGCCGGTTGTCCCGTATCCGACGCTGATGACGGAGGCGGCGCCGCAGCGTGAGCGTGCCATGCGGGGGCCGTTCAATGACCTGCGCTAGGTGGTGCGCTACGGCATCACCCGGCGCACCGTGCCGAACGACTTCCCGCCTTGGGCGGCCGTGCGTCAGCAGTCTAAGCGCTGGCTGACAGCGGGATGTTTCGAGAAGTTGGCGCAGGACTTGCGCGCATCGCCGCGCGCGACGGCTGGTCGCTCGGAAGAGCCGACGGGCGCGATCGTCGACAGCCGCACCCTGCGCTCGACATCGCAGAGTGGCACGCACGCTGGGCTCAACGATGCCAGGCGCAAGCGCGGCTCGAAGGTGCGTATGGCCGTGGATACGTTCGACCACTTGTTCGCCGTGCACGTCACACCGGCCGCTGTGAGCCATCGGAGCGCGGTCAAGCGTCCTGCCGCCGACATCCGGGATGCAACGGGACAGGCCTTCAGGCTTGGCGATGTCGACCAGGGCTGCACCGGTGAGGCAGCCGCAGATGCCGATGCAGCCGAGGTCATCGCGTTCCAGGTTGCCGAACTGTCCGAGGCGGAGCGCGGTTCCGTCCCGCTGCCCCGACGCTGGATCATGGCACGATCGTTCGCCAGGGCCACACGGTCGCGCCGGCTCGTCAAGGGCCGCGAGCGCTGCGCCACCACCCCCGTAGGCTTCCACATGATCGCCTCTGCCGGGTACATGCTCAGCCATGAAGCGGTTCCGATGAGAAACGCATAATACCCTCTAGATGAATCGGTGCCAGGGACCCGGCGGCCTCAGGAAGCATCCAGTCCTCGGGCCGTCCGATCGCAAGACATGAAGGACGCGCACGCAAACTCTGGAGGCTCCAGTGATAAATGAGTCTCGAGGGCGGCTTGAGGATTTTAAGACACCGCCAAATGTAAGACTTGCATTGCTGTGGGCGTCGGTGATGTTTCTATACATCTACGATGACTACTTCAGCCTGTATACGCCTGGCACAGTCGAAGCCATGGCCAAGGGAAATCTTGGTCCGATCGGACGGGCGACGGACATCGTGCTCCTCGGACTGGCTGCCATGCTCGCTGTTCCGTCGCTCATGATCTTCCTGTCTGTGGGCCTTAAGCCGCGGATAAGCCGCTGGCTGAACGTGGCCATCGGTCTTGTCCACACCGCGATCGAACTTCTCACGCTGCCCGGCTCGCCCTTGTTCTTTAAGCTTCTGGCCGT
>CAXTNV010000037.1:0-3276 GCA_964245755.1 uncultured Acetobacteraceae bacterium | reverse complement strand
GTGGGCATCGAAGATGCTGGCACCTGCAACGGGCGCAACCGGCAGGCATGCAATGGCGAGGAGCCTCGGGCGTCCGAGCCTCGGCGTGCACCGGATGCACATCCCGATCCGACGTGTGGCAGCGCAGAATTCGGCTGCCTTATTCGTCCAGGCAGGCCAGCCGGCGCCAGCCCGCCTCGTCAAGCGTCTCCAGTCCGAGCTCGGCGGCCTTCTTCGCCTTGGATCCCGCATCCGTGCCCAGCACCACGATGTCGGTGTTCTTCGAAACGCTGTCAGTGACCTTGGCGCCCAGCCGCTCGGCCACCGCCTTGGCTTCCGGGCGCGTCATGCTCGAGAGGCTGCCGGTGAAGACGATGGTCTTGCCCGACAGCGCGCCGCCGTTGCGGCTCTCCTCGTCCTCGATGGTGAGCACGGCGGCGAGCGCGTCGACCGCATCCCGGTTGTGCGGCTCGCAGAAGAACTGCACCAACTCCTCGGCGATGCCGCCGCCGACGCCGATGATCGATCCGAGTGCCAGCCGCTCGTCGGAGCCGACCACCGTCGCCTGCTGCATCCGCGTCCGCCAGGACCGGTAGCTGCCGTAGTGCCGCGCCAGCAGTCGGGCATTGTTCTCGCCGATGCGGCGGATGCCGAGCGCGAAGATGAAGCGCGCGAGCGAGATCGTGCGGCGCGCCTGCAGCGCGCGCACCAGGTTCGCCGCCGACACCGGGCCCCAGCCCTCGCGGGCGGCGATGTCCTGCTCGTGCCGCGCCAGCCCGAAGATGTCGACCGGTGCCTGCAGCAGGCCCTCGGCGTGGAACTCGGCGATGGTCTTCTCGCCGAGCCCATCCACGTCGAAGGCGCTCCGCGACACCATGTGGATCAGCCGCTCCACGGTCTGTGCCGGGCAGATCAGGCCGCCGGTGCAGCGCTTGACCACCTCGCCGGGCGGCCGCTCGGCGCGGCTGCCGCAGGCCGGACAGGTGTCGGGAAAGCGGAACGCCTCCGCGCGCGGCGGGTCCTCCGGTCCCGCCGGCAGCACCGCGACGATCTGCGGGATCACGTCGCCGGCGCGCTGCAGCTGCACCCGGTCGCCGACGCGCACGTCCTTGCGCGCGATCTCGTCCTCGTTGTGCAGGGTCGCGCGCGTGACCAGCACGCCGCCGATGTTGACCGGCTCCAGCACCGCGACCGGCGTCAGGGCGCCGGTGCGTCCCACCTGGATGCGTATCTCGCGCAGCCGAGTGATCGCCTGCTCGGCGGGAAACTTCCACGCCGTCGCCCAGCGTGGCGCGCGGCCGACGAAGCCCAGCCTGTCCTGCAGCGCCAGCTCGTCGATCTTGTAGACCACGCCGTCGATGTCGTAGCCCAGGCTGCCCCGGTCCAGCGCCAGGCGGCGCTGGAACGCTTCCGCCGCTTCGGCGTCCTCGAGCCGCTCGGATAGCGGATTGACGGTGAAGCCCCAGGACTGCAGCTGGCGCAGGTAGTCCCAGTGCGACATCGCCACCGGCGCGCTCGACCGCCCCTGGGCGTAGGCGAACAGGGACAGCGGACGGCCGGCGGTGACCGAGACGTCGAGCTGGCGCAGCGAACCGGCGGCGGCGTTGCGCGGGTTGGCGAACAGCCGGTGCCCGGCCGCCGCCTGCGCCTCGTTCAGGGCGAGGAAGTCGGCCTTGGCCAGGAACACCTCGCCGCGTATCTCGATCAGGTCGGGCGCATCCCCGCGCAGGCGTTGCGGCACCGCCCGCATGGTGCGCAGGTTGGCCGTGACCTCCTCGCCGGTGGCGCCGTCGCCGCGTGTGGCGCCGCGCGCCAGCGCACCACGCTCGTAGGTCAGGCTGATCGACAACCCGTCGATCTTGGGCTCCGCCACCATCGGCAGCCTCTCGTCCTTGAGCCCGAGGAAGCGCCGTGCCCGGGCGACGAAGCCCTCGAAGCCGGCGCGGTCGAACACGTTGTCCAGGGTGGTCATGGGGACGATGTGCTTGTGCTTGGCGAAGCTGCCGTCGGGCGGCGCACCTATCTGCGCCGACGGGCTGTCGGAGCGGATCAGGCCGGGGAAGCGCGCCTCGATGGCTCGGTTGCGCTGCTTCAGCGCGTCGTAGCCGGCGTCGTCGATGGTCGGTGCGTCATCGCGGTGATAGGCACGGTCGTGCTCGGCGAGCTCGCCCGCGAGTTGCGCCAGCTCGGCCGCGGCTTCCGCCTCCGTCAGGCCGTCGACCGGATCGAGGCTGGAGCGATCCCGCCGGGGCCGACGGGGGCCCGGGCTCATCGGGCGCCCGCGGCATCCACCGGCGACAGCAGGCTGTCGGCGGCCGCCCTGGCCGCCTCGGTGACGGTCTCGCCGGCGAGCATCCTCGCGATCTCCTCGCGGCGCGCGCGGCCGTCCAGCGGCTCGGCCCCCGTCTCGGTGCGGCCGCGCGCCACGTGCTTGCTGATGCGCAGGTGCGCGTCGCCGCGTGCCGCGACCTGCGGGCTGTGCGTGACCACCAGCACCTGCACGTCGCGCGCGACCACGGCCAGACGCTCGCCCACCGAAGCGGCGGTGGCGCCGCCCACGCCGGAATCGACCTCGTCGAACACCAGGGTCGGGATCGCCGAGCGCCCGGCCAGCACCACCTTGAGCGCCAGCATCAGCCGCGACAGCTCGCCGCCGGAAGCGACCCGGGCCAGGGGCCCGGGCTCCTGTCCGGGGTTGGCGGCGATCAGGAAGCTCGCCTGCTCGGCGCCGCGCCCGTTCCAGGCTTCCGGCGTCAGCCTGGGCAGGCTGACGTGAAAGCGCGCGCGGTCCAGCCGCAGCGGGCGCAGCTCGGCGGTCACCGCCGCCTCCAGCTTCCTCGCCGCGGCGGCGCGGAAGCCGGAGAGCGCGTCGCAGGCGGCCTCGTAGGTCTTGCGTCCGACGCGGGTGGCCTGCTCCAGCGTGTCGAGCTGGGCGTTGCCGCTGTCGAGCGCGTCGAGGCGCGACTGCAGCTCGCCGAGAAGCGCCGGCAGCTCGACCACCGCGACGCCGTGCTTGCGAGCGCTGGCGCGCAGCGCGAACAGCCGCTCCTCGGTCTGCTCAAGCAGGCGCGGATCCGCCTCGCTGTCGCCGGCGAGCCGGTCGAGCAGCGTCTCCGCTTCGGACAGCGCCTCCTCGGCATGGTCGAGTGCCGCCAGCGCCGCCTGGGCGCGGGCACCGGGGGACGCCGGGTCCGCCGACGGCCCGGCCTCCCCAGCCTGCGCCGGAAGCAGGCGCTGCAAGGCGCGGCTGGCGGCACGCAGCGCCGCCGCGGCACTCGGCGAGATCGCCCCGAAGGA
>CAXTNV010000036.1:16497-27619 GCA_964245755.1 uncultured Acetobacteraceae bacterium | reverse complement strand
TGCCATGTCCAGAGCGCATGTCACCTCTGCCCTGAGGGCGGGCAGGACTTCCTCCCGGAACCACGGGTTGCGACTCTCCCACACGCCGGTGCGCCACGAGGGATGCGGCAGCGGGAAATAGCGCGGCAGGAAGCGGCGGAACTCCTGCACCCGCGCGGTGATGGGGCCGCGTCCGAGCACGTGGTTCTGCGCGTAGCTGCCGATCAGCAGCGTCAGCCGGATGTCCGGCATCCGCGACAGGATGCGGTCGCGCCAGAGCGGCGCGCATTCCGGCCTCGGCGGGTTGTCGCCGCCCTGCGCCAGCCGGCCGGGATAGCACAGCCCCATCGGCAGGATCGCCACCCGGCTGGTGTCGTAGAACAGCTCCCTGCCGATGCCGAGCCAGCCGCGCAGCCGCTCGCCGGAAGCGTCCCAGAACGATATGCCCTTCTCGTGCACCACCGTGCCCGGGGCCTGGCTCGCGATCAGCAGCCGCGCCGTCGAAGACACGTGCAGGATCGGGCGCGGACCGAGCGGAAGGTGTGCGGCGCAATGGCGGCAGGCGCGCACCTCGCGCACCAGATCCTCGAGTGCCGCCGCCTCGGCGGCGCTCACCCCGAGCGCGCGGTCACGGCTCGTACGAGGCCGGCTCGTGCGCGCCGAGCGCGAACACCACGATGCGCTGCCCGGCATGCTGGAAATACAGCGCGCACGGGATCAGGGCGCCTGCGACCATCGGCTGCGTCGCCTGACTCAGGCCGAATCGCGCCGCGACCGGCGTGGTCCTGCCGTCGATGCTGCCCGGCAGGTCGAGCCCGTTGCGCTGCACGTCTCCCACGGTGCGCATCTGGCCGTTGAGCAGCGCCACCGTGCCCACGCCGGGGCAGGCCACGTTGGTCAGCCGGTCCGGCAGCGCGCCCTGGTTGGTGATGGTCGTGGACAGTGTGGCGCTGTGCCCGGCATCGTTGCCTTCGGCGCGCGACGCCTCGATCTGCACCGGCCCCGACACCTGGGTCAGCGCATGGCCGGCCACCGGCAGCGACAGCAACGCCAACGCGGTGAGCGATCTAGCCCAGCTCATAGTTCATCTCCGCGGTGTAGACCGGCTGCTCCTTGCCCAGCAGCGAGGAGAACAGCGTGAAGCAGCCGATCTGAACGCTTTCCGAGCGCAGCAGGTTGTGCGCCTGCACCCAGCCGGCAAGCACCGCCTCGGCGATGCCGTCGACGCGCGCCAGCGTCACGTGCGGCTGGAAGCGCTTGCGCTCCGGGGGCAGGCCGATGCGCTGCAGCGCCGTCTCGATCTTGCGGCACAGGTGCTCGACCGGTTCGCGGCTCTCGATGCCGGCCCAAAGCGTGCTGGCGCGCCCGGTCCGGTTGAAGACGCCGATGCCGCTCAGGGTGAGCGGGAAGGCGCTGACGCGCAGGGCGGCGAGCGCGTGGTCGATCTCCTCGGCGACGTGGCGTGGCACCTCGCCGATGAAGCGCAGCGTCAGGTGCAGGTTCGCGGGCGGCGTCCAGCGCGCGCCGACCAGGCTGCCGTACAGCGCGGTCAGCCGGTCGCGCAGCGGATCGGGCAGCTCGAGCCCGACGAACAGCCTCATCTCGATGCGGCGGCAGGCGGGCGGACCGCGGCAATCAGGCGGCGCACGTCGGGCATCAGCCGGGCCACGATGATGCGCACCCCGTCGGCGTTCGGGTGGATGTGGTCGGCCTGCACCAGCGTGTCGTGAGTGGCCACGTCCTGCAGGAAGAACGGGTCGTAGAGCAGGCCCGGGCGCTGCGACAGCCGGTCGAACACGGCGCGGAACTCCTGGGCATACCCGGCACCCATGTTCGGCGGCGCGATCATTCCGCTCAGCAGCACCGGCAGGTGCCGCGCCCCGAGCCGGTCCAGGATGGCGCGCAGGTTCTGCTCCATCCGCGCCGGGGGCAGCCCGCGCAGCGCGTCGTTGCCGCCGAGCTCGACGATCACCCCGTCCGGATCGTCGCCGAGCGCCCAATCCAGCCGCGCCAGCGCTCCCGCGGAGGTGTCGCCGGAAACCCCGCCATCGAGCACGTGCGCATCGAGATGCTCGTGGTCGATCGCCTGCTGCAGTTGGGCGACGAAACCCTGCTCATGCGCCAGCCCGTATCCGGCGGTCAGCGAGTCGCCGAGCGCCAGCAGCTTCACCGGTGCGACCGCGGCGGCGGCCGGCCACGGCAGAGCCAGGCAAACAAGCAGCGCCAGCCGCGTTGTGCTCCGCCGGAGCTTGCTCATGGCCGATCCCGGAGCAGTCAGGCCAGCGGGCGGAGAACACAGACACCGTGCACCTATCGACAGTTCCGCCTCCCCCGCCCCTGCTGCAGGCGCACGACCTGTGGCTGACGGTGCCCGCGCGTCCGGACGCGGTCAACTCGGGGCGCACCCTCGACATCGTGCGCGGCATCGGGCTCGAGCTGCAGGCGGCAGAGTCCGTGGGCATCGTCGGTCCGTCCGGATCCGGCAAGACCAGCCTGCTGATGCTGCTCGCCGGGCTGGAGCGGCCCAGCCGCGGCAGCGTCTGGATCGACGGCACCGACTTCGCCGGCCTCTCGGAGGACGCGCGCGCCCGCTTCCGCGGCCGCCACATCGGCATCGTGTTCCAGTCCTTCCACCTGATCCCGACGATGACGGCGCTGGAGAATGTGGCGATCCCGCTCGAGCTCGCCGGGCGGCGCGACGCGGACGTGCGGGCGCGGGCGGCGCTGGACCAGGTCGGGCTTTCGCATCGCATCGGGCACCGCCCGGGCCAGCTCTCGGGCGGCGAGCAGCAGCGGGTGGCGCTGGCGCGCGCGTTCGCGCCCAACCCGCGCCTGCTGCTGGCCGACGAGCCGACCGGCAACCTCGACGCCCGCACCGGCGGCAAGGTCGCCGACCTGATGTTCGGGCTGCAGCGCGATCACGGCACCACGCTGCTGCTGATCACCCACGACGCGACCCTGGCCTCGCGCTGCGGCCGCCGGCTGTCGGTGGCCGATGGCCGGCTGTCGGCGATGGCGTCGTGAGCGCCCTGCCGATGGCGCTTCGTATTCCCCTGGGCATCGCCTGGCGCGACATGCGCGGCAGCCTGTCGGGGATGCGGCCGGGGATCGGCATCGTGCTGCTCTGCCTCGCCCTGGGCGTGGCCGCGATCGGCACCGTCGGCGGGCTGCGCGCCGCGATCCAGGGCGGTGTCGCGGCGCAGCGGCGCGCGCTGCTCGGCGGCGACCTCAGCATGGAGAGCCCCGATCCGCTGCCGCCGGCGCTGGCGGCCTATCTGCGCGGGCGCGGGCTGCGGGTGTCGCAGACCGCCACCCTGCGCTCGATGCTGTACGGCACGGGCGGCCGCCGCATGCTGGTCGAGCTGCGCGGGGTAGACGAGGCCTACCCACTGGTCGGCGACGTGACGCTGGCGCCGCGGCTCGGCCTCGGCGCCGCCCTCGCGCACGGCCTGCTGGCCGAGCCGCTGGTCGCCGACCGGCTGTCCGCCGCACCCGGTGCCAGCCTGCGCCTCGGTACCCGCGCCTACACTCTGTCGGCGCTGCTCGACCGCCTGCCGGACGGCGCCGGCAGCACCAGCCTGGCGCCCACCGTGATGCTGTCGCGCCGCACGCTCGACGCCTCGGGCCTGATCGCGCCGGGCGCGCTGGTCAGCTACACGCTGCGTGTGGCGCTGCCGGACACCGCGCAGCTGCGTCGGCCGGCGCTGCGCCAGGCACGCGCCGACGCGCTGGCAAGCGACATCGCCACCCGCTTCCCGGACCAGCCCTGGCACATACGCGACGTCAGCGACGCGGCACCGGCCCTGACCCGCGTGGTCGAGCAGGTCTCGCAGTTCATGACGCTGATCGGCCTAGCTTCGCTGCTGCTCGGCGGGCTCGGCGTCGCTTCCGGCGTCGCCGCCTGGCTGGAGGCGAGAGGCGAGACGCTCGCCGTGCTGCGCTGCCTCGGCGCCTCGTCGCGTGTCGTCGCCGGCATCGTCTCGCTGCAGCTCGGACTGCTCTGCGGTCTCGGCATCCTGCTCGGCGGCGTCGCCGGCCTGGCGATCCCGAGGCTCGCGGTGCGTGCCCTGGCCGGGCTGCTGCCGGTGGCGCCCGACGACCGGCTGCATCTGGCGCCGGAGCTGCTCGCGGCCGGCTTCGGCATCCTGGTCGCCGCCCTGTTCGCGCTGCCGCCGCTGCTGCGCGCGCTGCAGGTCTCGCCAGTGACGCTGTTCCGCGAGGAGATCGGCGAGAACGCCGCGACCGGCTGGCGGCTGCGGCTGGTGCTGGGCGGGATCGTGCTGGCGCTGGTGGCGCTGGCGACGCTGACCTCGCCCTCGCCGCTGCTGGCACTCGGCTTCTGCGCGGTCGCCGCGGCGGTGCTGCTGCTGTTCCGGCTGGCCGCCTTGGCGCTGCGGCTGCTGTCGCGCCGCATCGCCGGGATCGGCGGCGCGGGCGGCCCGGTCTGGCTGCGTCTCGGGCTGCGCGCGCTGCACCGCCCGGGCTCCGCGGCCGGCGCGCTGCTGCTCGCACTCGGCGCCGGGCTCTCCACGCTCGCGACCATCGCGCTGATCGAGGGCAACATCCGCGGAGCCGTGCTCGGTCAGCTGCCGGCGCATGCGCCGTCGTTCTACTTCATCGACATCCAGCCCGACGAGGTAGGGCGGTTCGACGCGGTGCTGCGCGCGCTGCCGCAGGTCGGCGAGGTGCGCCAGCTGCCGAGCCTGCGCACCCGCGTGGTCGCGGTCGACGGGGTTCCGGTGGGTCAGGTGCGGGCGACGCCGCAGACCCGCTGGGCGCTGCGCGGCGACCACGGGCTGAGCCTGTCGGCGATCCCGCCGCCGGCGACCCGGATCGCCGCCGGCGGCTGGTGGGCCAGGGACTATGACGGCCCGCCGCTGCTGTCGTTCGATGCCGGACTGGCGCGCGGCTGGCACGTCCGGGTCGGCTCGAGCATCACGCTGAACGTGCTCGGGCGCGACATCACCCTGCGCGTGGCGAGCCTGCGCGACATCGCCTGGCGCTCGCTGCAGCTCAACTTCGCCTTCATCGCCTCGCCGGGGCTGCTGTCGCAGGCGCCGCACACGCTGGTCGCCACCGTCGTCTCCAGCGGCCGGCCGGCGGACGACGCGGCGATCCTGCAGGCGGTGACCGACGCGCTGCCCAACGTCACCGGCATACGCGTGGCCGACGTGCTCGGCGAGATCGCGAGCCTGGTGCACCGCCTGGCACTGGCGCTGCAGGCGATGGGGGCGGTGGCGCTGCTGTCCGGCGGCCTGGTGCTGGCGGCGACGCTGGCATCGGGCCAGCGCCAGCGCCGGCGCGAGGCGGCGATCCTGCGCAGCCTGGGCGCCACGTCCGCGCAGCTTCGCGCAGCCTGGCTGACGGAGTTCGCGATCCTGGGGCTCGCCGCCGGCCTCGCCGCCGCAGCGATCGGCGCCGTGTTGAGCTGGCTGGTGCTGCATTTCGTGCTGCGCGCGGACTGGACCCTGCTCGGCACCACACTGACCGCGACGCTGCTGGGCGCCGCCGTGCTCATGCTGCTGGCCGGACTCGGCGCCACCCGCCAGGCGCTGCGTGCCAGTCCGGCGGAGCTGCTGCGGCGGGAGTGAGCCGCACCCCGCAGGATGACGCCGACTTAATGCGAAACCGCCTGTCCGCGGGCGGGGCGCGATCCGGTTCCGCTTGACCTGCCACGGTGAAGGACCAGATTATCCACAAGATGATCCGGATCCTCCGGATCAGGAGAAGAGTTCAATCATGGCCTTCAGTCCCGACTTCCGAAGCACCTCACCCGCCCGCGGCGCAGGTGCCCAGGCCGGGGTGATCGACGCCGGCCTGCGTGCTTACATGCTGCGCGTCTACAACTGGATGACGTCCGGCCTGTTGCTGACCGGGATCGTCGCCTACGGCGTCTCGCACACCTCGCTGCAGGCCCTGTTCTACCATACCGTCGAGAGCGCGAGCGGCGCGCTGCTGCTGCGCCCAACCGGGCTCGGCTACCTGTCGATCTTCGCCCCGCTGGCTTTCGTGATGGTGATGAGCTTCGGCGTGAACCGTCTGTCGAAGCAGGCTGTGCAGGGGCTGTTCTGGGCGTTCTGCGCCTTGATGGGCGTCAGCCTGACCAGCATCTTCCTGGTCTACACCGAGACCTCGGTGGTGCGCGTGTTCTTCATCACCGCCGCGACCTTCGCCGCGATGAGCCTGTGGGGCTACACGACCAAGACCGACCTGACCAAGTTCGGCTCGTTCCTGATCATGGGCGTGGTCGGGATCTTCATCGCCATGCTCGTGAACATGTTCCTGCACAGCTCCGGGCTGCAGCTGATGGTCAGTTTCCTGGGCGTGCTGATCTTCACCGGGCTGACTGCCTACGACACCCAGCGCATCAAGCTGAGCTACGCGCAGTTCGCTTCCTACGAGGGCGTGGAGCAGGCCGGCAAGCGCAGCGTCTACGACGCGCTCAACCTGTACCTGAACTTCATCAACATGTTCCAGTTCCTGCTGCAGCTCACCGGCACCCGCAACAGCAACTGAGGAGCATCCCACGTAGGATGCGAAAAGGGCGGCCCTCGGGCCGCCCTTTTTCGGTTCGCGCTTGCCGCCGCCTCAGCTCGGCCGGCCCGGCTCGGCGCTGAACAGCTTGAACTTGTCCGGCTTGTCCTTCCACTCGTCGGCATCCGCCGGTGGCTCGCCCTTGCGTGTGATGTTGGGCCAGCTCCGGGAGTAGGTGCTGTTCAGCTCCGCCCAGGCACCGGCGCGGTCGTCGCTGTCGGGCAGGATCGCTTCCGCCGGGCACTCCGGTTCGCACACGCCGCAATCGATGCACTCGTCCGGATTGATCACGAGCATGTTCTCGCCGACATAGAAGCAGTCGACCGGGCAGACCTCGACGCAGTCCATGTACTTGCAGCGGATGCAGTTGTCGGTGACCACGTAGGTCATCATCTTCTCCAGAAAACTTGGTGCCTGAGCGGGTCGGAGATATGCGGATCTATCGATCCCAGTGCAAGCACGGGCACATGCACGCACGGGCTCAGGCCGGCGGCTCGGGGATCTCCTGGTACAGCTGCCTGGCTTCCGCGGCCGGGCCGCGGCGTCGCGACAGCGCCAGGATGCGCACCACCTTGACGGTCTGCCTGCCGGCCGGGCCGCCGAGCGGCAGGGTCAGCACGTCGCCCGGACGCAACCGTGCATGCGGCTTGACGGTGGGCTGGCGGTTGAGCCGCACCAGCCCACCCTGCACCAGGCGTGCGCAATCCGCCCGCGCACGCAGGAAGCGCGCGTGCCACAGCCACTTGTCGAGGCGCTGCCAGCCCTGATCCTCACCGCCGCCGGCCTCGTCGCAGCTGGCGCTAGCGCCCGACACGCAGCCCCGCCAGCGCGGCGAACGGGCCCTCGACCGGTTCCGGCCGCACCGGCGGCCGCGGCACCGGTGGCGCCTGCCGATCACGCGCGCCGGGGGACGGCGGCGGTGCCGGCAATGCGCGGCGATCCAGCGTCAGCATCGGGGGCGCCGGCGGTCCGAACTGTTCAGCCGCCAGTGCCGCCGCCGGATACAGCCGCAGGCCCAGCGCACGCAGCACCGCGGGCAGCAGCTCGGCGCGCACCGAAAGCCGTGACGCCAGATCGGCAGGGAGTGCCGCCGCATGTCGCCGGCAGCTCCAGGCCAGTTCGGCCGCCGCACGCTCGGCGATGTCGAGCCGCAGCCAGACCGGCCCGGCGGCGACCCAGCCCAGCGGCGCCAGCAGCCGCTCGTCGCGGCCGGTGTCGCGCGGCACGCTGACCGCGCCTGCCGGCGGCAGCGGCGGCACCGCGATCCCGGCGCGCACCGCCAGCAGCACCGCGCGCAGCGCCGCCGGATACGGCTTCAGCAGTGCCGGCATGAACAGCGCGTGGCGTCCGGCGCGCACGCCGATCTGCTTCAGCCCCAGCCGCAGCGTCGGCGGCGTCTGCGACGGCTCGAGCGTCGCGCCCATCACCAGGCCGGCTTCCTCCAGCAGCCGGTGCAGCGGTCCGCGCAGCGCCGGGTCGGCCTCCGCCCGCCGCTCGGCCTCGAACAGCGGCGCCAGGGTGGCGCGGATGCGGGTGTCGAGCCAGGCCTGCAGCCGCGCCCGCACCCGCTCGCGCTGCGTGCCGTCGAGGAACTCGCTGTCCAGCACCTCCACCATCGGCCGCAGCAGCCCCGGCCCCGGCCGCAGCCGGGCCACCGGCGCGCCGTCCCAGCTCAGCCGGCGCCCGTCATCCGCGATGGCGAAGGCGGCGTCGGCGGCACCGGTCATCGCCTGCACCCGGCGCGGCATCTCCTCGCGCAGCGCCCGGCGGGCCGCGCGCAGCACCAGCCGACGTTCGGCACCTTCCGCCAGCGGATCGGGCAGGAACAGGAAGCCCGCGACGTGGCCGACCGAATGCCCCTCCACCACCACCTCGCCGGGTGCGGTGACCGCGGACAGCAGTTCCTGGCCTTCGGCGTCGTCGAGCCGGCGTATCAGCAGGGCGGCGCGACGGTCGACGAACCGTGCGGTCAGGCGCTCGTGCAGCGCATCCGAGAGCAGGTCCTCGACCTCCCGCGCGCGCGCCTGCCAGTGCGCGGCGTCGTCCAGCCAGTCCGGCCGGGCGGCGATGTAGGAGCAGACGCGCACGCCGGAAAGGCGCTGCATCAGGGTGTCGATGTCGCCCTCGCTGCGCGCGAGCCCGTTGATCTGCGCCGTCATCCAGTCCGCCTGCAGCCGGCCGCTGCGCACGACCTGGGTGAAGACGCGGGCGCACAGCCGGGTGTGGCTGTCGTCGCCGAGCTTGCGGAAATCCGGAATCTGGCACGCTTCCCACAGCAGCCGGGTCGCCGCGCGACCGCGCGCCAGGCCGCGTATCTCGGTCTCGCGGCAGAGCTGGTCCAGCGTCTGCAGGTCGGAAGCCTCGTTGCCGGCGATCAGGCCGGGACGCGGCGGCGCCACCAGCAGGCTGGCCAGCAGCGCGTCGGGCCCGGACAGGTCGAGCGCGCTGTTGCGCCAGAAGATCTGCTCCAGCGGATCGAAGCGGTGCGCCTCCACCGCCTCCACCAGTTCTTCCCCCAGCTCCGGACAGTTCGCCGTGGTGCCGAAGCTGCCGTCGCGCATGCCGCGCCCGGCACGACCGGCGATCTGCGCCATCTCCGATGCGCTCAGCCGGCGCGGACGCGAGCCGTCGAACTTGGACAGGCCGGCGAAGCCGACATGGTTGACGTCCATGTTCAGCCCCATGCCGATCGCATCCGTCGCCACCAGGTAGTCGACCTCCTTGTCCTGGTACAGCGCCACCTGGGCGTTGCGGGTGCGCGGCGACAGCCGGCCCATCACCACCGCGCAGCCGCCGCGGCGGCGGCGGATCAGCTCGGCGATGGCGTAGACCTCGGCGGCCGAGAACGCGACCACCGCCGAGCGCGGCGGCAGCTTGGTGAGCTTGGCCGCACCGGTATAGGAGAGCTGCGACAGACGCGGCCGGGTCTCGATCGAGATCCCCGGCACCAGACGCGACAGCAGCGGCCGGATCGTCTCCGCACCCAGGAACACGGTCTCGACCAGGCCGCGCGCGTGCAGCAGCCGCTCGGTGAAGACGTGGCCGCGATCGGGATCGGCACAGAGCTGGATCTCGTCGACGGCGACGAACTCGGCGCTGCGGTCGAGCGGCATCGCCTCGACGGTGCAGGAGAAGTAGCGCGCCTCGGGCGGGACGATCTTCTCCTCGCCGGTGATCAGCGCCACCTGGCGGGCACCCTTGACCGCCACCATGCGGTCGTAGTTCTCGCGCGCCAGCAGGCGCAGCGGGAAGCCGATGATCCCCGAGCCGTGCGCCAGCAGCCGCTCGATCGCCAGATGCGTCTTGCCGGTGTTGGTCGGGCCCAGCACCGCCTTCACGCGATGCGGGCTGAATGGGCTTGCGGCCCGATTGGTAGAGCCCGGCATGCAACATATGGTCGGGCCGCGCCGTCCTGAAGGCAAGGGGGCGTGCTGCGGCGACGGTCCGGCGGCCCGTGATCGCGCCTGGGAGACATGATCGTGTTCGATCGAGCCCTCGACTGCCTCGCCGCCGCCGACGCCGGCGAGGTCCGCCCGGTGCACCTGGTAACCTCGGAGTCGCTGTCCGCGCGCGCCGAGGCTTTGGGCGCCGGCCGCTGGGTGGCGCAGACCGGCTACCGGGGCAAGCCGGGCGAGGTGGCCCTGCTGCCCGGACCGCAGGGCGTCGCCGCGGCGCTGCTCGGCGCCGGCGAGGCCGGTGACCCTTGCGTCTTCGCGTCGCTGGCCGCGTCGCTGCCGTCCGGCACCTGGCGGATCGACGGCGACGGAGCCGCGCCGGCCGACATCGAGGACGCGGTGCTCGGCTTCAGCTTGGGCGCCTACCGGTTCGACAGCCTGCGCGGCGTCGACGGGCCTGAGCACGGCGATGCCGGCATCGAGTCGCGGCCGCTGCTGGTCGATCCGGGCGGCGACGGACTCGGTGCGGCGCAGGCGCGGGCGGTCTGGCTGGTGCGCGACCTGATCAACATGCCGGCGAACCTGCTGGGACCCCGCGAGCTGGCCGAGGCGGCGATGCAGGTCTGCGACAAGTTCGGCGCGTCGTCGACCATCGTCGAGGGTGAAGCCCTGGCGCGGGATTATCCGGCGGTGCACGCGGTCGGACGCGGCGCGGCGCGGCCGCCGACCGTGTTCTCCTCGAGCTGGAGCGGCTCGGCGGCGCGGCAGGATGCGCCGTTGCTGTCGCTGGTCGGCAAGGGCGTGTGCTTCGATACCGGCGGCTACGACCTGAAGCCGGCGGCCGCCATGCTGCGCATGAAGAAGGACATGGGCGGGGCTGCGATCATGCTCGGCCTGGCGCGGCTGATCATGGACCGCGACCTGCCGGTGCGTCTGCAGCTGCGGCTGGGCTGCGTCGAGAACAGCGTCTCCGGCGACGCGATGCGCCCGTCCGACGTGATCGCCACGCGCAAGGGGCTGCAGGTCGAGATCGGCAACACCGACGCCGAGGGCCGGCTGGTGCTGTGCGACCTGCTCGCCGAGGCGTGCGAGCATCGGCCGCGCTGGCTGATCGACGCCGCCACCCTGACCGGTGCGGCCCGCGTGGCGCTCGGCCCCGACCTGCCGGCGCTGTTCAGCAACGACGACACGCTGGCCGACGCGCTGCTGCGCGG
>CAXTNV010000036.1:0-16487 GCA_964245755.1 uncultured Acetobacteraceae bacterium | reverse complement strand
CGCGCGCCCCGCGGCCCCCCCCGGGCCGGGGGGGTCCCCCAACCCCCCCCGGGGGCCCCCGGCGGGGGGGCGGGGCGCCGAGGCCGCGCACGACCCGCTCTGGCGGCTGCCGTTGCACGAGGCGTATGACGCCTGGCTGTCCAGCACCGTGGCGGACCTGAACAACGTCGCGGCCAAGCCGATGGCGGGGGCGGTGGTCGCCGCGCTGTTTTTGCGCCGCTTCGTCTCCGGCGCCGTCGCCTGGGCGCATCTCGACACCTACGCCTGGAACGATGCCGGCATGCCGGGCCGGCCGGAGGGCGGCGACGCGCAGGGAATGCGGGCAGTTTTCGACGGTTTGTCGACGATCCTGGGGTCGGCGAAAGGGAAAACGTCGCAGTAACGTAATTGCGACCGAACCATTTCGTTTGCCATGTCTATAAAGTTCACCGGTCGTTCATATCGTGATAGGAGGTTCAACCGGCGTGTTGCTTCGGCGATACGGCTACCAAATCTGGATCCTGTCCGGTCATATCGTTGAAGAAAGGATATCCTCATGGCGCAAGCCTCCCCGTCCGACCAACTGGTCGGCACGTTGCGCGACACAATCGTTTCCATGGTTCGTCGCGACGGTCCCGACCTCTCGGCGCGTCAGCTGGGCGTGTTCCTGACCTGCTACCTGCAGGAAGGCGCCCACACCGTGCGCGGCCTGGCTGCCGAGCTGAACGTTTCCAAGCCGGCGATCACCCGCGCACTCGACCGCCTCGGCGAACTCGACCTCGCACGGCGCAAGGTTGATCCGATGGATCGTCGCTCGATCCTGGTGCAGCGCACGCTCAAGGGTGCGGCCTACCTGCGTGAGCTGCGGTCGATCATGACCGAGGCTTCCAGCGCGGCGCGCAAGGGCGGCCACGGTTCCGAGGCCAGCTCGCGCCGCGCCGCAGGCTGACGGACGGCACCTCGCCGGTCGTTGCGGCTTCCGACGGCAGGTCCTGGGCGTCCGGAGCTCCGGTCGCGCAGGTTCGGCCGGCGCGTTGCAACCGGCAGCGTTCTTGAACGATAGTGCAGCGCTCCGGCCGTCTCATTTCGCGGACGGAGGCATTCATCGTTCGAAAGGATCCCATCATGCGGATGGCAACTCTCGCCGCCGGCCTCGCCCTCATCTCCGCGCCCGCCCTCGCCGCGAGGGATCCGGGTGCCGCGGGTCCGGTGAGCGGCCACGTGACCATCACCGCCAAGGCGGCCGATGTCGGCATCGGTTTCACCTGGGGCAACGGCGTGCTGCGCTACAAGGGCCACGATTACCATTTCACGGTCAAAGGCGTCGACGTCGCCGCGGTCGGCTTTTCCACCGTGGTCGGGCACGGGCGCGTCTACGGGCTCAAGCACCTGCATGATTTCGATGGCACCTACGGCGCCGCCGACGGTGAGGCCACGTTGGGCAACGGTGTCGGTGGTCGGTACCTGAAGAACGGCAACGGGGTCGAACTGCGCATCGACGACGTCACCAAGGGGGCGCGGCTTTCCGGCGCCGGCCAGGGCATCGAGCTGCACCTGACCCAGAGCTAGGGCTCGATCTCGGCTGCGAGCCCGGCCGAAACTGCGGTGGGGGATGCAGCCATCCTCCGCTACCACTCGACGATCGCGGCACGTCTGGCACGCTGCAGTACGAAGCCGGTCCATGCCAGTTGCGGCAGCGCCGCGAGCAGCAGCGCCGGCAGCGCGCCGTGGCGCAGGGCCAGCGTGCAGCCGGCGCCCCACAGCACGAAACACCAGTGCAGGCCGGCGATCCAGGCCGCCGGCACGCCGCTGCGGAACGCCACCTGGTACAGGTGTCCGCGATGCGCCTGGGCCAGGCGCGCCCGGGCGCGCAGGCGGCGGCACAGCGTGAAGCCCACGTCGTAGAGGATCCCCGACAGCAGCAGCGGCATCGTCAGCATCGACCCGGACGCTCCTTGCTGCCAGTGCAGCAGCCCGAACGCCGCCACGCTCAGGCCGGCGCCCTGGCTGCCCACGTCGCCCAGGAAGATGCGCGCGCGCGGGTAGTTGAACGGCAGGAAGCCGATCAGCCCGGCCGCCAGCAGCAGCGGCGCCGCAGCCGGACCGCTGCACAGGCAGGCGATCGCCATGCTGCCGGCGGCCAGGCCGTTCAACCCGTCGATGAAGTTCAACGCGTTGGTCACGAACAGCAGCCAGCAGAAGCCGAGAGCCGCCGACAGCAGCGGATCTCCGGGCAGCCCGCCGATCCCCCACAGCACCAGCGCCGCCGAGATCGCCTGCGCCGCCAGCTTGACCAGCGGTGCGAACTGACGCACGTCGTCCAGCCACGACACCAATGCCAGCAGCGCGATGCCGCCTGCGATCGCGCCGCCGCCGCCCAGCCACAGCACCCCCAGCAGGAACGCCGTCATCACCCCGACGCCGCCGCCTTTCGGGGTTGGCCGGTGGTGCGAGCTGCGATGCCCCGGAACATCCAGCACGGCCACGCGCGTCATCACACAGACCAGCAGCGCCGAGATCAGGGCGAGCACCGGGCAGACCCAGACGAGCTCCATGCCCGTCGCCCGGAGGGCGGCCCCGCTGTCGCGGGCGTTCCAAACCCCGTTCAGGAAGTAGAAGGATTTCAGCGGTTTGCCTCGGGCAGGGTTCGCGCGGCCCGCGAAGGGCACCGTCTCGCGCGATGCCCTTGCCTTATGCCGCGCCGCGCGTATAGGGCTGCGCACGATGGCCTCGCGTCCACCCCGGATCAGATCCTTCACCCGCATCCTCGTCAACATGGCGATCGACGGCGCGTTCGCCGCCGCCGCGGCACCGATCGCGCGCTACCTGGCCGACCCGCGCGGCGGCCTGATCCATCCGCTGTGGTTCGTCGCCGGCGGCGCCATCACCCTGCTGGTCGGCGGCGTGCCGTTCCGCATGCCGCTGCAGTACTGGCGCTTCTCCGGCGTCGCCGACCTGTTCGGCATCGCCGGCGGCTCGGTGGTCAGTGCCGCACTGTTCGCGCTGCTGTTCCACGCCACCGGATTTCCGCTGCCCAGCGTCACCTTTCCGGTCATCCACGCGATGACCATGCTGGTGCTGCTCGGCGGCCTGCGCATCGGCTACCGCCTCGCGCAGGCCAAGCGGGTGCGCCTGTCCGCCGAGGCGGTGCAGCCTGTGCTGCTGGTCGGCGCCGACGCCGCCGCCGACCTGTTCCTGCGCGCGATCCACCGCGACCGCTCGTCGCCGCTGCGCATCCTGGGACTGCTCGCCCAGGGCGGACACCAGCCGGGCCGACGCATCCAGGGCCACCGCATCCTGGGCACCGTCGGCGACGCCGCCGCCGTGCTCGACCGCCTGATCGCCGCCGACCGGGCGCCGCAGGCGCTCGTCGTCACCGAGCCGGAGCTTCGCGGGGAGGCGCTGGCGGCGCTGATCGAGGTCGCGGACGCGCGGAACATCGCGGTGCGACGCACTTCCAACCCGACTTCGCTGTCGCCGGCGGCGCGGGTCGAGCTGCGCCCGGTGGCGATCGAGGACCTGCTCAACCGGCCGCAGGTGCCGCTAGACCGCGTCGGCATGGCGCGCCTGGTGCGCGGCCGGCGCGTGCTGGTGACCGGTGCCGGCGGCAGCATCGGCGCCGAGCTGGCGAGGCAGGTCGCCTCGCTGCACCCGTCGCAGCTGGTGCTGCTCGACCACTCCGAGTTCGCGCTCTGGCAGATCGACATCGAGCTCGACGAGGCGGCACCGCCGCTGCCGCGCGCCGTCGTCATCGCCGACACCCGCGACGGCGGGCGGATGCGCGCGGTGTTCGAGCAGTACCGCCCGCAGCTGGTGTTCCATGCCGCGGCGCTGAAGCACGTGCCGATGGTCGAGCTCAATCCGTGCGAGGGGCTGCTCACCAACATCGTCGGCACCCGACAGGTCGCGGACGCGGCGCGTCTGGCCGGTGCGGACGCGATGGTGCTGATCTCCACCGACAAGGCGGTCAACCCGAGCAGCCTGATGGGCGCCTCGAAGCGGGCGGCCGAGATGTACTGCCAGGCGCTCGACATCGAGGCGCACCGCGACGGCGACCGGGAAGGCGCCGCCGGCGAGCGGTCGATGCGCTGCGTCACGGTGCGGTTCGGCAACGTGCTCGGCAGCAACGGCTCGGTGGTGCCGCTGTTCCGGCGTCAGCTCGAGCGCGGCGGCCCGCTCACCGTCACCCACCCGGAGATGCAACGCTACTTCATGACCGTGCCCGAGGCGGTCGGGCTGGTGCTGCAGGCGAGCGTGCTGGGCATAGAGGCCGAGCCGGGCGCGCTGCACGACGGCGGCATCTTCGTGCTGGACATGGGCAAGCTGGTGCGCATCGTCGATCTGGCGCGGCAGATGATCCGGCTCGCGGGCCTGCGTCCGGACAAGGACGTGGCGATCCGCTTCACCGGCCTGCGTCCGGGCGAGAAGCTCACAGAGGAGCTGTTCCACGGCCGCGAGCCGCCGGTGCGCACCGGGCATCCGGGGCTGCTGATGGCGACGCCGCGCACCGCGGACCGCGCCGATGTCGGCCGCGCCATCGATGCGATCGCAGCCGCCTGCCGCGACAACGACGCCGCGACCGCGATCCGGCTGCTGCGCGGGCTGGTCCCGGAGTTCGCGCACAATCCGGACGGCCTGCTGCACCCGTCGCTGGAGGTCGCGTCATGAACCCGATCGCCTTCGTCGACCTCAAGGCGCAGCAGGCGCGGATCGCGCCGCGCCTGCACGCGCGGCTGCAGGCTGTGCTCGACCACTGCCAGTTCGTGCTCGGCCCGGAGGTGGGCGAGCTGGAGGAGCGGCTCGCCGGCTATTGCGGTGCCGCGGCCTGCGTCGCGGTCAGCTCGGGTACCGACGCGCTGCAGATCGCGATGATGGCCGAGGGCATCGGGCCGGGGGACGCCGTGTTCCTGCCCGCCTTCACCTACACCGCGACCGCGGAGGTGCCGCTGCTGCTGGGTGCGGTGCCGGTGTTCGTCGATGTCGACCCGCGCCGCTTCCAGATCGACCTCGCCTCGCTGCGCGAGCGCATCGACGCGGTACGGCGCGGCGACGGCCCGGGGCGGGGCCGGCTGCGGCCGCGGGCGATCATCGGCGTCGACCTGTTCGGCCAGCCCGCTCCCTGGCCGGAGCTGCGCGAGCTGGCGGCGCGCGAGGGGCTGTTCCTGCTCGACGACTGCGCGCAAAGCTTCGGCGCCAGCCTGTCGGGGCGCAGGCTCGGCCGCGAGGCGGACGCGACCGCAGTCAGCTTCTTCCCCTCCAAGCCGCTCGGCGGCTACGGCGACGGCGGCGCGCTGCTCACCGACGATCCGGCGCGCGCGCGCCTCTACCGCTCGCTGCGCAGCCACGGCGAGGGCGAGACCCGCTACGAGGTGCTGCGCACCGGCATGAACGGCCGGCTCGACACGCTGCAGGCGGCGGTGCTGCTGGCCAAGCTGGAAAGCTTCGACGCAGAACTCGAGCGCCGCGAGCAGGTCGCCTGCTTCTACGACCGGGGCCTGGCCGGCAGGGCACTGCTGCCGGAGCGGGTGCCGCAGGGCCGCAGCGCCTGGGCGGTCTACGCGGTGCTGCTGGACGACACGGCGCGGCGCGATGCGGCGCAGGCGCTGCTGCGCGCGGCGGGCGTGCCGACCGCGATCTACTATCCGTGCCCGCTGCATCGTCAGCCGGCCTATCGTGACCGACACGACGGCAGCCCGCTGCCGGTGTCGGAGGACCTGGCTGGCCGCATCCTGGCGCTGCCGATCCATGCCGATCTGACGGACGCTGACCTCGCCCGCGTGGTCGCCGCCTTCCCAGCCTGAGCTTGTGCCTGCGGCCGGTTCTCGCCTACTTGTCTGAGTAATCGGACCGGGGATCGAGGGAGACAGATGTCGGACAGCCACGATCGAGCCGGTCAGCCGCCGGGTGCGCCGCGCCTGCGCTCCAGCGCCTGGTTCGACAACCCGGCCAACCCGGACATGACCGCGCTCTATCTCGAGAAATACCTCAATTACGGCCTGTCGCAGGGCGAGCTGCAGTCCGGCCGGCCGCTGATCGGCATCGCCCAGACCGGCTCCGACCTGTCGCCGTGCAACCGCCATCACCTGGTGCTGGCGGCGCGGTTGCGCGAGGGCATACGCGACGCCGGCGGCATCGCCATCGAGTTCCCGGTGCACCCGATCCAGGAGACCGGCAAGCGCCCCACCGCCGGGCTCGACCGCAACCTCGCCTATCTCGGCCTGGTCGAGGTGCTGTACGGCTACCCGCTGGACGGCGTCGTGCTCACCATCGGCTGCGACAAGACCACGCCGGCCTGCCTGATGGCGGCGGCCACGGTGAACATCCCGGCGATCGCGCTCTCCGTGGGACCGATGCTCAGCGGCTGGTTCCGCGGCGAGCGCACCGGCTCGGGCACCATCATCTGGAAAGCTCGCGAGATGATGGCGGCCGGGGAGATCGACTATGACGGCTTCCTGAGGCTGATCTCCTCGTCGGCGCCGTCCACCGGCTACTGCAACACGATGGGCACGGCGACGACGATGAACTCGCTGGCCGAGGCGCTCGGCATGCAGCTGCCCGGCTCAGCGGCGATCCCGGCGGTGTATCGCGACCGGCAGGAGATCGCCTACGAGACCGGCCGCCGCATCGTCGCGATGGTGCGCGAGGACCTAAAGCCGTCGGACATCATGACCGAGGACGCCTTCGTCAACGCGATCCGGGTGAACTCGGCGCTCGGCGGCTCCACCAACGCGCCCATCCACCTCAACGCTCTGGCGCGTCATCTCGGCATCGAGCTGCGCATCGAGGCCTGGCAGACACTCGGGCGCGACATCCCGCTGCTGGTCAACCTGCAGCCGGCCGGCGAGTATCTGGGCGAGGACTTCTACCGTGCCGGCGGCGTGCCGGCGGTGGTCGGCGAGCTGATCCGCCACGGGCTGATCCGCGAGCAGGCGCTGACGGTGAACGGCCGCAGCATCGGCGAGAACTGCCGTGATGCGGCGATCCAGGACGAGCGGGTGATCCGCCCCTTCGACCGTCCGCTGCGCGAGAAGGCCGGCTTCCTGGTGCTGACCGGCAACCTGTTCCACTCGGCGATCATGAAGACCAGCGTGATCTCCGACGAGTTCCGCGCCCGCTACCTCGACGATCCCAACGATCCGGAAGCCTTCGAGGGCAGGGCGGTGGTGTTCGACGGCCCCGAGGACTACCACGCCCGCATCGACGAGCCCTCGCTCGAGGTCACGCCCGCCGACATCCTGGTGATGCGCGGCACCGGGCCGGTCGGCTATCCGGGTGCCGCCGAGGTGGTCAACATGCGGCCGCCCTCCTACCTGATCACCCAGGGCGTGCACGCCCTGCCATGCATCGGCGACGGCCGTCAGTCGGGCACCTCGGGCTCCGCATCGATCCTGAACGCGTCTCCGGAAGCCGCGGCCGGCGGCAACCTCGCCCTGCTGCATACCGGCGACCGGCTGCGCGTCGACATGCGGCAGGGCCGCGTCGACATGCTGGTATCCGAGACGGAGATCACGGAGCGTCGGGCGGCGCTGCAGGCTTCGGGCGGCTATCGCTACCCGGCGCATCAGACGCCCTGGCAGGAGCTGCAGCGCGGCGCGGTGGGCCAGCTGGAGACCGGGGCGGTGCTGGAGCAGGCGACCGCCTACCAGCGCATCGCGCAGACCAAGGGACTGCCGCGCGACAACCATTGACGGTCGGGGAGGGGTCGCGCCCGATGCCCGCCGCGTCATCTTGTCGTGGTGTCCGAACGGCCACATCGACGGGTTATTACAGAGCGTTACGCTGACCTTCGACCGGGTGTCTGGTGAGGAAAACACGATCGACGTAGCGTCGCCGGCATACTCCAGATCGTCCGGAGGATATCGGTGGCGAACAGCGCACTCGTTCGATCTCGTGCCGGCCGCATGGCGGCGTTCCTGCTGGCCGTGGCGGCGCTGTCGCCGCCCGCCGCACGCGGCCAGCAGCCGGTCGCCGGCACGCCCGCCGGCCAGGCTCCCGGCGGCGGCCAGCCCTCGAACTCCGGTTTCGCAAGCGGTCCGAGCGAGCAGGTGGCGCAGCCCGGGATCGGACCGCTGTTCGGCTCGCCGTTCGGCGCCGATCACCTGTTCGGCGACTGGGGCGGCGTGCAGCCCTACCTGCAGGGCCACGGCGTCAACCTCAACGTCGACTACCTGACCGAGAACGGCGACAACATAACCGGCGGCCGCCGGCAGAGCTTCGGCACCACCGGCCAGATCGGCCTCGAACTCGACCTGGATTTCGGCAAGCTGCTCGGCTGGCAGGGCTTGGCGTTCCACTCGATCACCGTCAACCGCGAAGGGCGCAACCTGTCGGCGGACGCGATCGGCGACGACCTCGGGACCTTCCAGGAGATCTACGGCGGCGGCGGCAACGTGATCGCCCACCTTGTCTACTCCTACTTCCAGCAGTCGCTGCTCCATAACCGCCTCGACGTGGTCGGCGGCTGGCTTCCGGTCGGCACCTTCTTCGGCTCGTCGCCGCTGTACTGCGACTTCGTCAACGTGCTGTTCTGCGGCAACCCGCATCCGTTGCCGAATTATCCCGGCGAGGCGGACTGGCCGCAGGCGAGCTTCGGCGCGCAGGTCCGCTACCTCGCCACGCCGCAGCTCTACGCCATGGTGGGCCTGTACCAGACCGATCCGGATTTCGGCACCGGCGGCGGCGGCATCTCCGGCTTCGCCTGGGCCGACGCGCAGAAGTCGGGCGTGTCGATCCCGGTGGAGCTCGGCTGGGTACCGACCTTCGGGCCGCACCACCTTATCGGTCACTACAAGTTCGGCTACGACCGCGACACGCACCGCTACGCCGACGTCCTCGACAACCGCCAGGGCGTGCCGCAGCTGCTCGGCGGCGGCGCCTTCGCCAGCAGCGACCGCGACGACTTCTACGTGCTGTTCGACCAGATGCTGCTTCGCCAGGGATCGGGCGAGATGGACGGGATCGTGCTGCTCGGCGGCTGGGTGCACGCGACCGACAGCGTGAGCCCGCTGACCCAGCACGCCTTCGTTGCGGCGACGACCACCGGCTCGGCCTGGGGGCGGCCGAAGGACACGCTCGGCGCCTCGTTCCAGTGGATCGAGATGAGCGGCAAGTTCACCCGCGCGCAGGAGCTCTCGGCCTCGCTGGGGCAGGGCGCGCCGTTCAACATCGACGGCTTCGGCACCGCCTACGGCCCGCAGAACACCGAGCAGACGGTCGAGCTGACCTACATCGCGCACGTGTTCCGCGGCGTGACGCTGCAGCCCGACTTCCAGTACATCATCCGCCCGGGTGCAACGACCAACACGCCCGACGCGGCCGTGCTCGGCTTTCGCACCAACATAAACTTCTGACCGTTGCAGCCGGCGACGCAAGCCGGCGGCGAAACTTTGCGACACGTGCCACGTCATGATCGAGGCGTTCCGGGAGCGAACCGGGCCCTGCCTACGACAGCTCAGCCGCGCACCGGCCCGCGAGGTGCCGGCCAGCAACGCGGGTGCATGCCGAGCCGGCCCTGGAGCAAACCGCCCGGACGGCGATCGGGAGCCTAGGATGGACAGCACCGTCTTCACGGACCGGCCCGCCTCCGGCGGCAAGACCCTGCTCACGGGCGGTGTCGCAGCCCTTGCCGGCCTGATGTTCGGCCTCGACATCGGCGTCATCTCCGGCGCGCTCGGCTTCATCGGCCGCGAGTTCCACGTCGACGACGCGACGCAGGAGTGGATCGTCAGCAGCATGATGCTCGGCGCCGCAGCCGGCGCGATCTGCGCGGGCTACCTTTCCGCGGCGTTCGGGCGCAAGCGCTCTCTGATCCTCAGCGCGGCGCTGTTCGTCGCGAGCTCGCTGCTGTGCGCGTTCGCCTGGTCGGTCGCGTCGCTGCTCGCCGGCCGGATCGTGCTCGGCATCGCCATCGGCGTGGCGACCTTCACCGCGCCGCTGTACATCTCCGAGGTCGCGGACGAGCGGCGTCGCGGCTCCATGATCTCGACCTATCAGCTGATGATCACGGTCGGCATCGTGATCGCCTTCGTCTCCGACGCGCTGCTCGCGTACAGCGGCGCCTGGCGCTGGATGCTCGGGCTGGTGGCGGTCCCCGGCGTGCTGTTCCTGGGCGCGATGTTCGTGCTGCCGGAGAGTCCGCGCTGGCTGAAGATGCACGGCCGCGACGGCGAGGCGCTGCGGGTGCTGACCGAGCTGCGCCACGACCCGGACGAGGCGCGACGCGAGGCCTCCGAGATCGAGGCGCAGCTGCGGCAGAAGCAGCACGGCTGGTCGTTGTTCTCGGGCAACGCCAACTTCCGCCGTTCCGTCGGCTTCGGCGTGCTGCTGCAGGTGATGCAGCAGTTCACCGGCATGAACGTCGTGATGTACTACGCCCCCCGCATCTTCAAGCTGGCCGGCTTCGGCAACGACGCGCAGATGTGGGGCACCGCGATCGTGGGCCTGGTCAACGTGCTCGCGACCTTCATCGCCATCGGGCTGGTCGATCGCTGGGGACGCCGTCCGATGCTGGTCATGGGCTTCGCGGTGATGACGCTCGGCATGGGCGTGCTGGGCACGCTGATCTATGCCGGCATCGACAGCGAGGCGCAGCGCCTGCTGGCGATCGCGGTGCTGCTCTGCTTCATCACCGGCTTCGCCTTCTCGGCAGGCCCGCTGATCTGGGTGCTCTGCTCCGAGGTGCAGCCGCTGATGGGGCGGGATTTCGGCATCGCCTGCTCGACCTTCACCAACTGGGCGGCGAACTTCGTCGTCGGGCTCACCTTCCTGACCATGCTGCACAGCTTCGGCAACGCCCAGACCTTCTGGATCTACGGCGCGCTGAACGCGCTGTTCATCGTGATCACCCTCGCGCTGGTGCCGGAGACCAAGGGCATCTCGCTGGAGGCGATCGAGCGGCGGCTGATGGGCGGCAAGCGCCTGCGCGAGATCGGCCGCTAGCCGGCGCAGCACTGCGCCGATCCGTTTCCGCCCCCGCGGGCGCTGCCTCGCCACCCCTGCGCCCGCGCGCGCCGATTATCCCAGGAGAGCCGTTTGCCGCGTTCCGCCTTCGCCGCCCTGCTGCTGACCACTGCCGGTGCCGCCTCCGCGCTCGCCGATCCACCGCCGCCGATGCCGGCGCCGATGCCGCCGGCGATCCCGTCTCCGCGCGACGTGCGCTATCCCGGCACGATCACGGTCGCGATCGACGCGACCGACCTCGCGCGCCACATCATGAGCATCCACGAAACTGTGCCGGCGGTCGGCGGCCATGACCTCATCGTGCATTATGCGCAGTGGATCCCGGGCGCGCACGGTCCGGTCGGTGCGATCGAGCTGCTCGGCGGTCTGGTCGCGCATGCGGGCGGCCAGCTGATCGACTGGCGGCGCGATCCGGTCGACCCGTACGCCTTCCACCTCCCGGTGCCATCCGGCGCCGGCAGCGTGGCGCTCGACTTCCAGTTCCTTTCGCCGGTGTCCGAAGCGCAGGGCCGCATCGTGATGACCGAGGCCATGCTGGACCTGCAATGGAACGCCCTGCTGCTCTACCCGGCAGGGTTCTTCGCGCGCGACATCCCGGTCGCGGCCTCGCTGCGCCTTCCCGAGGGCTGGCACTACGCGACCGCGCTCGAGGTGGTCGGTGCCGGCGATGACGTCGCAACGGGAACGCTGCGTTTCCGGCCGGTCCCGCTCGACGTGCTGATGGACAGCCCGCTCTATGCCGGCCGCAACTTCAAGCGCGTCGACCTCGATCCCGGCGGCAAGGTCCCGGTGCATCTGGACATCGTCGCGGACAAGCCGGCCGAGCTCGACATCACCCCATCGCAACTCGCGGCGCACCGCTCCCTGGTGCAGCAGGCCTACCGGCTCTACGGCTCGCACCATTACGACCATTACGACTTCCTGCTCGCACTCAGCGACGAGCTCACCGACGAGGGCCTGGAGCATCATCGCTCCAGCGAGAACGCGACCGGCGGCGACTACTTCAGCAAGTGGGACAAGACGATCGACGGGCGCGACCTGCTGGCACACGAGTACACCCACTCCTGGAACGGCAAGTTCCGTCGTCCCGCCGACCTGTGGTCGCCCGACTTCAACACGATCCCTGAGCGGGACAGCCTGCTCTGGGTCTACGAGGGCATGACCGAATACTGGGGGCAGGTGCTCGCCGCGCGTTCGGGGCTGTGGACCCGGGATCAGGCGCTCGACATGATCGCCTTCGAGGGCGCGTTCATGCAGGCGGAGGCGGGACGCTCCTGGCGGCCGCTCTCCGATACCACCGAGAGCCCGATCTTCGTCCGCCGCCGCAGCCTGCCCTGGTTGGATTGGCAGCGCGGCGAGGACTACTACCTCGAGGGTCTGCTGGTCTGGCTCGACGCCGACACGCTGATCCGGGCGCGCAGCCACGGCAGCCGGTCGCTCGACGACGTCGCGCGCGGCCTGTTCGGCAGCGACGACGGCAGCTTCGTCGTCTCCACCTACGGTTTCGACGACGTCGTGCGCGCGCTGAACCATGTGCTCGCATACGACTGGGCCGGCTTCCTGCACGCCCGCCTGGACCGCCGCGGCGGCGCGGCGCCGCTCGACGGCCTGGCACGCGGCGGCTACCGGCTGGTGATGACGGAGAAGAAGTCGCCGCTGTTCGAATCCTACGAGCGCGGCGAGAAGCTGCGTGACTTCAGCTTCTCGATCGGCCTGTCGCTGAAGGAGGCCAAGGTCAGCGAGGTGGCATGGGACAGCCCGGCGTTCAGGGCCGGGATCATCCAGGGCGACACCATATCCGGCATCGATGGGGTCAGCTTCGGCGATGCCGACGACCTCGCGGACGCGATCACGGCGGCGAAGCGGAGCGGCAGGCCGATCCAGCTGCTGCTGATGTCGGGAAAGCACTACCGCGTGGTGCAGGTCGACGACCGCGGCGGACTGCGCTACCCGCACCTGGTGCGCGACGGCGCCTCGCCGGCCTCGCTCGACGCGATCCTGACGCCGAGGGGCTGAGCCGGGAGTGGCGCCTCCGGGGACGAGCCGTGGGGCCGCGCGCAGCCGAGCCGCGGCATGTCGCGGCGCCGCCAGCCGGTCCAGGCCTGCCCGCCCCGTCACGATCTCGCGTTGCCGCTCGCGGTCGCCGAGCCGGACAGGTGAGGGCGACGTGTCGTGATCGATCTTTTCTGGCGCACGGTGTTCCGCCTGATGTTCCCGCTCGCCCGCCTGTGGTGGCGGCTGCGGCGGCCGCTGCACGAGGGCGCGCTGGTGGCGGTGCATGTCGGCCCGAGATTGCTGCTGCTGCGCTCCTCCTATCGCACCGAGTGGAACTTCCCGGGTGGCGGGGTGCGTGATGGCGAAACCCCGGAGGCCGCGGCGAGGCGCGAGCTCGCCGAGGAGATCGGCCTCGAGGCGACGGCGCTGGTGGCGCGGCAGGTGCGGCACGGCAACTGGGACGGACGGCGCGACCGGGTGCACTTCTTCGAGCTGCGGCTGGACCGGCTGCCCAGGCTGCGGCTCGACAACCGGGAGATCGTCGGCGCACGGCTGATGGCGCCCGACGAGCTGCGCGGCGTCAGGCTGACCGCGCCGGTCGCCGCCTACCTCGGCGCCGGCGGAGCAGGCTGAGGCGCCATCCAAGCGAAGGTGGTGCGGTCGCTATCCCGCGAAGCGGGCGCAGGGCCTGCCGGCGACTTCGGCCTCGAAGGCGAACAGCGACCCCGCCAGCGGCTCCGCCCGCAGCGTTGCGGCGTCCAGCTCCATGCAGGAGCTGGTAATGTAGAGGGTGGACAGGTCCGGGCCGCCGAACACGCACGAGGTCGGCCGGCTGACCGGCATCGCCACCACCTGCAGCTCACGGCCGTCCGGCGCGTAGCGCACCACCCTGCTGCCCTGCCACTGCGCGTTCCAGATGCAGCCGTCGGCGTCCACCGCACTGCCGTCCGGCACCGCCGGGGCATCGATCCGCACCAGGTCGCGGCGGCCCGCGATGCTGCCGGCGGCGAGATCGAAGTCGTAGGCGCGGATCACCCGCTCGGGTGAATCCGCGAGGTAGAACACGTCGTCGGCGGGGCTGAAGTTGATGCCGTTGCAGATCCGGATGCCGCTCTCCATGGTCCGGCACTCGTGCCGCGCGTCGAAGCGGAACAGCCTGCCGCCGGGGCTTGCGTCGGTCTCGTTCATGGTGCCGATCCACAGCCGGCCGGCGGCGTCGGTGCGCGAGTCGTTGAAGCGGGTGCCGACGTCGTCCGCGTCGAGAGAGAAGAGGGTGCTCAGGCTGCCGTCCGCCGGATCGAACAGCGCCAGGCTGCGCGACAGCGCGACCAGCAGGCCACCCCGGGCGCGCGGCACCGCGCAGGCGACGCGATCCGGCATCAGCCAGCTCTCGGCGGCGCCGCTGTGCGGCTGCAGGCGGTGGATGCGGCGGCCGTAGATGTCGACCCAGTACAGCGCCTGCTCGGTCTGGTCCCAGAACGGCGCCTCGCCGAGCAGCGCGTGCGCCTCTTGCACGCAGCGCAGCCGCTCGCCGGGCTGCGTGACCGTCGCGCTCACGACGCCACCGCCGCCACCGCGACGTGCCGGCCCAGCAGGAAGGCGTCCGCCACCAGCTGCAGCGGCCGGATCTCGACCTCCGAGCAGCCCGTCGCGATCAGCTCGCGGAAGCGGGCGTAGAGCCGCGCATATTCGCGGTCGCTGCCGGACACGACGGTCTCGCCGTCGAGGGCGAGGGCGGCACCGCCGCGCGACAGCTCGAGCCGGCCGCCGTCGCCCAGCGTCCAGCCGATGCTCCAGGTCTCGTCCCGCTGGTTCCAGTCAAGCTCGGCGCCGAAGCCGTCGCTGCGGGTGGGGGTGGCGAAGCGCAGGCTGGCTGCGACCGGAGTGTGCGCGGCCTCGGGGATCATCAGCGTGGCCTCGCGCACGAACAGCGGCTCCGGCATCACGCCGACAGCGATCGACAAGGCGTTGATGCCGGCGTCGAAGGTGCCCATCCCCCCTGGCTGCCAGAACCAGTCGACCCCCGGGTGGAACTTGCGCACGTCCTCCTTCCAGACGATGTGCATCGCCGCCGCGGCGCGCGCCGCCAGGATCTCGCGGGCGCGGTCGACGCCGTCGCTGAACAGCGAGTGCCAGGCGGTGAACAGGCTCAGCCCGAGCCGCTCCGCGTGGCCGGCGAGCGAGACGATCTCGGCTGGCGTAGCCGTCGGCGGCTTCTCCAGCAGCACGTGCCTGCCCGCGTCCAGCGCCGCCCGCGCCAGGCCGAAGCGCACCTGCGGCGGCGTGCAGATGGCGACCGCGTCGACGCCCGGCGCTTCCGCGAGCAGGTCGGCGAGCGAGCCGTACAGGCTCACCCCGTCGGGCACCGCCACCGCGACCGGATTGGCCACCGCGACCAGCTTCAGGCCCGCGGCGGCGGCGAGTGCCGGCAGGTGCTGCACGCGGGCGATCTGGCCCATGCCGACGATGCCGACGCCGAGCGGCCGCGCGGGCGCCGCAGCGCCCGGCAACCCCGAAGTTGACGCCCCGGAGGTTGACGACCCAAAAGTTGACGACGAAGAGGTTGGCGGCATCGCGGTGCTCCTGGCTCAGCCGGCGGCAGCGGCGACGCGGTCCCACGCCTCGAGATAGGCGCGCGCCCGGCGTCCCACCTCTGCTGCGTCGCGACCGGGCACGTAGAGGCCGGAGCCGAGTCCGAACCCGCTGGCCCCGGCCCGCACGAAGTCCGCCAGGTTGTCCGGGGTGATGCCACCGACCGGAAGGAACAGCGTCGGCGGCGGGAACACGGCACGCATCGCGCGCAGCACCGCCGGGGTGACCATCTCGGCCGGGAACAGCTTCAGCGCGTCGGCCCCTGCGCGCAGTGCCGCGAAACCCTCCGTGGGCGTGGCGATGCCCGGCATGCAGACCATGCCCGCCCGCTTGGCCGCGGCGATCACCTCGGCGTCGCCGTGCGGCATGACGATCAGGCGCCCACCGACCTCGCCGATCTCGCGCACCTGCTGGACCGTCATCACCGTTCCGGCCCCGATCAGGCAGCTGCCGCCGAAGCGATGCGCCAGCAGGCGGATGCTGTCCAGCGGCCGCGGCGAGTTCAGCGGCACCTCCAGTATGGTCATGCCGGCATCGACCAGCGCCTCGCCGACCGCGAGCGCCTGCTCAGGCGCCAGCCCGCGCAGGATGGCGGTGAACGGCGCCCGCCCCATCAGGTCGTTCGACATCTCAGGCGTCTCCTTTTGCCAAGCCCGGGATCAGGCCGGCCCTCGCCGCGATGCGCAGCAGACCGTCCAGCGCCGTATCGGCGATCGGCTCGGGCGGCCGCGCGCCGATCGCGGCGAAGCCGCGCGCGTAGCGCTCGCACAGGGCGGCATCGCCGGTGATGGCGATGCGCGCGCCGTCCGACAGCGCCTTGTCGGCGAGGCGAAGCTCCTCGCCGATCAGCAGCCCCGACAGGTAGTCCGCGACGCAGCCCACCCCCAGGCCGCCGGTCAGGGTCAGCGCGCGGGCCGAGAACAGGCGCGCGAACGCGCCGTGCGCGTGCGCCGCCGCCACCC
>CAXTNV010000035.1:18031-28727 GCA_964245755.1 uncultured Acetobacteraceae bacterium | reverse complement strand
CGGCGGGCAGCCAGGACATCATCGTCACGGGGACGCGTGAGCCGAGCAAGAAGGCGAGCGACAGCCTGGCACCGATCGACGTCGTGACATCGCGCGATCTCGCCCGCACCGGTCAGACCAACGTGGTCGACGCCCTGGCTCAGCTGCTGCCGTCAGTCACACGGCCGGCCGTCGGCATCTTCGACGGGGCCCCCACGGACTACCTCAGTCTGCGCGGCCTGAACCCGGACCAGACCCTGGTCCTGGTCAACGGCAAGCGCCGCCACCCGTCCTCGTTCATCTATATCGACGGCTTCGCGGACTCGAGCACGCCCGTCGATGTCGATCTGATCCCGCCGGCACTGATCGATCATATCGAGGTGCTGCGCGACGGCGCGGCCGCCCAGTACGGCTCCGATGCGATCGCCGGCGTCATCAACATCATCCTCAAATCGACCGACCATGGCGGCATCGCCGGCGGCGAGGCCGGACAGACCTATCACGGCGACGGCTTCGTGGCGCAGGCCGGCGGCGAGAAGAGCGCCAGGCTCGGGAGCGACGGCTTCATCGACCTGAGTGTCGACTACCGGCACCAGGACCATACGGTGCGGGACGGAAACGACGACCGCACCGGCACCGAGGTCACCAAGATCCTCGGCGATCCGGAGACCACGCGCTACGTGTTCGGTGCGAATGCCGGCTACACGCTGCCGGGCGGCATCGAGCTCTACAGCTTCGACACCTATGCCTATCGCTTCACCGACGTGAACCAGGTCTACCGCCTGCCCACCACGCTTCCCCTGCTCTATCCGGGAGGCTTCACGCCGCACCAGACGACGTTCGAGAACGACTATTCCGCGGCACTCGGCGTGAAGGGCGACGATCTGCTCGGATGGCGATGGGACCTCAGCTCGACCTATGGAGGCGACTACCTGGACGACAACCTGCGCAACACCGCCAACATCGCCCTGTATCAGGCGACCGGCTCGACGCCGCTCGCCGTGCATCTTGAAAACCTGTCGAGCTCGCAGCTCAGCGACGACTTCGACGTGAGCCGCGAGTTCCGCATCCCTTCCTGGTTCCCGCTCAACGTCGCCGCCGGCCTGGAGCATCGCTTCGAGACCTATGGAACCGGAGTGGGCAGCCCCGCCTCCTACCTGCTCGGCGGCTCCCAGGCGCAGGCCGGCCTGTTGCCGTCCAACGCCGGCCCGCATTCGCGCGTCGTCTACAGTGCGTATGTCGATCTTTCCACCCGGCTCACCCGGGCCTGGCAGGTCGACGTCGCTGGCCGGTACGAGCACTACACCGATTTCGGCGACACGTACGACGGCAAGATCTCCACCCGCTACGACATCTCGCCGCGCGTCGCCGTGCGCGGCACCATCAGCAACGGCACGCGCGCCCCCAGCCTCGCCGACGAATTCTACAGCGCGCTGGCGGTCGGCCCTGACAGCGCGAGCGGCACCCTGGCCGCGAACTCGCAGGGCGCGCGCCTGCTCGGCGCCTCGTCCCTGGAACCCGAGCGGTCGACGAACATCACCGCAGGCCTGGTGCTGACGCCGGCGCGACGTCTGCGCGTCGGCATCGATGCCTACCAGATCGACATACGCGACCGCATCGTCAGCGGCCCGGGAGTGGCCGGCGGCGCGGCGATCGAAGCCCTGCGCCTGCAGGGGATCGCCGCCTCGTCGACACTGACGCCGGACGATATCTCGACCTCGTTCTTCGCCAACGCCGCCAGCACGCGCACGCGTGGGGTCGACGTGACCGCCGCCTACACGACGCGGTTCGGACGGTTCGGCATCGTCGACTGGGATGCCTCGCTGAACGCGAACTTCTCCCGCATCACCCATGCGAACAGCCTGTCCAACGGCCTGTCCGACCTCACCGACCAGAGCATCGCCTATCTGACGACCAGCACGCCGAAGAACCGTCTCATCGCCGGCGGACGCTGGCATCGCGGCGCCTGGGACCTGCTGCTGCACGAGCAGCGCTACGGGCAGACCATCGACGAGCTCGAATACTTCGAAGGTGCGAACGCCTACTCGACCACGACGTTCTTCCGCTTCTACGACCGCCCGCGCTGGTTGACGAACCTCGAGGTCGGGTTCCGCCCGATCAAGCCGCTTCGTCTGGCACTGGGCGCGAACAACCTGTTCGACAGCTATCCGTCCCGCATCCCGGCGCAGAACGGGTATTACGGCTCCGAGAAATACGATAGCGACTCGAGCCAGATCGGCATCGACGGAGGCTTCTACTACGCCACCGCTTCCTTTGATTTCTAGCGTCCGAGACGGGGCGCATCACCGGCACGATCCGGGGCATCCAGGAGCACGGGCATGACCGGGCTGGGACGACGTGATCTCTTGCATGTCGGCGGCGGTGCCGCGCTGGCCGGGGCGGCGGGTCGCGCCTCGGGCCGCACCCCGGAACACGCTGCGCATCTTGCGTTGAACGAAAACCCGTTCGGCCCGTCGCCCGCGGTACGTCGCGCGCTGCTGGCCGAGATCGGCCGGGTCAACCGCTACGGCGATCAGGCCGATGCCGCGTGGCTCACCGAGCAGATCGCCGCTCTGGAGGATGTCCCGCAGGAACAGGTGGTGCTGGGCGAGATCCTAGAACCGCTCGGGCTGCACCTCGCTGCCCGTTCGCCATCGGGGGGCCGCTTCGTCTACTCCGTGCCTGGTTTCACTGAACTGGTCGACGCAGCGCGGCCGCTGGGTGCGGTGGGAGTCGGCGTGCCGCTGGACAGGGCGCTGGCGAACGACCTGACCGCGCTGTCACGCGCAGTGCAGGGCGACACGCGCGTGCTGTATCTCGTCAATCCGCACAACCCCAGCGGCACGGTGAACGATGCGGCCGGCTTCGACGCCTTCATCACCGACGTCGCACGGCGCACGCTCGTCATCGTGGACGAGGCCTATCTCGAGTACGACGACATGGCCCGGAGTGCCGTGCGTCTGACACGCGCCGGGGCGAACGTCGCGGTGTTCCGCACCCTGGACAAGATCCACGGCATGGCGGGATTGCCGATCGGCTACACCCTGGCGCCGCGCGGCCTCGCGGCCTCGTTGCGCGACTCGGGGCTCGGCGACCCGCACGTCGTGGGGCGTCTGGCACTGGTCGCCGCCGCTGCGGCGGTTGCGGATCGCGCCTGGATCGCCGAGGTGCGGGAGCGCACGCTCGCCGGGCGCGCTCGCCTCACGGCAGCGCTCGAGGAGCTCGGGCTCGATCACAGCGAGTCTCGTGCGAACTTCGTGTTCTTCCGCAGTCCGACCCCCGCCGCGCCGCTGCGGCAGCGGCTGGGGCAACACGGGATTCTCGTAGGCCGTGCTTTTCCGCCTCTGGACGAGTGGGTGCGGATCAGCGTCGGCACCGAGGACGAGGTAACCCGCACCATCGAGGCGCTGCGCTCCAGCCTCGCCGGCTCGTCCGAGATCCGGCATTCCTAGAACGGCGCGAGGTCGGTCGCACGTATCGCATCAGCTGCGGGCGAGATGCCCCCTGAGGAAACCTCCGATGGCGTCCAGCGCCTGCTCGGCGGCGATGAGACGGCCGACAGCGGACGCGAAGCCGTGTGCCATCCCTTCCCACACGTCGACCGCGACGTCGGCGCCCGCAGCGGCGGCGCGCTCCGCGTAGCGACGCGCGTCGTCGAGCAGGACCTCGTCTTCGCCGACATGGATGCGTATCGGCGGCAGACCGGTCAGATCGCCAAACAGCGGCGATGCGACCGGATCTGCCGGATCAAGGCTGCCGATGTAGCCGCGGATCAGGCCCTCCGCCTGGGAACGCGTGAAGTAGGGATCGGCTTCGGCGCGACTGTCCCAGCTCGCTCCGGCGAGCGCCAGGTCCGTGACCGGCGACAGGGTCGCCACGGCCACCGGAGCCGGCTGCACCGAGGCTGCCAGGAGCAGCGCCAGGCAGCCGCCCGCGGAATCGCCGGTCACTGCGACACGTCGCGTGCCAGCTTCCGCGAGCGCCAGGTAGCAGGCCCGCGCATCATCGCGACCGGCCGGGAACGGGTGCTCGGGAGCCAGCCGGTAGTCGGGAACGAACGCTTCGACGCCGACCCGCTTGGCGATCTGTCCGACGAGATGTCGAAACGCGTGCGCCGATCCCCAGGTGAACCAGCCGCCGTGCAGGTGCAGAAGCACCGCTCCGGGAGTGACCGCCTCCGGCGTGCACCAGTATCCGGAGACGCCGCCGACGGTGCCGGGCCGGAAGCTCACGCCAGCGGGCGCGGCGACCCGCCCCGCGATGGCATCGAACGGCGCTCTTGCTGCCGGGCCCTGCAGCTTGCCCTTGTTCGGAGCAACCAGCGTGCGCAACTCGGCCATCGCGCTCCGATCCTCGGACGTGATCGCGTGGAGATGCAGCCACTCTGCCGGTTCGGCGGTATGAGGTTCAGCTAGCGATGGCATGGCGCGTTCCAGTTCAACTCTGCCGCATGGGCTATTAACGTTACTCATAGTAAGCTTAATTGGCTGCTGTCAACTGCCTTGCCGGCTCGGGTCGAAGGAGCGTCATGATCAAGGCATCGCCGATGCGCGCGCGCCCGGGACGTCCGCGCAGCGAGAGCGCGACCTCGCACGCGACGGTGATGGACGCCGTCTACGCATTGCTGGAGGAGCGCCCGCTTCGCGACCTGACCATCGATGCAGTCGCCAAGCGGGCCGGGGTGGGGAAGCCGACGATCTACAGGTGGTGGCCGACCAAGACCGCGCTGGTGCTCGCCATGTTCGGCGAACGGCTGGTGTCGGATCGGGACATCGTCGCGACGGGCTCGGCCGAGTCACTGATCCGGCGGAGGGTGCAGCGGCTTATCGAGCAGTTCGGCGGCATGTTCGGCAAGGTCATGGCGGACCTGATCGCGGAGGGCCAAGCCGACGACGATCTGCTGCGCGAGCTGTACGACCGCCACATCAGCCATCGGCGTGCCGCGACCGCGGCCGAAGTGGAACGGGGCAAGGCGGATGGCGAGTTCCGGGCCGACCTCGATGCGGATCTGTTCATCGACGCGGTGTTCGGTCCGATCTACTACCATCTGCTTCTGCGCTCGACCGCGCTGACCGCCGCCTACGGCGACCGGCTCGTCGATCAAGCCCTGCGCGGGGCGCGACCTCGAGGCGCGCACCCCCCCGGCCGCTGAGCAGGCCGGAGATGCAGACTGCCGGCGTCACCTGTGCGAGGCTCGTCGTTCGAGCCTGTCAGGCAGCCGACCCCTCGCGCTCGATCAGCACCCTCTTGCGTTCCACGCCCCAGCGATATCCGGACAGGGCTCCGTCTTGCCGCACCACCCGGTGGCAGGGGATGGCGACCGCGAGCGCGTTGGCTGCACAGGCCCCGGCCACGGCGCGCACCGCCTGCGGCATGCCGAGGCGCGCGGCGATCTCGGCATAGGTCGCCGCGCTGCCGGCCGGGATAGCCTGAAGCGCCTGCCAGACCCGCTGCTGGAACGCGGTGCCGCGGATGTCGAGGGGCAGGTCGAGACCGATGAGCGGCGCCTCCACGAAGCCGACGACTTGCGCGACCAGCGCTTCGAAGGCGGCGTCGCCGCCGACCAGGTGCGCCCGCGGGAAGCGGTCCTGCAGGTCGCGCACCAGTTGGTCCGGATCGTCGGCGATCAGGATGGCGGCGATGCCTCTGGCGCTCGAGGCGACCAGGATCGCACCGAGCGAGCACTGCCCGACCGCGAAGCGCAGCTGCTCGGTGACGCCGCCCTTCCGGTAGTGGCCGGGCGTCATGCCGAGCATGGCGGGCGCCCGCGCATAGAATCTTCCACTGGAGCTGAAGCCGGCGTCGTAGATCGCCTCGGTCACCGTCTCGCTGCGCTGCAGTTCTGCGCGCATGCGCGACGCCTGACGCGCGGTCGCGTAACGCTTCGGCGTGAGGCCGGTCACGGCCCTGAACACGCGATGGAAGTAGGCCGGGCTCAACTCGACGGCCGCGGCCATCTGCGCCAGGGTAGGGGCGGCTTCCGCCTCGTCGATCAGGCGGCACGTCCTGGCGACCAGGGCGGCATTGGCGGCCTCCGCCGACAGGCCGTCCGGGTTGCAGCGCCGGCAGGGCCGGAAGCCCGCCGCCTTCGCGGCGTCGATGCTGTCGTGGAAGCGGACGTTGCCCGGGCCTGCCGCACGCGAGGGGCAGGAGGGGCGGCAGAACACGCCGGTTGTTGCGACCGAGTACCAGAACAGGCCGTCCGCGACCCTGTCGCGCAGCAGGACCCGCTGCCAGCGCGGATCCTGCTCCGTTCCCCGGCCCTGCTTCACCGTGCTGATTGCGCGTGCACTCATGGATCCGTTCCAATCCCCATCACCGACGCGAGAATGGCCAAGTCGCACATCATCGACACTCCGTTGCTTGCGCTCGAATCCGGTCGCCTCGGCTCTCGACCCTATGCTTCGCGCCCAAAATCACTGCCTCCTAAGGCGTTGCGGGCGCAGGATGGGCGCTCGCCGGCTTGAGGTGCCACGGCGAACGCCGTTCCTCAGGCCGCGGCCTGCCCGTCCGGATCGGCAGCGGGATTGACGGTGCGGATGCAGGCGCGCAGCCAGCGCTGTGCCGGATGCTCGTCGTTGCGACGGTGCCAGCTCATCACGTAGCAGCAAGGTTCCAGCTCGATCGGCGGTTGCACGATCGTCAGCTGGTCGGCCCAGCCGGATGCCTCGACGACGCCGAGCATCAGGGTGGCGATTAGGTCCGACTTGGCGACGAGCGATGGGGCAAAATACATCTGCGACAGCGTCAGCACCAGCGAACGCTTCAGACCACGCTGCGACAGCAGCGTGTCCACGTGACCGAAGCGATCCCCTTCCGGGGACACGAGCAGGTGGTCGAGCGTCAGGAAGCTCTTCAGGCTCATGGGTGCTCCGGACCTCGGGTGGCCCTTGCGCAGCACGCACACGAACCGCTCCTGGAACAGGCGCTCGGTGAAGATCCGGCCAGGTGCGCTGCGCGGGGGCACGCCGACCGCCACGTCCGTCGCGCCGGTGTCGAGCAGCGTGATCGCTTCGTCCCTCGCCGTGAACGCGCGCACGTTCAGCTTGGCCGCGGGCGCCCTCTGCCGGAGATGGCCGATGAGCCTCTCGAGCAGCTTATGCGAGGCGTGCTCCTGCATCGCGATGTTGAACGTGAGCTGCGCGTCCCGCGGCTGGAAGCTCTGCACGTGACCAAGGGTTCGGCCGATTTCCGCCAGCGCCCGGCCGAGCGGTTCGGCAAGCTCGACGGCCCGCGGGGTCGGTTGCAGCTCATCCTTGCCGCGCACGAAGAGCGGGTCGCCGAGCAGGACCCGCAGGCGCGCCAGGGCCGCGCTCATCGCCGGCTGCGTCCGGCCGATGCGCTTGCCAGCCTTGGTCACGCTCCGCTCTGCGATCAGCGCGTCGAACGCCACGAGCAGGTTCAGGTCGATGCCGTGTAAATCCATGGTGTGGATGTTCGCGCATACTATAAATCGATGCAAACGCTGCCCTTGCGACGGGTTTGCTGCATATGATGACCGATGCGGAACCGCTCCCATGACCCAGAACCCGTCCGGCCTGGCCGACATTGACTTGCAGGCGATCCATATTTTGTATGAGGCCTTCCACGTCGGGGATCCCGACCTCCTGGACGGCGCGCTGGCGGAGAAGTGGATGGACACGCCCATGGCTCTGGGACAGCAGCCCGGCCGCGCCGGCATGAAACTGATGCTGCCGGCATTTCGCGCCGCCTTTTCCGATCTTCGCATCAAGCTGGAGGACATCGTCGGCTCCGGCGGGCGTGCGGCGGTCCGCCTCACGCTGAGCGGGCGCCATACCGGCGACTGGATGGGCGTGCCGGCTACGGGGCGCGCCTTCGCCATCGCCATGCACGAGTTCCACCACCTGGAGGCCGGTCGCATCGTCCATACCTGGCATCTGGAGGACTGGGCAGGCTGGCGGGAGCAGGTGGCTGCACCCGAGACATCGAACCGGTCGTAACGAAGCAACCGAACGGAGACGCACGATGCCTTACGCCAACTTCAAGATCCCCGAGGGCATGATCACCGCCGAGCAGAAGGCCGAGATCATCCATCGTACCACCGACCTGTTCGCCTCCTATTTCGGAGAAGGCGTGCGACCCTACACGATGGTCCTGGTCGACGAGGTCGTCGATGGCGGCTTCGGCCGGGCGGATGCGGTGTTCGACCTCAAGGCGCTGGCGGCGATGAGGAACCAGCAGCAGGGCAGCGCGGGCTGAGGCCACCTGCGCGACCCTCCCGTTCAACCTATCAGGGAGCACTGACATGCCGAAACCCGCACGCGCCGCAATCGTCACCGGATCCTCCCAAGGTATAGGCGCCGCCGTGGTCGAGCGGCTGGCGGCGGACGGCTTCGCCGTGGTCGTGAACTATTCCCGCAACGCCGCCCCCGCCGAGGAACTGGTGCGCAAGCTCGAGGGAGCGGGTGGTTCCGCCATCGCCGTGAAGGCGGATATCGCTGACCCGGTCCAGGTCGCGGCGATGTTCGAGCAAGCCGAGCAAGCCTTCGGCGGCGTCGATGCGCTGATCAACAATGCCGGGATCATGAAGCTCGCCACGGTGGCGGAGACCACGGACGAGCTGTTCGACCAGACCGTGTCGGTGAACCTGAAGGGAGCCTTCAACGGCATGCGCGAGGCCGCGAGGCGCCTGCGCGAGGGCGGACGGATCGTCAGCTTCTCGTCCAGCGTGGTCGGCCTGTTCCAGCCAACCTACGCCGCCTACGCCGCAACCAAGGCCGGGATAGAGGCGATGAGCCACATCCTGTCCAAGGAGCTCGGCGCCCGCCGGATCACGGTCAACGTGGTCGCCCCCGGGCCGGTCGCGACCGAGCTGTTCCTCAAGGGCAAGAGCGATGATGAGATCAAGCCGATCGTCGGCCGCACGCCTCTCGCACGTCTGGGCGAGCCCGCGGACATCGCGCGCGTGGTCTCGTTCCTGGTCGGTCCGGACGGCGGCTGGGTCAACGGACAGGTTCTGCGTGCCAACGGCGGCATCATCTAGGGAGCAGCGCGATGCCACAGGTTGCCCTGGTCACGGGCGCTTCCAGCGGCTTCGGCCGGATGATCGCCGAGGATCTCGCGTCCGCAGGGTTGATCGCCTATGCCTCGATGCGGGAGACGCAGGGCAGGAACGCGGAGACGGTTGCCGAGCTCGCGAGTGACGCGAGGCGCAAGGGTGTCGACCTGCGCACGGTAGAGCTGGACGTGCAGGACCAGGCTTCGATCGATGCCGCCGTGACCGAGGTCGTGCGCGAACATGGCGGCATCGACGTCCTGGTGCACAATGCCGGCCACATGGTCTGGGGGCCGGCAGAGGCGTTCACTCCGCAGGAGTTCGCGGACGCATACGACATCAACGTGCTGAGCACGCAGCGGATGAACCGCGCGGTGCTGCCCCACATGCGGGCGGCGGGCCGCGGGCTCCTGGTCTGGATCTCCTCCAGCAGCGTCGCGGGCGGCATCCCGCCGCTGCTGGGACCGTATTTCGCCGCCAAGGCCGCCATGGATCAACTAGCCGTTTGCTACGCTCGCGAGCTGGCGCCGCTCGGCATCGAGACCGCTATCGTTGTGCCCGGCGCCTACACCAAGGGCACGAACCACTTCGCCCATGCCGGTCATCCCGACGACCAGGCGTGCGCCGGTGCATACGAGGCTGCATGGCCGGCGGGCTTTGCCGATCGAATGCAGCAGGCACTCGCCGGGACCAATCCGTCAGAGGCCGACCCGACCGAAATCGGGCGGGCGGTTGTGGAGATCGTGCAGCGTCCCCGGGGTCGGAGGCCTTTCCGCACCGTGATCGATCCCGCCGACGACGGCGCAGGCGTCAGCTTTCCAGTGATCGACAGGATCAGGGCGCAGTTTCTGCACTGGCTCGGTTTCTCCGAGTTGCTCCGGCCGGCATGCGGCTGAGGACCGCGATCTCGTAGGCGGCAACACTCCCTTGAGATGAGCGCCGGCACGGATCGAGGATGTTGCTGATCGGAACTATGGCGATGGCGAGCGGGCGAAGTGGGACGTTCGCTCGCGCGCTGCGAACCCGGGCCGGCAATCACCGCGCCAGCACAGGCTCGCGCGACGTCAGGCCGTGGCGCGCTCCCTGAGGAACGCGTGCACGAAGTCGGGCAGGTGGGTGCCGAGCCAGTCGCCCATCTCCTGCTCCTCCCTCATCGACTGCTGCAGCACCGCGGCATCTCCGGTAGCGCCGGCTGCCTCGGCAAGAGTCAGGAGCACCTTGTACGAGGCGATCTCGTAGCCCTTGAAGCCGATGGCCGCGAGGACGTTCTTCAGCACCTCGTCGGACGCCGTGACATGCGTGAAGCCCGACACCGTGGCGACCGTACCGGCCACCGCTTCCTTGGCGATCGAAGCCTTTGTGTCGTGCCGGGCGAGCAGGTCGTCCAGTCGCGCCGCCTGAGTGGTCGACTGCTCCATTTCCTGCTGCATCTTCGCGTGCAACTGGGGGTAGGGCGTCATCCGGCTGAGTTGGTTCTTGACGGTCCCGATCGCCTGCGTCTCGACCGCGTGCTGGTTGCGGAGCCCGATCACGTAGACTTCCGTGGCCGTATTTGAATCTGTCATGCTGCACTCCATTGAGGACGGTGCAACGTCGCCTTCGCGGCTTAGATCCGGCTGGCAATGTCACATTGATGTTTCCAGACCATGGTCGGGCAGCGTGAGGTTCGGCCGGCTGCCGCTCTCCCGCTGCAGCCTCGCC
>CAXTNV010000035.1:0-17931 GCA_964245755.1 uncultured Acetobacteraceae bacterium | reverse complement strand
ATGGTCGGGCAGCGTGAGGTTCGGCCGGCTGCCGCTCTCCCGCTGCAGCCTCGCCGTGGTCCGGCGGGTGCGGAACCGTGCTGTTCCACCCGTGGCTCAGCGTGGTTCAATAGGCTTCAGGAGTGCCGTGGGTGTCCAGGCGCACGCGGACCCGCGTATGACCACAGCGTCGCCGGAGGCCGCGAACCATGCCGAACCCCGTCCAAGCCGCCGTCCGGGCTGCGATCGAAGGCGGGGTCGAGCGGGTCGCGGCCTTCAACCGCAGGCGTCTCTCCAGGACCGCCACCCCTTTCCTGGTCGGTATCCACGAGCCGATGAAGGCGGAGCGGACGCTTCACGACCTGGCGGTGACGGGATCGATCCCGCCTGCCCTTGACGGCCGGTATCTGAAGATGGGCGCGAACCTGGTCGGCGCCGAGGTCGCGGGCCAGCACTGGTTCCTCGGCGACGGCATGGTCCATGGCCTCGCCATCCAGAACGGCCGGGTGCTCTGGTATCGCAACCGCTGGATCCGCTCGCGCATCGCGTCGGCCGCCCTCGGCAAGGCGGCCGCGCCCGGCCCACGGCGGGGGCGCAACGACACCGTGAACACCAACGTGGTCGAGATCGGCGGCCGTGCTTTTGCCGTGGTCGAAGCCGGGAGCTTTCCCGTCGAGCTCTCCGAAATCCTCGAGGAGCAGCGATACAACCCGTTCGACGGAACGCTCGCCGGCTCGTTCAGCGGCCACCCGCACCGCGATGCGCGCACCGGCGAGCACCACGCGATCGCCTATGACGGCAACATCTGGAATGCGGTCCGTCACGTCGTTGTGTCGGACGAAGGCCAGGTGGTCCGCGACGTGCCGATCGCCGTCCGGCACGGTCCGTGCATCCACGATGCGGCGTTCACCGCACGGTTCGCCATCATCCTCGATCTGCCGGTCACCTTCTCCATGCGCGCCGTACTCGCTGGTCACGCGTTTCCGTTCCGCTGGAACCCGGCGCACCAGGCTCGCGTCGGCCTGCTGCCGCGGCATGGCCAGGACCTCGACATCATCTGGTGCGACCTCGACCCGTGCTTCGTCTTCCACGTGGCGAACGCCTTCGACGACGCTGACGGCCGGGTGATCCTCGACGTCGTCGCCTATCCGAGGATGTTCGACTCCGACGGCGCAGGCCTCGACGCCCTCGGCCGCTTCGAGCGCTGGACGATCGATCCGCCGACGCGGCGCATCGAGCGACGCCTGATTGACCGGACGCCGCAGGAGTTCCCGCGCATCGACGAGCGCCGCTTCGGCCAGCCATACCGCTACGCCTACACGGTGTCGGTCCCGCCCGACGGCAACCCTCAGCTGTTCGGCGCCACAACGCTGTTCAAGCACGATCTCGAAACCGGCGACCGCCGCGTGCACGAATTCGGTGACGATCGCGTGCCGGGCGAGTTCGTGTTCGTGCCGGAGACCGCCGGTGCCGGTGAGGACGAAGGCTGGCTGGTCGGGTTCGTCATCGATCGTGCCGCCGACACCACCGACTTCACCATCCTCGACGCACACCGCTTCGAAGCGCCGCCGCTGGCCACGGTCCGGCTGCCGCACAGGATACCGCCCGGTTTCCACGGGAACTGGTTCGCGGCCGGTTAGCGACGAAGCCGATCGAGAAGCGGCTGTGTGAAAGACGACGGCGCAGCGAGCCACGACGACGCCATTCGGACACACGCGCGGTCGTGCCGGCGGCTCCAGTCGGGAGACCGCGTCGAAAAGCTGCTGGCGGGTGTCCGGGCGCGGCTCCCCGCCGGGCGGCAGCCGGCTCCGCCCTGATCGGCGACGTCCTAAACGTTACGATGCAACATCGTTTTCGGTTGCACCCGATCGATTTTCTTAACACAATCGGGAGGAGGTCACGCTTCAAGAACAAAGCCGTCAAGAGGTTACACCCGTTGCAGATCTTGGTGTCGAACGATCCGACGACTGTATCCGCGCTCCACATCCGCGGCCGATGTTTCCCCGACCGTGAGTGCGCACGTCGCACCTGACGCCGCATGCTGGATGCGAACGCGCCAGAGCGAACGTTCCCCGTCCGGATGACTCATGCAAAAACTCCCTGGTGGATGATCCGGCTCAGCTTTCTGCAGCTGCCCGTCGCTGATTGAGGCGTGCTGCGGACTTGCCGACGGATCGGCCAAAGCGAAGGATCCCCTTCTGTGAGCAAGGACGATGCCTGGCGCGACAGAGCACGTATCACAGCCGAGCTGGCCCGTCTCGACGACAGAACCGATCCCTTCGCCGCCGCGGTGCGCGCGACGCGCATGCCGATCATCATCACGAACCCCCGCAAGCACGACAACCCCATCGTGTTCGTGAACGATGCATTCTGCCGGCTCACCGGCTTCGCCCGCGACGAGATCATGGGCCGCAATTGCCGGTTCCTGCAGGGGCCTGAAACCGATCCGGAGAGTGTCGATCGTCTCCGCGCGGCGATCCGCGCGGAAGAAGCGATCGAGATCGAGATCCGGAACTATGCCAAGGATGGAAGGCAGTTCTGGAACAGGTTGCTCGTGGCACCCGTGCGCGACGCCGGCGGCGCAGTGGCATACTTCTTCGCAAGCCAGATGGACATCACGCGTGATCGCGAGAACCTGGCGGAACGCATCGAACAACTGGCCGAGGCGAACGACAAGCTGCGGGCCGAGGCTCTGGAGCGCGAGCGTCTTGAGGACACGCTTCGGCAGGCACACAAGATGGAGGCGATCGGTCAGCTCACGGGTGGGCTGGCGCACGATTTCAACAATCTGCTGACCGGCATCTCGGGCAGCCTGGAGATGCTTCAGATCCGGCTCGCGCAGGGCTGTTCGAACGACATCGAGCGCTACGTCAACGCCGCACACGGCGCCGCCAAACGTGCCGCGATCCTCACCCACCGTCTGCTCGCGTTTTCGCGTCGGCAGACCCTGGCCCCGAAGTCGACCGAGCTGAACCGGCTCATCGCGAGCATGCTGGAGATAATCCGGCGTACCGTCGGTCCCGCGATCACGGTCGAGGTCGTCACCGCCGGCAAGCTGTGGAACACGATCGTCGATCCGAACCAGCTCGAGAATGCTCTGCTCAACCTCTGCATCAACGCCCGCGATGCCATGCCCGATGGCGGGCGGCTCGTCATCGAGACCCGCAACGAATGGCTCGATTCCCGCCATGCCCGCGACCGGGAGCTGCCGGTCGGGGCGTATGTCACGCTCTGCGTCAGTGACACCGGTGCCGGCATGACGCCGGAGGTCGTCCGGCGGGCCTTCGACCCGTTCTACACGACGAAGGCGCTCGGCCAGGGGACCGGCCTGGGCCTGTCGATGATCTATGGCTTCGTGCGCCAGTCCGGTGGTCAGGCGCATATCTGCTCTGAACCTGGTCAGGGCGCCTCGGTTTGCCTCTACCTGCCCCGCCATCGCGGCAGCAGCGAGGCGGCCGATGAACCGTCGGAACCGGCCGAGCTGCGCCGCACCGGCCGGGGTGAGACGGTGCTGTTGGTGGAAGACGAGCCGACGGTGCGCATGTTGGTTAACGACGCGCTCGGGGAGCTTGGCTATAACGGCGTCGAAGTCGCCGACGGAGCGGCCGGGTTGCGCGTGCTGCAATCCGAAGTATCGGTCGACCTGTTGATCACGGATGTGGGCCTGCCCGGAGGCATGAACGGCCTTCAGGTAGCCAAGGCGGCACGTGCCCTGAGGCCGAGCCTCAAGATCCTGTTCATCACCGGTTATGCGGAAGATGGCCTGCTCAACAGCGGGCAGCTCGAGCCGGGAATGCACGTCATGGCCAAGCCCTTTCCCCTGAAGACCTTGAGCATCCGCGTGAGCGAACTGGTCGCCGGCGGCTGCTCGTAGCGGGCGGTCAGCCGCTTCGAGGGGAGCCGGTCCGGCGCAGGGTTATCCAGGCCGGCGCGTGATCGCTGGCTCCCTCCCTGCCGCGCACGGCGCGATCGACCCCCGCGGTCCTGAGCCTGGGCGCAAGGGCTGGACTGAGCAGCAGATGGTCCAGCCGAAGCCCGGCATCGCGCGCCCAGCGGTCGCGCTTGTAGTCCCAGAAGGTGTAGAGCGCCTCCTGCGGGTGCAGCGTGCGCAGGGCATCGGTCCAGCCCTGATCCAGCAGTCGGCGGAACGCCTGCCGGCTGCGCGGCTGCAGCAGCGCGTCCCGTGCCCAGGAGCGGGTCGGGTAGATGTCGGCGTCGGTCGGGACGACGTTGTAGTCGCCCGCCAGCACCACCGGCACCTCGGCCTCGATCAGCTCCGCCGCGCGGGCGAGCAGCCGGTCGAACCAGCGCAGCTTGTAGTCGAACCTCGGCCCGGGCTGCGGATTGCCGTTCGGCACGTAGAGCGAGGCCACCAGGATGCCGCTCACGGCGGCCTCGATGTAGCGTGCCTGGTCGTCGTCCGAGCCACCCGGTAGCCGCCGCCGGGTGATCACCGGCTCGCCATGGCGCGCCAGGATCGCGACCCCGTTCCAGGTCGGCTGCCCCTGCCAGACCGCGCCGTAGCCCGCCGCCGCGAGGGCGCCTGCCGGAAACCGGGCATCCGTCGTCTTCAGCTCCTGCAGAGAGACCACGTCCGGCTCGGCGACCGCCAGCCAGGCCAGCAGGTTGGGCAGCCGCCGGTTGACATTGTTGATGTTGAAGGTCGCGATCTTCATGCGTCCTGCGGCCGGGCCGGGTCGTAGATAAACAGGCCGCGGCCTCGTCCGCCATTGCTTCGCGGCACGGTGTGCCGCGGGGCAGCGGGCGGCCGACTGCCGGTCCGCTCACGCGAAGGAAACCTGCGAACCGTGCTCCGGCTGTCGAACCAGAGCCTCGCCCGGCTGCCCGCCGAGGTGAGCCGCCCCAGCTACCACCGGGAGAATGCCCGCACCGGGGTGGTGCATCTCGGTATCGGCGCCTTTCACCGCGCGCACCAGGCCGCGGTGTTCGAGGCGGCATTGCATGCCGGCGACCTGCGCTGGGGCATCGTCGGGGTCTCTCTGCGCTCGCCGGACATGCGCGACCGGCTGGCCCCGCAGGACGGTCTCTATACGCTGCAGGAACGAGACGGCGGCGGCGAGCGGCTGCGGGTGATCGGGGCGATACGCGACCTGCTGGTGGCGCCGGAGCATCCGGCGGCGGTGGTTGCGGCGCTGGCATCGCCCGATGTCCACATCGTCACCCTCACGGTCACGGAGAAGGGCTACAAGCTCGACCCGTCGAGCGGCGCGCTCGACCGCGCGGATCCGGACATCCGGCACGACTTGCAACGCCTGGAGATGCCGCGCAGCACTCCCGGTTTCGTCTGCGCGGGCTTGGCGCGGCGCCGCGCGAACGGCCTGCCGCCCTTCACCGCCCTGTCCTGCGACAACCTGCCGAACAACGGCCAGCGCCTGCGCGACGCGGTCCTGGAGATCGCCCGCGCGCACGACCCGGCACTCGCCGAATGGATCGAGGCGCGGGCGGCCTTCCCGCAGAGCATGGTCGACCGGATCGTGCCGGCCACCACCGATGATGACGTGACCCTCCTGGCCAGCCGCATCGGTGTCGAGGATCGCGGCACGGTGAAGACCGAGCCGTTTCTGCAGTGGGTGATCGAGGATCGGTTCTGCGGCCCGCGCCCGGACCTTGCCGCCGTCGCCGGCGTCGAGCTGGTGGAACGCGTCGGGCCATGGGAGGAAGCCAAGCTGCGCCTGCTCAACGGCGCGCACTCGGCCATCGCCTATCTCGGCGGCCTGCACGACATCGAGTTCGTGCACGAGGTGGTGGCACTCGACGCAGGACGCCGCTTCGTAGAGGCGCTGTGGGACGAGAACGCCGCCACACTGCATCCGCCGCCCGGGCTCGATCTCGCAGCCTACCGTGCCGCGCTCATGCGCCGCTTCGCCAGCGCTGCGCTGCAGCACCGGACGCGACAGATCGCGGCCGACGGCTCGCTGAAGCTGCCGCAGCGCCTGCTGGCGCCGATCCGCGACCGGCTGGCACGCCGGCTGCCGGTCGAGACGCTGATCCTCGCGGTGGCCGCCTGGATGCGCTGGCAATCCGGCCGCACCCGTTCCGGGCGCCGTTTCGCGGTGCAGGACCCGCTGGCCGCGGTCACTGCCGAAGCCCTGGCCGGCGCATCGGACGATCATGCCTGTGTCGACGCACTGCTGGCGATCAGGGCGATCTTCCCAGGCGATCTCGCGGCGAACCCCGCGTTCAGCGAGCCCCTGCGGCGCCGCTACGCGCAGCTCGGCGCCGATCAGCCGCCGCAGCTGCATCTCGCTCCTCCGTAGCGCTTCGCCGGCGCGGATGCTGGAATGCGCTGAATGCCAAGGGATAAAGCCACCTGATCCGGTACATATCACTGGCCTCTCTTGTGCTATCCGAAGACGCCCATCTATTGTCGTTGAAACGTGACTGAGCCGCCGCATCGAGGTCCCTACCCGTGCAATCGCGGCATCGGACAGGGGCATGGTCGGGTTCGGGAAGGAGAACGCCGTCTCGTGAGCAAGATTCTCGATGAGGTCCTGGCGGCCAACCAGAAATACGTGGCGGGCTTCGGCGAGAAGGCGCGTCTCGCGCTGCCGCCGGCGAGGCAGTTCGCGATCCTGACCTGCATGGATGCACGGCTGGATCCGGCGCGTTATGCCGGTCTCGCGGAAGGCGACGCGCACGTGATCCGCAACGCCGGCGGTCGCGCCACCGACGACGCCGTCCGCTCGCTGGTGATCAGCTACAAGCTGCTCGGAACCAGGGAGTGGTTCGTCATCCACCACACCGACTGCGGCATGCAGCTGTTCACCGACGACGTGATCGGCGGACTGCTCGAGCAGAGTCTGGAGCCCGCGACCCTCGATGCGCGCGGCTGGCACGATCACGGGGCGGGACCCGGCAGCGTACATGGCCGCTTCGTCAAGTGGCACACGATCGGCGATCTCGAGGCGAGCGTGACCGAGGACGTGGCGCGCATACGGTCGCATCCGCTCGTGCCGGGCACCATCCCGATCTACGGCTACGTCTACGACGTGAGGAACGGATCTCTGATCGAGGTCGAGGCCGCGACGCGGGCGGGGCTCGCGGTCGGCTGAGTGCAAGGTAGGCCAGGAGGGCGTCATGAAGACAGCAAGCAACAGGCTTTCCGCTGCGCTCGTCGGCGCGGGCGCCGCGTGCATCGCGTTCGCGGCGATCGCTCGTGCCGATGACACCGCATGCGTCGGCAAGGTTGCGGCCATACACGTGCTGGCGGAGCCGCTTCCTTCGACGAACTACATGAACGCCACGCGCGGCGAGTTCGAGAAGCAGTGGCAGACCACCGTGAGTTTTCAGAACTACGGCGAGAACGACCGCCGCTCGAAATCGCGCCTGGACGCGTCGCAGGGGAGCGGCGCCTATCAGGTCTACGTGGTCGACGAGGCCAACGTCGCCGAGTTCGCGACCAACGGGTGGATCATCCCGCTCGACCAGCAGGTGATGCCCAAGGACTGGGACTGGGGCGACTTCCTGGCCGGACGGCGCGCCGTCGCCACCTTCGGCGGCAAGCCCTTCTTCGCGCCCTTCGAGGGCGGCGGCGACGTGATGATGTACCGCAAGGACATCTTCGCGGCGAAAGGCATCAAGCCGCCCACGACGCTCGACGAGTACGTCAAGGACGTTGCGTTGCTGAACGATCCGGGCAAGGGCATCTACGGCACCTCGCTGCGCGGACGCCGCGGTTCCGGAATGAACGTCTGGCGCTGGACGCCGTTCTTCCGCGCCGCCGGCGGCCAGTGGGTGGTCGACGGCAAGCCGGCGTTCAACTCCGCCGCCGGGGTCAAGGCGACGCAGACCTACATGGACCTGATGAAATCCACCCCGCCCGGCTCGTCGACCAACACCTGGAGCGAGGTGATCGAAGGCTTCCGCTCCGGGCGCGTCGCGGTCATCGTCGAGAGCGACGTGTTCGGGCCGTGGGCGGAGGATCCGCAGAAATCCAGCGTCGTCGGCAAGGTGGGCTACGCACCGCCGCCGGCTCCGCTGCCGTCCGCCGGCTTCGCCCATGGTCTGGCGATTTCCGCCAAGGGCAACCCGACGCAGTGCTCCAAGATCGTCTCGGGCGCCTTCATCGCATGGGCCACCAGCAGGAAGAACGAGATGGGCCGCATCGGCGCCGGCATCCTGAGCGACTACTCGCGCAAGAGCACGCTGGACAGTCCGCAGTACCACGCCAAGGTCAATCCGGACTACATCCGGGCACTGCTGCAGACGGCGCCGACCACGTCGCTGCTGATCTGGAACAGCCCGAACTGGCCGCGCTTCGGCGACGAGCTCGGCCTCGCCCTGGAAGGCGTGTTCACCGGGCAGCAGAGCGACATCCAGCAGACGCTGAACAACACGGCGCAGGATCTCGCGGAGGTCACCAGCCCCTAGCGGCGGCCGTGCCGAGCGTCGGATCGTCGAAGGTGCCGGCGGCATGAACGCCATGATCGGTGCGGCGCCGCGGGCGCCGGCTGCCGGCCAGGCCACGACCCGGCGGCATCGCTACATCCAGCACCGACGCTTCGCCTTGATCGCGGCCTCGCCCGCGTTCCTGGCGCTGGCGCTGCTGTCGATCCCGCCGACCATCGGCGCCCTGGTCCTGGCACTGCGCAACCGCTCGCTCGAGCACAGCGGCAGCCGCTGGGTCGGTTTCGCGAACTTCACGCGGATGTGGGTCGATCGCCGGCTGTGGAACGCGCTGCAGATCACGCTTTCCTGGGAGCTGGTCACCGTCGCCGGCACCATGATCGTGGCGATCCTGACCGGTGTCGCGATGTTCGAGCGCCTGCGCGGGCGTGTGCTGGATGCCCTGTGCCTCGTGTTCCTGCTGCCGATCCTGCTGCCGCGCATCTCGGCCGGGCTGATCTGGCGGTTCATGTACTCGCCCCTGATGGGGGTCCTGAACTTTCCCTTGAGCCTGCTCGGCCTGCGTCCAATCGCCTTTCTTTCCGATCCGCATCTCGCACTCGGTGCCGTGGCGATGGTGGACATCTGGCAGTGGGGCCTGTTCTTCGCCGTGATCGTGCTGAAATCGCTGCAGACGCTCCCCCGTGGCCCGATCGAGGCCGCCTACCTCGATCGGGCCTCCGTCTGGCAGATACACTGGTTCATCAGCCTGCCGGCGCTGCGCGGCACGATCATCACGATGTGCTTCGTCAAAGGCGTGGAGAGCCTGCGTTCGTTCGACCTGATCTACACCATGACCGCGGGAGGCCCCGGGATCGCCACCGAGACGCTGGATCTGTATGCCTACCAGGCCGGGATCGGGATTTCCGGTCGGCTGTCCTACGCGGCCGCGATGAGCGTGCTGCTCACCGTGGCGACGACGATCATCTTCTCGGTCGTATGGAAGAGGACGCGGCGTTGGAGCTGAGGCGCCGCTGGCCGGAAACGGCGCTGGTCGCCACCCCCCTCTTCGTCGTTGCGCTGTTCCCGGTGGCCTGGGCATTGCTCAGCTCCTTCAAGACGCTGAAGGACATCGTGTCGCCGGTTCCGGTGCTGTGGTTCAGGCCGACCCTGCAGAACTATCTCGACGTGATCGCGACGCCCGCCGTGCAGATGGGCATCCTGAACAGCGTCGTCGTCGTGAGCGCGTCGGTCGCGATCGGGATCTTGCTGGGCTGGCCGGCCGCCTACGCCCTCGCCCGGCTCTCCGGCCGCAGCAAGAACGAGCTGCTGTTCTACGTGCTCTCGATCCGCTTCATGCCGCCGGTCGCGATCGCCATCCCGTTCATGGCGATCTATCTCGATCTTGGGCTGAACGACACGCGCTTCGCACTCATCCTCACCTACAGCCTGGTCACCATCTCCACGATCGTCTGGATGTCGGTTCCGGCGTTCGAGACCGTTCCCGTCGAGATTGAGGAGGCGGCCGAGCTGGACGGCTATGGCCCGCTCTCGGTGTTCTGGAGGATCGCCCTGCCGCTGGCCTCGCCGTCCCTGATCGGCGGCGTGCTGTTCACCTTCGTGGTGATCTGGAACGAGCTGCTCATCGCACTGATCCTGACGGCGCGGAACGTCACCTTGCCGGTAGTGGCGTCGAGCTTCAGCACCCTGGGCATGGAGGTGCCCTGGGGCGTGATCAACGCGTCGGCGATCCTGCTGTGCATTCCGCCGATGCTGTTCATCGGCCTGCTGACGCGGTTCCTGAACCGCTTCTTCCAGCCCAGGACCGCGTGGTAGCGTCGGCAGAACCAGGGATCGTCATGGCTGAGATCATCCTCGAGCGGTTTTCCAAGAGCTACGGCCCGGTGCGGGTGCTGCACGAGTTCGACCTGACCGTGGAACAAGGCGAGTTCGTCGCCCTGCTTGGCCCGTCCGGATGCGGCAAGTCCACGCTGCTCCGGATGATCGCCGGTCTCGAGGATATCAGCGGCGGCACGCTGTATATCGGCGGCGTCCCGATGAACGACCGTCCGGCCCGAGACCGCGACGTCGCCATGGTGTTCCAGAACTACGCGCTGTACCCGCACATGACCATCTACGACAACATGGCGTTCGGGCTGCGCCGTCTTCGCCTGGCGCGCGAGGAGGTGCATCGCCGCGTCGAGCGGGCAGCCGGCATGCTCGGGCTCGCGCCGCTGCTCGACCGGCTGCCGCGGCAGCTGTCCGGCGGTCAGCAGCAGCGTGTCGCGATGGGACGCGCGCTGGTCAAGACGCCGAAGCTGTTCCTGTTCGACGAGCCGCTGTCCAACCTGGACGCCAAGCTTCGCGACCAGCTCCGCATCGAGATCAAGAAGCTGCACAAGCTCATCAAGACCACGACCATCTTCGTGACCCACGATCAGCTCGAGGCGATGACCCTCGCCGACAAGATCGTGGTGATGAAGGACGGCCGCGTCGAGCAGGTCGGATCGCCCAGCGAGGTGTTCAACCAGCCGAGCAGCGTCTTCGTATCGCGCTTCATCGGCTCGCCAGGCATCAACCTGATCCCGGTGCGCGCCGGCCGTGGCCCGCGGCGCTGCGTCGAAGGCGACGGATTCAGCGTTGCCCTGCCGGAGCGCGCCTATCCGGAGCTGCGGCCCGGGCAGGAGCTGCTGCTCGGCATACGGCCGAGGGACATACAGATCGCCGACCCCATGGTGGCCGAGGCGATCGGCGGCTGTTTCGTGCTGTCGGAGATGATGGGCGCGGAGACGCTGGTCCAGATCGTGGTCGGCGGCCAGGAGATCTCCATGCTGGTCGATGAGAGCCAGGCGGGCGACATCGGCGACACGCTGCACGTGACGTTCCGGCCCGACCGGCTGCACCTGTTCGACGGCACGAGCGAGCGACGCCTGCACTGACGGGAGCGCCGCTCCCGTGCAGTGAGGCGGAGCGAGGCGGGATCCACGCTTCCGCGCCTACTCGTCGTCCAGGAAATGCAGCATCGCGTCGTTGAACAGCCTCGGATCCTGCAGGAATGCGAAGTGGCTGACATTCGGCAGGATCAGAAGACCGGCGTGCGGGATGACGGCGGCGATATGCTCCGTGTGCTCGCGCCTGATCGCCTCGTCGTGGTCGCCATCCACCACCAGCACCGGCGCCCTGATCGTCCCGAGCTGCGCGTCGCTCCAGTGCGGCTGGTCCGCCCACATCCTGCCGATCTGGCCGACGAAGGCGCTGTACTGGCTGGGTGTCGCGGAGTAGCCGGCGTACTCGTTGCCTGCCCTCCTGATGAAGGCCGCGAAGGTCGGGTCGTGCTCGACGCCCGGCTTCACGCCCGCTGTCGTCGTGTTTGCCGCGAACGCGAACACCTTGCCGATCCTGTCCGGGTGACGCATCGCCAGGTCGAGGCCGATGATCGCGCCGTCGCTCCACCCGACGACGTCGGCTCTCGGCAGCCTCAGTGCGTCGAGCAGCGCGACCACGTCGTCCGCCATCAGGTCGTATCCGTACGGACGGGCGTCCCGGGTGCTGCGACCGTGGCCGCGGCTATCCATCACCACCACCGTATGATGCGGCCGCAACGCCAGCACCTGGCTGCCCCAGTAGTCGGCGTTCGCCAGTCCGCCATGCAGCAGGATGACCGGGGTGCCGTGGCCGTAGATCGCATAGTGGATCCGGATGCCGTCGACCTCAGCCTGCCCGCTCCGGGCGCTGCCGAGCGGCGCGGGTGTCGGCGGCAGCTTCTGCCAGCGCTCCGCGCCAAGCGTGGTCGATGGCGACAGGGCGAGCAGCACGACCAGCAACAGGCGACGCATGACCTCTTCTCCGGCGCGAGACGGCGAGCCTGGACTCGGCATCCCGTGATGGCGAGGGCTTCCGCGTGCCGTACCCATCACCTACGCTCGCACGCAGGCTCATCGGGCGGAAAGATCCGGATGATGGCGATCGACAGGCTCGACATTCTCGGCATGGAGCGGGGCTGATGGCGCATCTCGACACGACACCTCTGGCCTTCGATCCGGCGGACGAGCGACCGGGCGCCGGCGAGGACGAGGTGAACGCCGCGATCCACCGCTCCATGCGCGGTATCCTGGAGACGACGTGGCGTGACTACGGGCACTCGGTGCGCAGCGTGCATGCCAAGAGCCATGCACTCCTGGAAGGGGAGCTGGCGGTGCTGGACGGATTGCCTGCCGAGCTGGCGCAGGGCGCATTCGCGCGTCCTGCCACCTACCCCGTGCTGCTGCGGTTCTCGACCAATCCGGGCGACATCCTCGACGACACCGTGTCGGCGCCGCGCGGCCTTGCCATCAAGATCATCGGCGTGCAGGGCGAGCGGCTTCCCGGGTCGGAGGACGACAGCACGCAGGATTTCGTGCTGGTGAACGGGCCGGCCTTCATCGCACCCGACGCGGCCGCCTTCGCGAAGAGCCTCAAGCTTCTCGCGGCCACGACGGATACCGGGCAGCTCTGGAAGAAGCTGTTCTCCGCCGCCTTGCGCGGCACCGTCGCGCTGCGCGCCGCGCTCGGCCTGGAGAGCGGCAGCCTGAAGGCGCTCGGCGGCCAGCCGATGACGCATCCCCTGGGCGAGACCTTCTACACGCAGACCGCCTTCCGCTATGGCGACCATGTCGCCAAGATCTCGGTGGCACCGGTGGCCCCTTCCCTGGCTTCGCTGCACGACCAGCGGGTGCCGCTCGTCGGCAAGCCGAACGGGTTGCGCGACGCGCTGATCGCGTATTTCGAGCGCAACGGCGGCACGTGGGACCTGCGTGTGCAGCTGCGCACCAGCGCGCGCACCATGCCGGTGGAAGACGCGTCGGTGCCCTGGCCGGAGACGGAGAGCCCCTACCGCGCGGTGGCGCGTCTTACGGTCAAGCCGCAGCCGGCCTGGAGCGAGGCGCGCGCGCGCCAGGCCGATGACGGGCTCTCGTTCAGCCCTTGGCACGGACTCGCTTCGCACCAGCCGCTCGGCTCGGTGAACCGCGCGAGGCGCTCGGTGTACGGCATGTCGGCGGCGTTTCGCGCCGAGCACAACGGCTGCCCGATCCATGAGCCGCGCGAGCGACTCGTGCTCTCGGCGGAGGCGGCAAGCGTCTACGGCCGCACTGCCGGCCGCGAAGGTCGTCGACCTAATACCCCCGACGCGAGACCGGGCAGCTGGACCCAGCCCATGGCGATGCCGCTCCGACACGGCATCGCGGGCGCCATCGCCGGGCTCGCCGGCGGGCTGCTTCTTTCCGTCGTCATGCTCGGCATGGAGGTCGCGAGCGGCGGACCCAACGAGCTGGTCAGGCTGCAGCGCCGCAGCCTCGCCCGCCTGACGGGCGGCGGTGACGAGGATGCGCCTTCGGGTCGTGGAGAACAGCTGACGTCGCATGGCGGACATCTCGCCCTCTCGGCGGCGACCGGCGCGCTCTACGGCCTGAGCAAACCGGCGGAAACCTCGGCGCTGGTCGGCGGCGCCGGGTTCGGAACCGGCTTCTACGCCCTTGCCTACGGGGTGCTGGGTCCGGTTCTCGGCGTGACACCGCCGCTGTGGAGGGACAAGCCGGCGAGCATTGCCCAGCACGGCGCCTTCCATCTCGTCTTCGGCCTCATCACCGCCCTGCTCACCCCGAGGATCGAGAAGCGGCTCTGACCGGTCAAAGCGGCTGAGCGCGCTAGGTCAGATAGTGCGCCGAGGTGCCTGCCGCGATCTCGTCGGGACTGGTGCCGGGAGCGATCTCGACGAGGCGGAACGGGCTGGCGTGGTCGTCGCGCCGGAACACGCACAGGTCGGTGACGATCATGTCGACGACGTTCAGTCCTGTCAGCGGCAGCGTGCAGGCCGGGATGAACTTCGCCTCGCCGTTCCTCGAAACGTGCTCCATCGTGACGATCACCTTCTTGACTCCGGCAACGAGGTCCATGGCGCCGCCCATGCCCTTGACCATCTTGCCGGGGATCATCCAGTTCGCGATGTCGCCTCGCTCCGACACCTGCAACGCGCCGAGCACGGTGAGATCGATATGACCGCCGCGGATCATGGCGAAGCTGTCGGCGGACGAGAAGTACGACGAGGACGGGAGCTCGCTGACCGTCTGCTTGCCCGCATTGATCAGGTCCGGGTCGACCTCGTCCTCGTAAGGGAACGGCCCGATCCCGAGCATGCCGTTCTCGCTCTGCAGCGTGACCGATACGCCGTCCGGGATGTTGTTCGCGACCAGGGTCGGAATGCCGATCCCGAGGTTGACCGTGAAGCCGTCGCGCAACTCGCGCGCCGCGCGGGCGGCCATCTCGTTGCGGGTCCACGGCATCAGGCGACCGCCCTGGGCCGCGTGGTGCGGAACTCGACGTGCTTCTCGTACGGCGCACCGCACAGGATGCGCTGCACGAACACGGCAGGCAGATGGATCCGGTCCGGATCGAGCGCACCGACCGGAACGATCTCCTCGACTTCCGCCACCGTGACGCGGCCGCACATCCCGGCCGGCACGTTGAAGTTGCGCGCGGTCTTGCGGAATACGAGGTTGCCGGCGGTGTCAGCCTTCCACGCCTTGATGATCGCCAGGTCGGCGACGATGCCGCGCTCGAGGATGAAGGCTTCGCCGTCGAACTCCTTTTGGTCCTTGCCCTCGGCGACGAGGGTGCCGATCCCGGTCCTGGTGTAGAAGCCGGCGATGCCGGCGCCGCCGGCACGCATCCGCTCGGCGAGCGTGCCCTGCGGACAGAACTCCACCTCGATCTCCGCGGCCAGGTACTGGCGCTCGAACTCCTTGTTCTCGCCGACATAGGAGCTGATCATCTTGGCGATCTGCCGCGAGCGCAGAAGCTTGCCGAGGCCGACACCGTCGATGCCCGCATTGTTGGACGCGACCCGCAGACGTCTGGTGCCGGCCCGTTCCAGGGCATCGATCAGCCGCTCCGGGATGCCGCAAAGGCCGAAGCCACCGGCGGCGATCAGCATGTCGTCGAACAGGAGCCCGGCAAGGGCTGCCTCGGCGTCGGGGTAGATCTTCTGCATGGAACCCGCTTCTCGGCATACGGAAGTACCAGCGTTCGGGAGCCCTCGCAACATCCAGGCCGCCGCTGCCGCAACGTCTCGTCCGGACGGGACAGCAGGTCGGCGACGGCGCTATGCTGCTCCGGCGGGAGCCGGGAGGTGTCGATCGTGGCCGGTAGGTTCTTCGACCAGCTCGAGGTCGGCTGGAGCGTGCGGCACGAGCTGCGCCGCACCGTGACCGAGACCGACAACCTGCTGATCAGCACGCTGACGCACAACCCGCAGCCTCTGCATCTGGACGCGGATTACGCCGCCGGCAGCGAATTCGGGCGCATCGTCGTCAACGGCATCTTCACCTTCGGCCTGATGATCGGCATCTCGGTGAGCGACACCACCCTGGGCACCCTGGTGGCCAATCTCGGCTACGACGCGGTGGTGATGCCGCATCCCGTCTTCGTCGGCGACACGCTGAGGATCGAGACGGCGGTGGTCGAGAAGCGGGACAGCAGGTCTAGGCCCGCGAACGGGATCGTGGTCTTCGAGCACCGTGCGATCAACCAGCGCGACGAGATCGTCTGCCAGTGCCGGCGAACCGCCCTGCTGCACAGGAGCTCGACGTGAAGCTCCGGTCCTGGCTTTTCGTACCCGGCGATGCGCCGCGCAAGCTGCAACGGGCGGGCGGAACCGAGGTCGACGTCATCATCCTCGACCTGGAGTATTCGGTGGCGCAGCAGGAAACGCCGCAGGCGCGGGGGCGGGCAGCGGAGTTCGTGGGGGCGCGGCGGGCGCCGCGCGCGGCCGCGCTGTTCGTGCGCATCAACCCGCTCCCGGGTCCGCATGCACTCGCGGATCTGGCTGCCGTCGTGCCTGCGGGTCCCGACGGGATCGTGCTGCCCAAGTCGGAAGGCGCTCACGACGTGGTGCGGCTGGACCACTACCTGACCGCGCTCGAAGCCGCCGCCGGCCTGCCGGCCGGTCGCATCCGCATCCTGCCGATCGCGACCGAGACGCCGCGGGCGCTGTTCACCCTCGACAGCTATCGCGGCGCGAGCGCCCGGCTCGTCGGCCTCACCTGGGGTGCGGAGGACCTGCCGGCGGCGGTAGGCGCATCCAACCGCGCCGAGGATGGCGGCTACAGCGACCTGTGCCGGCTGGCCCGGACCCTGTGCGTGGCCGGGGCATCGGCCGCCGGTCTGCCGCCGATCGAGACCGTCTACCCGGAGTTCCGCGACCTTGCTGGCCTGGAAGCCTACGCGGCGCGCGGCCGGCGCGACGGGTTCGCGGGCATGCTGGCGATCCACCCGCAACAGGTGCCGGTGATCAACGCGATCTTCACGCCCGCCGAGCAGGAACTCGAGCACGCCCGCAAGGTGGTCGCGTCGTTCGAGGCCAACCCCGGCATCGGGACGGTGGCACTCGAGGGCCGCATGCTGGACCTGCCGCATCTGAAACAGGCGAAAGCACTGCTGGCCGGTGCCGCGCCGCCCGCGTCATCGACCGCATGAACCCGGTCGGGCTTCTCTCGCCGCAGGATCGCCTGACATGACGTTGCCTTCCGTCGTGATCGTTGCCGCCGCCCGCACCGCGGTCGGAACCTTCAACGGCCAGTTCGCGGCCACTCCGGCTCATGCGCTCGGCGCGGCCGCGATCGCCGGTGCGTTGCAGCGCGCCGGCGTGGCGCCCGAGGACGTGGACGAGGTCATTCTCGGGCAGGTCCTGAACGCCGGACAGGGCCAGAACCCGCCACGCCAGGCGGCGATGCGTGCGGGCCTGCCGAAGCAGACCACGGCGTGGGGCGTGAGCCAGGTGTGCGGTTCCGGACTGCGCGCGGTGGCACTCGGCATGCAGCAGATCGCCTGCGGGGATGCCGCGGTGGTGGTCGCGGGCGGGCAGGAAAGCATGACGCTCGCGCCGCACGCCGCCCAGCTGCGCGCCGGCCGCCGCATGGGCGATCTGGCGCTGACCGACACGATGATCACCGACGGTCTCTGGGACGCCTTCCACGACTACCACATGGGCTCGACGGCGGAGAACGTGGCGAAGCGCTGGCAGGTGGGCCGCGAGGAGCAGGACGCCTTCGCCCTGCGTTCGCAACTGCGGGCGGAGCTGGCCCGCCAGCAGGGCCGCTTCGCGGAAGAGATCGTTCCCGTGACGGTTGCCTCGCGCAAGGCGGAGCAGGCGGTCGCGACCGACGAGCATCCGCGCCCCGGCACCACGCTCGAGACCCTGGCCCGGCTTCGACCGGCGTTCGCGGAGGACGGCACCGTCACGGCGGGCAACGCGTCGGGCATCAACGACGGAGCGGCCGCCCTCGTGCTGATGACGCAGGCAGAAGCTGACCGGCGTGGCCTCGAGCCGTTGGCGCGCATCGTGTCGGCCGCAACCGCCGGCGTCGACCCGGCGATGATGGGAACAGGGCCGATCCCGGCGTCGCGCCGTGCCCTGGCCAGGGCGGGCTGGGAGGTCGGGACGCTCGACTTGGTGGAGGCGAACGAGGCGTTCGCCGCCCAAGCCTGCGTGGTGAACCGGGAGATGGGCTGGGACCCGGAGATCGTGAACGTCAACGGCGGCGCGATCGCGCTCGGCCATCCGATCGGCGC
>CAXTNV010000034.1:0-29107 GCA_964245755.1 uncultured Acetobacteraceae bacterium | reverse complement strand
GGAAGAACGCCTCATAGTCCATCTCGAAAACCCCTCCTGGCCGATCGCCGCCCGGCTCGGAGCCCGGGCCGGAGGCTCCGGATGCATGGGCGTCGCGGCGTCCTAATGCTACCGGATCGGCGGGCGGGCTTGTAGAGGCGCGGCGTCGTCGCGGCCTAAAGCCGAATTTACTTTCCACGCGCCGCCGCCGGTCGCATCCCACGACGGATGAACCCCGATGCGCCACCAGTGTCGCCGTCGCTCGGTCCAGCCGCGGCACCGCCGCCGCAGCCGCGCGTGCTGCTGGTCGAGGACGACGCGGCACTCGCCAGCGAGGTGGCCGAAGAGCTCGCCTCGCGCGGCTTCTCGGTTGCGGTGGAAGGATGCGGATCGGCCGGCCTTGGCCGCGCCAGGGGCGGGGGCTTCGACGTGCTGGTGGTCGACCGGCTGCTGCCCGGCCTGGACGGGCTCGGACTGATCGCGCAGCTGCGCGCCGCCGGCGTCCGGGTTCCGGTGCTGGTGCTGAGCGCGCTTTCCGCGGTCGACGACCGGGTGACCGGGTTGAAGGCCGGCGGCGACGACTACCTGACCAAGCCGTTCGCGATGGAGGAGCTGGCGGCGCGGCTGCAGGCGCTGCTGCGCCGCCCGATCGAGACCCGCGAGAGCGTGCTGCGGGTGGGACCGATCGTGATGGACCTGATCGACCGCAGCGTGACCCGCGACGGCCGCGCGATCGAGCTGCTGCCGCGCGAGTTCCGCCTGCTCGAATACCTGCTGCGCCGGCCCGACCGGCTGCTGACCCGCGACATGCTGCTAGAGGACGTCTGGCGCTACCGCTTCATCCCGCAGACCAACCTGGTGGACGTGCATATCGGCAAGCTGCGGCGCAAGGTCGACGCGCCCGACGAGACGCCGCTGATCCACAGCATACGCGGCGCCGGCTTCATGCTGCGCATCCAGGGTCCTGCGGCCTGACCCGATGCACCGGCTCCAGCTGCCGCTGCTGCGCACCGCGACCTTCCGCCTGACCCTGGGTGCCGCCGCCTTCATGGCGGTGGCGCTGCTGCTGCAGTCGGCGCTGATCTTCTGGCAGGCCAGCAGCTACGAGATCGCCCGCGCCGACCTGCTGCTGCAGCGCGAGGCGGCGGTGCTGGCGGTGCAACCGCAGCCGGTGCTGGACCGGCAGCTGCGCATGCGCGCCTCGGACGACCTGCACCTGCTGCTCCCCGCCGCCGGCCTGTTCGACGCCGCGCTGCACGTGCGCAGCGGCAACCTCGCGGGCTGGCCGGCGGGCCTGGTGCTGGATCGGCGCGTGCACCAGCTGGTGGTGCATCCCACCGACCAGGGTCCGCGGCTGGTGCGCGCCGAGGCGCTGCGGCTGCCGGACGGCGACATCCTTGTGCTGGCGCGCGGCCTGCGCGAGCTAGAGGAGCTGCGCCGCATCGTCTGGCGCGCGCTGATGCTGTGCGCGATGCCCTCGATCCTGCTCGCCGTGCTCGGCGGCGTCTGGCTGAGCAGCCGCGCGCTGCTGCGCGTCGGCATCATGCACCAGGCGATCGAGCGCATCATGGGCGGCGACCTGCAGGAGCGGCTGCCGGCACGCGACGCGGAGGGCGCCGGGGAAGGTGATGACCTCGACCGGCTCGCCGGCAGCGTCAACCGCATGCTCGGCCGGCTGGAGCACCTGCTCGACGAGATCAGGGGCGTCGGCGACGACATCGCGCACGACCTGCGCACTCCGCTCGCCCGGGTGCGCACTCGCCTCGACCGCGCCCGCGCCGTCCCTGACGCCGAGGCGCTGCGCGGCTGCATCGATCACGCGCTGATCGATCTCGACCAGTGCTTCGCGATCATCACCGCGCTGCTGCGGATCACCGAGATCGAGAACGGCCGCAGGCGGGCGGCCTTCGCCACCGTGGCGTTGGGCGAGCTCGCCGTCGACATCGTCGATCTCTACGAGCCGATCGCGGAGGCACGGCAGACCGCGCTCGCGATCGGTCCCGCCGACCTCGCCGAGGTGTACGGCGACCGCGACCTGCTGATCGAGCTGGCCGCCAACCTGATCGACAACGCGATCAAGTTCACCCCGCCCGGCGGCCGGATCGAGCTCTGCCTCCGCCGCGAGGCGTCGCGCACCGTGCTTCGGGTCGCAGACACCGGCCCCGGCATCGCGCCGAACGAGCGCGAGGCGGTGCTGCGCCGCTTCCACCGCTCCGACAAGAGCCGGCACGTCGAAGGCAGCGGTCTTGGGCTCAGCCTGGTCAGCGCGATCGCGCGCCTGCACGACGCGACGCTGACGATCACCGACGCCCAACGGGGCCGCGAGCCGCCGGGCTGCGCCATCGAGCTGTCCTTCCCCACGCTGGCGGCCGCGAGCGCTTAAATTCGATTTTCATTGGCGGAGGCCTCCCCCGCCGCTACCTCCGGCACTTCGCGACGGGACGAGGTCGCAGGACAGGTTGGGGCCGCGATGCAGGTTGGATCATGAACGCGATCGTGCTGGTCGCGCTGCGTCGACCGCTGACCTTCGTGGTGATGAGCATCCTGATCGTGCTGTTCGGCACGATGGCGGTGCTGCGCACGCCCACCGACATCTTCCCCAACATACGCATCCCGGTGGTCGCCGTGGTCTGGACCTACAATGGCCTCAGCCCGCAGGACATGTCGGGCCGGGTGATCTACTACTACGAGCGCGCCCTGACCGCGACGGTCGAGAACATCGAGCACATCGAGAGCCAGTCGCTGTACGGCCGCGGCATCGTCAAGATCTTCTTCCTGCCCGGCACCGACGTCGCCGCGGCGCAGGCGCAGATCACCTCGATCTCGCAGACCGTGCTCAAGCAGATGCCCGCCGGCATCACCCCGCCGCAGGTGCTCTCGTACAACGCCTCCTCGGTGCCGGTGCTGGACCTGCAGGTGTCGGCAAGCGGCATGACCGCGGCGGAGGTCTACGACATGGCGTCGAACCTGATCCGCCCGGCGCTGGTGGCGGTGCCGGGGGCCGCGATCCCCTCGCCCTACGGCGGCGCGTCGCTGAACGTCGAGATCGACCTCGACCAGGAGAAGCTGCTGGCGCATGGCCTGTCCGCGGTCGATGTCGGCCGGGCGCTCGCGACCCAGAACGTCGTGCTGCCGGCCGGCGACCAGAAGATCGGCGCCATCGACTACATGGTCGAGACCAACGCCAGCCCGATCCAGCTGCAGACCTTCAACAACCTGCCGCTCAAGACCGTCGGCGCCGCCACCATCTTCCTGCGCGATGTCGCCCACGTGTATCGCGGCGCGCCGCCGCAGCAGAACGCGGTGCTGGTGCAGGGCAAGCAGGCGGTGCTGATCCAGATCCTGAAGAGCGGCGACGCCTCGACGCTGGCCGTGGTCGGCGGCATCAAGCGGGCGCTGCCGGGGATCCTGCGCACCCTGCCCGCCGGCGTCTCGATCACGCCGCTCGACGATGCGTCCGCCTTCGTGCGCGACTCCGTCGACGAGGTGGTGCAGGAGATGATCACCGCGGCCTGCCTCACCGGCCTCACCGTGCTGCTGTTCCTGGGCAGCTGGCGTTCGACCCTGATCGTCGCGACCTCGATCCCGCTGGCGATCCTGTCCTCGGTGCTGATGCTGTCCTGGCTCGGCCAGACCATCAACGTCATGACCCTGGGTGGCCTCGCACTCGCCGTCGGCATCCTGGTCGACGACGCCACCGTCATGATCGAGAACATCGACACCCATCTCGAGCAGGGCGCGGAACTCGAGCCCGGCATCATCGAGGCCGCCAACCAGATCGTGGTCCCGACCTTCGTCGCCACGCTGTGCATCTGCATCGTCTGGCTGCCGCTGTTCCAGCTCTCCGGGATCGCCGGCTACCTGTTCCTGCCGCTGGCCGAGGCGATCATCTTCGCCATGATCGCCTCCTTCATCCTGTCGCGCACGCTGGTGCCGACGATGGCCGCCTACCTGCTGCGCGGCCAGGTGGAACAGCATCGGCGCGAGCACGATGGCCACGGACCGGCCGCCGATCCGGGCATCTTCACCCGCCTGCAGCGCGGCTTCGAGCGCCGCTTCACCGCGTTCCGCAACCGCTACCGTGTCGTCCTCGCCGATATCGTGGCACGACGCGGCCGCTTCATCGTGCTGTTCGGCGCCGCGTCTCTGGCCTCGCTCGGCCTGATCGGCTGCCTCGGCCGTGACTTCTTTCCCGGCATCAAATCGGGCGAGATCGACATGCACATGCGCGCGCCGGTCGGCACGCGGCTGGAAGAGGCGTCCAAGATCGCCGTACTGGCGGAGGGCTCGATCCGGCGCATCCTGCCCGGCCGGGTCGCAGACATGGTGGATAATTGCGGCCTGCCCGGCAGCGGCATCAACGAGGCGTACAACGCCACCGGCACCATCGGTCCGCAGGATTGCGACATCACCATCAGCCTGAACAACACGGCATCGCCGGTCGACGCGTATCGCTTCAGCCTGCGGCGCGCCCTGCCGCGGCTGTATCCCGGCACCGTGTTCACCTTCCTGCCCGGCGACATCACCGCGAAGATCCTCAATTTCGGCCTGCCGGCGCCGATCGACGTGCAGATCTCCGGGCGCGGCCTGGGCGCCAACCTGGCCTACGCCCAGACCGTGGCCGCGCGGCTGCGGCGCATCCCCGGCATCGCCGACGTCAACATCCAGCAGGCGCTGAACGAGCCGACGCTGCGGGTCGCCGCCTCGCGCTCGTTTGCGCTCGGCATCGGCCTCACCGAGGCGGACATCGCCAACAACGCGCTCTCGACCCTGTCCGGCAGCGGTCAGACAGCGCCGACCTACTGGCTCGACACCTCGAGCGGCGTCTCGCACCTCGTCAACCTGCAGACGCCACAGAGCCAGCTCACCTCGATGAACGCGCTGGAGACGGTGCCGATCGACCGCGGCGACGGCAATCCGGCGGGCAACGGCACCCAGCTGCTCGGCGGGCTGAGCCGGATCAGCCAGACCGGCACGCCGCTGCTGGCGTCGCACTACAGCATCCTGCCGGTGATCGACATCTATGCCAGCACCCAGGGGCTCGACCTGGGCGCGGTCAACGACGCGGTGAACCGGGTCGTCTCCGGCATGGCGGGGACGATCCCGCACGGCGCCTCGGTGCATCTGCGCGGCCAGGCGGAGACCATGGGCGTGGCCTACACCCAGCTGCTCGAGGGCCTGGCCCTGTCGATCCTGCTGGTCTACCTGGTGATCGTCGTCAATTTCCAGTCCTGGCTCGACCCGTTCATCATCATCACGGCACTGCCCGCGGCGCTGGCCGGGATCGTCTGGAGCCTGTTCCTGACCCACACCACCCTGTCGGTGCCCGCTCTCACCGGCGCCATCATGTGCATGGGCACGGCGACGGCGAACTCGATCCTGGTGGTGTCGTTCGCGCGCGAGCGCCTGGCGGAGCACGGCGACGCTGTCGTTGCCGCCATGGAGGCCGGCTTCGGACGCATCCGGCCGGTGCTGATGACGGCGCTGGCGATGATGATCGGCATGCTGCCGATGTCGTTCAGCAACACCCAGAACGCGCCGCTGGGACGCGCGGTGATCGGCGGCCTGCTGGCCGCGACCTTCGCCACCCTGCTGTTCGTGCCCTGCGTGTTCGCGCTGCTGCATCATCGCCGCAGCAGACGGTCCGCATGAGCGCGGTGCGGCAGCAGCCGGCGCGCCCGCCGCTGCGCGGCCGGCTGATGCTGGCGGCCTGCGTCCTGGTGGTGGCCGGGCTGGTCGCGTGGGGGATCGTCGGGCGGCGCCACCATCTCGCCGAGCTGCGCGCGGTCGCCGACGAGGAGGCGGTGCCGCAGGTGCAGCTGTTGGCGCCCGCCCGCGGGCCGGCGACGCACACGCTCGACCTTCCGGGCAACATCAACGCCTGGTACTCGGCTCCGATCTACGCCCAGGTCTCCGGCTACGTGCGGATGTGGTACAAGGATTACGGTGCGGCGGTGCGTGCCGGCACGCTGCTCGCCAGCATCGATGCGCCCGGCCTCGACGAGCAGCTCGAGACCGCCCGCGCCGACCTCAGCGTCGCGCAGACCCGCTACAAGCTCGCCGCGGTGACCGCCCGGCGCTGGCAGGCCCTGTCCGGCACCCAGGCGGTGTCGCAGCAGGAAGTCGACGTGCAGGTGGCCAACGCCGCGGCCCAGCAGGCGCAGGTGCAGGCGGCGCAGCATCAGGTCGCGCGCTATCAGGTGCTGGAGCAGTTCAAGAGCATCGTGGCCCCGTTCGACGGGGTCGTGACGTCGCGCAACACCGACATCGGGAACTACGTGAACGGCGCCGGCGGCGACCTCAACGCGCGCGGCGGCTCCACCGAGCTGTTCAGCGTCGCGGACATCCACAGGATGCGGGTTTTCGTGTCGGTGCCGCAGGACTATGCCGGCATGCTCAAGCCGGGCCTCACCGCCACCCTGACGCTGCCGCAATATCCCGGACGCAGCTTCCGCGCCGCGTTCGAGACCACGGCGAACGCGTTCAACCCGACATCGCGCACCGTGGTGACCGAGCTCATCGTCGACAACCCGGACCACTCCATCTGGCCCGGCACCTACACCGACGTGCACTTCGTGACGCCCGCGGATCCCGACGTGCTGATCGTGCCCGAGCAGGCGCTGCTGTTCCGCGCCCAGGGGATGCAGGCGGCGCTGGTGCGCGCCGACGGCACCGTGCACCTGCAGGACGTCAAGCTCGGCCTCAACCTGGGGCAGAGCGTGCAGGTGCTCGCCGGGCTGAAGCCGGACGACCGGCTGATCAACGATCCTTCCGCGGGACTGCTCGAAGGCGAGAAGGTGGAGGTGGTGCCGGGCACGCCCGGCGTCGTGACCGCGCCGCAGTTCAGGCCGCCGGCGCCGAAGCACGAGAGCGCCGCCGAGAGCGCCAGGATCGAGGCGGCACGCGACGGCAGCAGCGAATGACGCGACCCCGGATGCGGGCGAGCCGCACCGCGGCCCGGCCGTGCGCGAAGGCCCTGTTTCTCCGCGCGCTGCTGGCTGGCGGACTGCTGTCGGGCGGACTGCTGTCGGGCGGACTGCTGTCCGGCTGCGACCTGGCGCCCCGATACCGCCCGCCCGCGCCGATCCTGCCGGCGCAGTATCAGGCCTCCCGGCCGTTCGTGGTGGCGCGGCCGCAGGACCAGTTCGCGCGCGGGCTGTGGTGGCGCATGTTCGGCGACGTGGTACTCGATCGGCTGGAGCAGCAGCTCGACGCCGACAACCCCGACCTGCAGGCGGCGCAGGAAGCCTACACCCAGGCGCGCGACCTCGCCGCCGAGGCACGCGCCGGCTTGTATCCGCAGCTCGCCAGCGACGGCGACCTCACCCAGAACAGGCAGTCCGAGCACCGCCTGTTCCGCTCCGGCGGCGGCGGCCCGAACGAGGCGACCTCGAACCAGATCGAGGCCACCCTCGACTGGGAGCCCGACTTCTGGAGCGAGATCCGCAACCGCACCCGGGTCGCCAAGGCGCAGGCGCAGGGCACCGCGGCCCAGCTGGCGACGGCACGGCTGAGCCTGCAGGCGGAGCTGGCCTCCGACTACCTGGCGATGCGCGGGCTCGACGCCGAGCACAGCGTCTACAGCCAGACCATCGCGTTCTACGCCAGGGCGGTTGCGATCACCTCGATGCGGCTTGCCGGCAAGATCGCCTCGGATCTCGATGTCGCGCGGGCGCAGAACCAGCTGGCCTCGGCCGAGGCGCTCGATACCGAGACGCTGGCGCAGCGCGCGCTGCTGCAGCACGCGGTGGCGGTGCTGGCCGGGATCAACCCGAGCGACTTCGCCCTGCCGCAGCACGGCGAGGCGCAGCTGGAGGTGCCACCCATCCCCGTGGGCGTGCCCTCCGAGCTGCTGCAGAGACGGCCCGACATCGCCCAGGCGGAGCGCGCGATGGCGGCGGCTAACGCCGCGATCGGGGTCTCGCGCGCCGCCTTCTATCCCGACATTCGGCTCAGCGCCGTCTCCGGCTTCGAGGATAGCGGCTTCAACCTGGCCTCGCTGCCGAACAGCCTGTGGGTGGTCGGCGCCTACGCGATGCTGCCGCTGTTCGAGGGCGGCCTGCGTCGCGCCGAGCTGCAGCGCAACTGGTCGCAGCTCGCCCAAGCCGGAGACAACTACCGCTCCACCGTGCTGAGCGCCTTCCAGCAGGTGGAGGACGGGCTGGTGCTGACCGACCGGCTCGGCGTCGAGGCCGCGCAGCAGCAGGCGGCGCTGCAGGCGGCACTGCGGGTGCAGCGCATGACGCTGAGCCTCTATACCGGCGGACTAGATAACTACCTCGACGTCACGGTCAGCCAGATCGCGGCGCTGACCGCCGAGATCGCCGAGGTGGAGGTGCAAACCCGCCGTCTGCAGGCCGCCGTCGGGCTGGTGCGGGCACTGGGCGGGGGCTGGAACGCCAGAGACCTGCCGACCCCGGACCAGACGCTGCCGTTCGACCCGTTGAGCCTGAGCGGCTAGGCGCGGCCGAGCTGGCGCAGGCTCTGGATCGGCTTGCGTCGGCACCGAACCGCCGCGAACGAACGCGACGAACCTGCTGCAGTCGTTTTAAAAAGATGACTCTCGCTTCGTTGCGGGCTATCGTCGGTTCATGGATGGGTTCGCTGGTGAACCTCCCAAGTTGCTACATCTGAGCTTTCTCACCTGCCTCTTTCGATTGGAGGGAGAGACAGCCGCTAGCGCCGGCGACCCGGTTTCGAGTGACCCTTATCCCGACGGGAGCCTGGAGAGTGACCTCTGGCTGGCGGGCTGGACGGCGTGCAGCGCTCAGAAACGTCTGAACGATCCGATTCAGTCCCTCGAACGCTATAGACCGGAGCACCCGCGGCCGAAGCCGTTCGCCGCTCCTCGTTGGCCACCGCTTCCACAAGTTGCGCGGCGACGCTAAGCGGAATTTCGTCATCGACCGCCGGTTCAGCGCGCGGCCACCAGATCTGCTTCGCAGCCCCCGCGACCGCAATTCTTCCGGCCGGCATCGCCGACACGGCCTGATCGGCGAGTCTGTCGTAGGAGTCTGCGATCAGCTGATAGCTCTGCATCGCGGTGGGCGTTCGCGCCAGCCGCGCCAGATGCCGGCAACGGGCCGCATGCTCACGATAGATGAAGATGACTTTCCAGGTTTCCTGATCTGCCAACTCGGCACCCCCCGCTCATGTCGCCGTTGCATCCTGGGCGGGAGCTAGCTCCACAACTGGTCCTGATGCGGCTCCGGCATCGCCAGTGGTTCTTTCGGCCTCAAGGCGGAACCCCTGTCATGCATGGGTGCGCAGCCCGGCCCTGGAAGAGGCGCAAGGCTGCGCGGGTCGGTCGACCGGTCCGGCGTTGATGGTCGCGGTTCATGCAACATCCCCTGAGGCGGCAGCTGTCGGCTGCTCTGGCCGCCGAGGAGCGGTTCACCTACGCAAGCGAGATGTTTATAGCCGTGCGATAAAGTTCGCGTGAGTCTTATTCGCGATCATTTTCGAGACGCGGACGGTGCGGGCGCGGCGCGGCGCGGGCTACTGGAATGGCAGGTACCGGAAACTGAAGAACACCATGGTGTCGTCGGTCTTCGGACTGCCGCCGACGCCGTCGAAGGCGTTCTTGCGGGTGTAGGACACTTCGGCACCGGTCTGCATGGTGCCGTAGTCGCCCTTCAGGAAGCGCCACCACGCGCCGATCGCGCCCTGGGTCACGCCCGAGGTGTTCGCGGTGCAGGGACGGGCCAGCGAGGCGCCGCTGGCGGGGATCGGCTGCTCGAAGTCGCAGCCGACATTGCTGTACAGCGGGCTGCCGTAGCCGTAGCCCTTGCGGTTCTCGGTATAGGACTCGCTGTGCGTGATCTGCTCGGTGCCGACATAGGCGTAGAGGTCGATCGGCTTGATCGGGTGGCCCACCAGCCCGACCATCGCGATCACCTCGGGCAGCGGCAGCGGTGCGCCGCTCTGCGAGAAGGTGGCGTCCGGCAGTCCGGCCGAGCCGTAGCGGCCGATGCCCTCGCCGGCGAGGATGTTGCCCTGCAGGTCGAGCTTGCCCTTGATCACCGGCAGCACCACGCCGCCGCCGCCGCCGCCGGCGAGCACCGTGTTGTTGCGGCCCGAGTTGCCGCCGGCCGCGGGCGTGGTGCGGTCGTGCAGGAAGCGCGCGACCCCGAACAGCTCGTAATGGCCCCAGCCCGGATCGGCGGTGACCTTGGCGATGGTGTCGGGGGCGATGTCGTCCGAGTAGGTCGTGTCGGGATTGAGCGTCGCGGAACCGGTGTTGGTCGACAGCACGGTGCCGTTCAGCGAGCCCGAGCCGTTGCCGCCGGCGTAGTACGCCGCCTGCGGACTCTCGAAGGACAGGCCGACATCGACCAGGTCGTTGTCGAAGCCCTTGACGAAACGAAGACCCGGGTTGCGGGTCCAGACGAAGCCCGGGACGTACTGGGCGTCGATGGTGAGCGGGATGTCCTCCTGGCGCGGCGTGATGCCGATCTTGTTCATGGTCAGCAGCGACCAGGACTGACCGCCGAGCACGTAGAAATCCAGGTCCTTGCGAGCGTAGGTGGCATAGAGCTGACGTGCGCGGATCGCGTAGCTGTTGGACTCGACCGAGTTCGAGCTGGATCCGGAGGTGTTGAAGTCGGCTTCATAGTAGGCCGAAAGAGTTGTGACGCTGTCCGGATTGCCCTCGGCGAGCAGCGCGAACCGGCTCTGTCGCGCGGTCTCGCGGAACTCAGGAGTGTGGTAGTTCGGGCTGCTCTGGTATGGGATGCTGTTGTTGAAGTTGCTGCTGATGTCCGCGGTCTCGTTGCGGGTACGGAAGATGCTCTCCGCGGCGATGAAGCCGCCCAGCGTGACGCGTATGCCGCCCAACTGGAACTGGCCCTGCTTCAGCTTGGGTCCGGCGTACAGCACCGGGGTCGGAACGCCGTCGACATAGACGTAGGGGCCGTATTTCGGGATCGTGCCGGAGCCGGCGAGGTTGACCTGGTAGCCCGGGGGCGCCGAGAGCGGCTGCGGCGCCAGCGGCTGGCCGAACCCGTTGGTCTGCCGCTGGGAGATCGACATCGCCTGACGGTTGGCCGCCGCCGCCTCCTCGCGCGCGGCGCGCACGTCCGCATCACGCCTGGCCAGGCTGCGCTTCATGCCGTCGAGCTGGTTCTGCAGCGCGCGGATCTGCTTCTCGATCGAGCTGATCTGCGAGCCGGCCTCATCCGCACGCGCTGCCGTGGCACCGGGCAGGCTGCCGCATAGGATACCCGTCAGGGCGGTCGCGGCCAGCAGGCCGCTCGCGTGGTTGCGTGTTCGCATGATCCGGTTCCGTGCCCGACAGGGCCCCCCCCTGCCGTCCGGGCGCGCTCTCGATAAGCCATTGTTGCCACAAGGTAACGCGATGCTTTCACGACAGTGTTATGACGTTTCGATGACAGGCTTCACCGGTATGAGGCAGGGCAGCCAGACGCTGAACGTGCTGCCGCTGCCCTGCGTGCTCTCGACCTGCAGGCGCCCGGCGTGGCGTCCGACGATGTGCTTGACGATGGCGAGCCCGAGCCCGCTGCCGCCCTTCCCCGCACCCTCCTCGGCTCGGTAGAACCGCTCGGTCAGGCGCGGCAGGTGGTGGGCAGCGATACCCGGACCGTCATCCGCGACCTTCAGCACCAGTCCGGGCGCCGGCGGCCAGGGACCCGCCTGTGCTCGGCACGTCGAGAGCACGATGCGCCGCACCGCATATTTCAGCGCGTTGTCGAGCAGGTTCTGCACGATCTGCGCGAGCTGGTCGGCGTCGGCCTGCACCGGCGGCAGGTCGGGATCCAGTTCCAGCACCAGCGACAGGCCGCGCGCCCGAGTCAACGGCTCAAACTCGCCGGCGACGTGCGCTGCCACCGCGGCCAGCGCCGCGGCGCCGCGCGGCCGGTCGTGCTCGGTCATCTGGATGCGCGACAGGCTGAGCAGGTTGTCGATCAGGCGACGCATCCGCGCCGCCTGCGCCTGCATGATGCCAAGAAAGCGGCGCTGCGCCGGCGCGTCGTCGGCGGCGGGACCGAGCAGCGTGTCGATGAAGCCGATCAGGCTGGCCAGCGGCGTGCGCAGCTCGTGGCTGGCATTGGCGATGAAGTCCTCGCGCATCCGGTCCAGCGCCTCCTGCTGGGTGTGGTCGGACAGCGACGCGATCAGCAGGTCCGGAAACGCCGCCGGCAGCGCCTTCAGCGAGACGCGAAGCACGCGTCGCACCGGCACGTCCATCTTGACGACGGTGGTGACGATGGCTTCCCCGTGCAGACGGCGCAGCGCGTCGCCCAGGGTGGGATGGCGCAGCAGCGCCGCCAGCACGTCGCCGAACGGCTCGCGCGCGGCGTGGTTGGCGTATCGCATCGTGCCCTGCCGGTCGAGCAGCAGCATCGGCTCAGGCAGCAGCTCCAGCACCTCGCGCAGACGCGCTCGCGGATCGGACGCCGGCATCTCCGCCGCCTGCACCGCCACCGGCCGGCGCGGCCAGACCGCGTAGGTGAGCGAGCCGCCCGCGAACGCCGCGACCGCGAGCGGAAGATCGAGGTTCAAGCGGCCGCGCGCCTCCGGTGCGTGCGGTCAGGACGCCTCGACGTCGAGCGCATAGCCGGCCGAGCGCACGGTGCGCACCAGGTCCGCCTCGCCCGGTCCGTTCAGTGCCTTGCGCAACCGACGGATGTGCACGTCGACGGTGCGTGCCTCGACGTGGATATCGGCACCCCACACCGCGTTGAGCAGGTCCTCGCGCGAGAACACGCGGCGCGGATGGCGCAGCAGGAACTCCAGCAGCCGGTACTCGGTCGGACCCACATGCACCGGCCGGCCGTTGCGGTGCACCCGATGCTCGCCCGGATCGAGCGCGATGTCGTGGAAGCGCAGCGAGTGTTCCACGGGCGCCGGCTGCGCCCGCCTGAGCAGCGCGCGCAGGCGCGCCGCCAGCGCGTCGATCGAGAACGGCTTGGTGATGTAGTCGTCGGCCCCGGTGTTCAGGCCGCGTATGGAGTCCTGCTCCTCCATGCGCGCGGTGAGCATGATCACCGGCATGTCACGGGTCTGCGGCCGGCGGCGTATCTGCCGGCATACCTCCAGGCCCGACAGGCTGGGCAGCATCCAGTCCAGCAGCACGATGTCGGGTGCGGCCTCGGTGATGCGCAGCAGCGCCTCCTGGCCGTCCGCCGCCTCGTCGACCTGGTAGCCCAGCTTCTCCAGGTTGTAGCGCAGCATCACCGCCAGCGCCGGATCGTCCTCGACCACGAGCACGCGCGGCTTCGCCTCGTCGCGCGAGGCGGTCACTCTTCGGATCATGTCGGTTCCGAGCTGCATGGTCTCTCCCTTGTTCCGATCGGCCTCAGGCCGGACCCGCGCCGTGGCCCGCGGCCGGACTGCCGTCGCCGTCGCGATCGACCGTGTAGGCGCCGCGAGGCCGCGCCGCCGGCAGCATCTCGCCGGTGACCGCGTAATGCACCTGCTCGGCGATGTTGGTGCTGTGGTCGCCGATCCGCTCGAGGTTCTTGGCGATGAACAGCAGGTGCGTGCAGGAGGTGATGTTGCGCGGGTCCTCCATCATGTAGGTGATCAGCTCGCGGAACATCGCGGTGTAGAGCTCGTCCACCGCCTTGTCGGACTGCCAGACCTCGATCGCCTTGTCCTTGTCGTTCTGGCTCAGCGCGTCGATCGCCATGCGCAGGCTCTCCTGCACCAGCCTGCCCATGCTGCGCAGCCCGCCCAGGCTCGGCTCCGCGCCGGTCCGGCCGATCCGCAGCGAGCGCTTGGCGACGTTGGCGGCGTAGTCACCGATCCGCTCCAGGTCGCTGGTCACCTTCAGCGTCGAGACGATCTCGCGCAGGTCCTGGGCCATCGGCGCGCGCAGCGCCAGCATGCGGATCGCCCGCCCCTCGATCTCACGCTCCAGCGCGTCGACCTCGGGATCCTGCTCCATCGCATACTGCGCCGCCTCGCCATCCCGGTTCAGCACCGCGCTGATCGCGTTCGCGGTCTGACTCTCCACCAGCCCGCCCATGCGCGCGATCATGCCGCGCATCTGGTCGAGCTCCTGCTCGTAGCTGCGCACGATGTGGCGCGGGTCGCTGCTGCTCATCGTGTCGTGCCCATGGCGGGATTTCCCTTCTGATGCTCCGGGTGGTGTTCCGGATGATGCCTCGATCGATGCCTGGGGCGGCTCAGCCGAAGCGCCCGGTGATGTAGTCCTGCGTGCGCTTCTCGCGCGGTGCCGTGAACAGCCGGTCGGCGTCGGCGACCTCGACCAGCTCGCCCATGTAGAAGAACGCCACCTGGTCGGCGCAGCGCGCCGCCTGCTGCAGGTTGTGGGTGACGATGGCGATGGTGAAGTCCTGCTTCAGCTCGTCCAGCAGTTCCTCGATGCGGGCGGTGCTGATCGGATCCAGCGCCGAGGTCGGCTCGTCGAGCAGGATCACCTCCGGACGGGTGGCGATGGTGCGCGCGATGCACAGGCGCTGCTGCTGCCCGCCGGAAAGCGCGCCCGCCGGGGAGCGCAGCCGGTCCTTGACCTCGGACCACAGCGCCACGCGCCGCAGCGCGTCCTCGACGCGCCCATCCATCTCGGCGCGCGGCAGCTTCTCGTGCAGCCGGATGCCGAAGGCGATGTTGTCGTAGACCGACATCGGGAACGGCGTCGGCTTCTGGAACACCATGCCGACGCGCGAGCGTAGCTGGTTCGCGCCCATGCCGTGGCCGAGGATGTCCACGCCGTCGAGCAGCACCGTGCCGGTGGCGCGCTGGCCGGGATACAGGTCGTACATCCGGTTCAGCACGCGCAGCAGGGTCGACTTGCCGCACCCGGACGGCCCGATCATGCCGGTCACGCGCCGCTCGGACAGATCGAAGGTGATACGCTTCAGCGCGTGGTTGGCTCCGTAGAAGAAATCCAGCTCGCGTATGGCGATCATCGCCCGGCCCGCCGCCTGCTGCGGGGCGCCGGCGCCCGGCCGCGCGAACGAGACGCCGTAGCCGGGTCCCGCATAGGGTGCCGGCTCGTCCCGGTGGGCTGGCTGGTCGTTCATGTGCTGTCCGATCCGCGGAGGCCGACGCGCGCGACGATGTTGATGAGGAGGACGCCGGCGGTGATCAGCAGCGCCGCGGTCCAGGCGAGCTGCACCCAGTCGTCGTAGGCCGAGCCGGCATACTGGTAGATCGTCACCGGCAGGCTCGCCATCGGAGTGCGCAGGTCTACCGACCAGTCGAGGTTGCCCAGCGAGGTGAACAGCAGCGGCGCGGTCTCGCCGGAGATGCGCGCAACCGCGAGCAGGATGCCGGTGGCGATGCCGCGGCGCGCCGCACGCAGGCCGATCTGCAGCACCACCTTCCAGCGCGGCGCACCCAGCGCGGCCGCGGCCTCGCGCATCGACACAGGCACCAGCCGCAGCATGTCCTCGGTGGTTCGCACCACGATCGGGATCACCAGGATCGCCAGCGCCGCCGCACCGGCAACGCCGGAGAAGTGCCCGCTGGGCGCCACCAGGATCAGGTAGACGAACAGCCCGACCAGGATGGACGGCGCCGACAGCAGCATGTCGGAAACGAAGCGCACCGCCGAGGCGATCCAGGAGCCGGTGCCGAACTCGGCCAGGAAGATGCCGGCTAGCAGCCCGAGCGGGGCGCCGATCAGGGTGGCGAGTCCGGTCTGGATCACGCTGCCGACGATCGGGTTGAGCAGTCCGCCGCCGCCGCCGGGCGGAGAAGTGACGCGGAACAGGGTCGAGAGGTGCAGTCCGCCAAGGCCGCGCACCACCAGGGTCGCGAGGATCGAGACCAGGGCCGCCAGCACAATCAGCGTGGCCACGGCGCTGAGCACGGTGACCACCTGGTTGCCGAGCCACCGCCGACGCGCCAGTCCCGAGGCGCGGGACGGCGGGCGGGCGCCGGTGGTGTTCATTGAGCACGCCGATAAAGCAGCGCCCGCGAGCAGGCCAGGGTGACGAACGAGATCACCATCAGGATCAGTCCCAGTGCCAGCAGCGAGGACAGCTTCAGGCTGCCTGCCGCGCTTTCCGGGAACTCCAGGGCGATCAGCGAAGCGATGGTGTTGCCGGGCGAGAACAGGCTCGCCGAGATCCGGTTGGTGTTGCCGATCACGAAGGTGATGGCCATGGTTTCACCGAGCGCGCGGCCCAGCCCGAGCATGATGCCGCCGATCACCGCGGTGCGCGACCAGGGCAGCACCACGCGGCTCATCACCTCCCAGCGCGTGGCGCCGAGCCCGTAGGCGCTCTCCTTCAGCACCGCCGGCATCGAGGCGAACACGTCGCGCATCACCGCCGCGACGAACGGGGTGATCATCACCGCCAGCACCAGTCCGCCGGTGAGCAGGCCGGTGCCGAACGGTGCGCCGGAGAACAGCAGGCCGATCAGCGGCAGGTGGCCCAGGCTCGCGATCATCGCCGGCTGCACGTGCTGGGCCATGATCGGCACGATGACGAAGAAGCCCCACATGCCGAAGATGATCGACGGCACCGCGGCCAGCAGCTCGATCGCGGTGCCGAGCGGCTGTGCGAGCCAGGCGGGCGCCATCTCGGTCAGGCAGAACGCGACCCCGAACGCCAGCGGAACCGCGATCAGCAGCCCGATGCACGAGGTCATCACCGTGCCGTACATCGGTGCCAGGGCGCCGTAATGGTCCAGCACCGGGTTCCACACCGAGCGGATCAGGAACCCCGGGCCGAACACCGCGAAGGCGTGCGCCCCGCCGCGCAGCATCACCGCGATCAGGCCGGCGATCAGCAGCAGCACGGCGATGCCGCAGCTCCAGGCGACGGCGGCGAACACGCCGTCGCCGAAGCGCCGCCCCGCTACCCCGTCGTACCGCGCGGCGCTGCCGGTGTTGACCGAGGAACCCATGCTACATCGCCCTGCCGGTCGGCTCCCGGATCATCGCCGCACCTGGCTCCAGGACGCGCGCACCTTCGCCTGCACCGTGGCCGGCAGGGTAACATAGTTCAGGCTGGTGGCGATCTGCGCGCCGTGCCCGAACGCCCAGTCGAAGAACCGGGTGACGGCGGCGCCGCGCGCCGGATCCTTGGGGTCGGTGGGCAGCAGCACGAAGGTGGCGGACACGATGGGCCAGGCACCGGCCCCGGCGCTGTCGAGCATGTCGACGGCGAAGTTGCTCGCTCCCGCCCAGTCGGCGGCGGCGGCGGCCCTGGAGAAGCTGTCCAGGTTCGGCGCCACGAAGGCTCCGAAGCGGTCCTTCAGCAGCGCCGTGGCGAGGTGGTTGCGGTCGGCGAAGGCATACTCGACGTAGCCCAGCCCGCCGCGGGTGTTGCGGACCACCGCGGCGACGCCGTCATTGCCGCGCGCGCCGGCGCCGGCCGGCCACTGGATCGAGGTGCTCGCCCCTACCTTGGACTGCCAGTCGGGGCTCGCCTTGACCAGGTAGGACGTGAACACGAACGTCGTGCCGGAGCCGTCGGCGCGGTATACCGGCGCCACGGCGAGATCGGGCAGGCTCAGGCCGGGGTTGAGGGCGGCGATCTGGCGGTCGTTCCACATGGTGATGTCGCCGCTGTACAGCCCGGCGAGCACCGCGCCGGTGAGGCGCAGCTGGTTCGGCGCGATCCCGGGCAGGTTGACGATCGGCACCACCCCGCCGATCACGGTCGGGAACTGCAGCAGCGCGTGCGCGGCCAGCTTGTCGGCCGCGAGCGGCGCATCGGAGGCGCCGAAATCGACGGTGCGGGCGATCACCTGGTTCTGCCCGGCACCCGAGCCCAGCGCCTGGTAGTTCAGCGTGATGTCGAGCGGCTGGTGCGCCGCCGCCGCCCAGGCGCCGTAGATCGGAGCGGCGAAGCTCGAGCCGGCCCCGGTTATGTCCACCGCGCCGGCGGTCCGCGCCCGCAGCGAGGGGGCCACCAGCGACAGGGTGGCGATCAGGAACGTCGTGGAGAGGCGCATAGCAGGAGGATCCTTGCGACATGACGTGGAGCCACCCGCGCGGCGCGGCTTCGGCCTGGCCCGGGCAGGCCGGGGTCGGACACCCGCCTGCAAAGGCTGGCTCGGACGGCATCGCCCGGACAGGGCACGCGGCAACCGCCTCGAACTGGTTGCGTCAGCTTCTATGCACCGAGCGTGGCGCCTGTGTTGCAGTTTGATGACGCTATCATGACAACCGGGCGTTCCTGCGGTGCGGCAGCCCATGCCCGTGGCCGCGCCCGTGGCCACGCCCGCGTCCGCGCCTCGAAACTTGAGCCTGCGTCACCCATACGGGTGATAGAAGGCTAAATCGTTTTGCTTTATGTTCGCTAACATCTTAAAAATACGAAGATCGGGAGTTCGAGGGTGGCACCTGATACTTTTCTCGACACGGGCCAGCCCAGTGGGAGGTGCGCCGCCGTCGGGGGCGGCTTCGGCGATGCCTCCCGCCAAATCGAGCCGCTGTCCGACCGGTCGCGCCCGCTCCGCACCATGCTGTCGCGCGAACTGCGGTTCGCCGAGGCGGACTACCGGATGCTGGCGCTGCACGCCGGGCTGTCGGACAGGATCACCCTGGAGGCGAAACAGCGCGTGACCCGCCTGTCCGCGCTGCTCGAGGCGGAGCTCGGGAGACTGCGGGGCGAGGGCTGCGCGCCGCCGGGCTGACCGCGCCGTCCTGATCCTGCCCGCATAGCCGGCCACCCCACGCCCGAGGGACCGCTTGCCGCCGGTGCGCCGGCGAGCGCAGGATCGGGCTACCGCATTCCCGTCGAAGAGGCTGGTGTCCCGATCGCGCAGCATCCTCCAGCACCGCGGCAGTTCCTCGTTGGCGCGCGTATCTTCACCGGCGAGACGATCCTGGACGGGCATGGCCTGCTGCTCGAGGACGGCCGGATCCTCGATCTGCTTCCCTCCGGTGCCGCGAGCCGCGCAGAGCGCATCGAGCTTCCGCAAGCCTGGCTGCTGGCGCCCGGACTGATCGACCTGCAGGTCAACGGCGGCGGCGGGATCGGCTTCAACGAGACCCCGACGCTGCCCGGCGCGCTGGCCATCGCCGGCGCGCATCGCAGGCTCGGCACCACCGGGGTGCTGGCGACGGTGATCACGGACACGCCGGCGGTGATGCGGGCGGCGGCGGCGGCGGCGGCGGCGGCGGCGGCAATCCCCGGCAGCGGCGTGCTCGGCGTGCACCTCGAGGGTCCCTTCCTGAGCCCGGACCGGCCCGGGGTGCATCGGCCGCACTTCATCCGACTGCCGGACGAGGCGGATCTCGCCTGGCTCTGCGCCCTGCCGCAGCGCTTCGGCAGCGGCCGGGTGCTGCTGACGCTGGCACCCGAACGGGTCGCTCCGGCCGGCATCGCGCGACTCGCGACCGCTGGCGTGCTCGTCTCGGGCGGCCACTCGACTGCCAGCCTGGAGGACACGCAGGCCGCGCTGGTCGCCGGGATGAGCGGCTTCACCCACCTGTTCAACGCGATGCCGCCGCTGGCCGCCCGCGCCCCCGGCATCGCGCTCGCGGCGATGACGCATGCCGGGTCCTGCTGCGGCATCATCGTCGACGGCATCCACGTGCATCCGGCGATGCTTCGCCTCGCACTCGCGGCCAAGCCTGCGGGCGGGTTGCTGCTGGTCAGCGACGCCATGCCGTCAGCCGGCACGGACGCCTCCGAGTTCATGCTGCAGGGCCGCCGCGTGCTGCGAGGCCACGGCAGGTTGGCGACCGAGGACGGGGTACTGGCCGGAGCCGACCTCGACCTGTGCGCCGCGGTCGGCCACGCGGTCGCGCTGCTCGGAGTCGCACCGGAAGAGGCGCTGCGCATGGCCTCGCTGTACCCGGCCCGCTTCCTTGGCCTCGACCGGCAGCTCGGCCGGCTGGCGCCGGGCTACCGCGCCGACATCGTGCTGCTCGACGACCGCCTCCGGGCCGCCGGAACCTGGGTGGCCGGTCACCGCGAGATGGCGGCGCGAGACCCGCTACCTGGCTGATCCGCCTCTCCGCTGTCCTGCGGCCGGTTGCAGGCCTGGCACGATCGTCACTGCCGCCGCCTCGCGACCCTCGCCGCGCAGTTCCACCTGCCTGACATGCTCGCGCAGGCACGCCGAGATCCCGATCAGGTAGTAGAGCATGGGCTGGAAGCCGATGCCGATGAAGGCGCCGCAGGAGAGCAGGGTCAGCAGGGCGACCTGCAGCGCGAATGCCAGCTCGCGCGCCCAGGCCATCTCCTGCACCCGCCGGGTGAGGCGCGCGACCGCGCGCAGCTGGAAGAACGCGGAACCCACGATGACGGCGAACAGGGAGACGCCGATCCAGCCCTGCTCGCCCAGAACCTCGAAGTAGATGCTGTGGAACGCCTTGCCGTGCACGACCAGGACGTGGCCGGAGGCATCGGGCGGGAACTGGATGCGATCGATGATGTAGGCGTTGAAGCCGCCGCCGAGGGGATGGCTCGCCACGTAGTCCAGCGTCCACCGCCACACCAGGATGCGGCCGAGCGCCGAGCCTTCGGTGTTGTAGTCGCTGACCGTCGAGATGCGCTCGTTCCAGGCGCTCGAGGTGAGCAGGCTGATGGCCAGCACCGCCATCACGCCGATCCCCCCGAACAGCAGCTTGCGGCGGCTGCTGAGCCAGAGGCCGACGCCGACCACGACGAGGCCGATCAGCGCCGTTCGCTCATAGGTGCCGATCGCGGCCGCGACCGCCGCCACCGCCAGCCCCAGGTACAGCAGGTCGGCGAACAGGTTCCTGGGCATGATCTGCGTGTTGCGCCGCAGGTACAGGATGATCGGGACCAGCATCAGCGCCACCGCAGCCAGGGTGCTCCCTTCCGCGAGCAGGCTGTTGCCGCCGACGATGCCGAGCTGCCTGCCGTAGCCGCCGCCGCTGATCATGGTCTTGAGCCCGACCGGCAGGAAGTGCACGGCCACCGAGAACAGGTAGATCTGCAGGAACGCCTCGATCTGGATCCGCGAGCGGAACACGAAGGGCAGGAACGCGCCGACGCAGATGGTCTTGAAGGCGTAGTTCCACTTGTCCCAGGCCGCCGTGGGCACTTCCGCCCACAGCGCCGTCGACAGCGTCACCCAGGCTGCGAACAGCATCAGCAGGCAACTGGTCGCAGTCAGCCGTCCCTTGCGGCGATCCAGCATCGCGAAGCCGCCGACCGCCGCCACCGCCATGATCAGCGAGACCGGCAGCTGGTTGAGGATCTCGTAGACGACGGCCTGAGGGTAGAACGTGTCCACCCAAACGTAGCCGAGGCTGAACATGAACGGAGCCGCCGCCCCGAACACCAGGAACGACACGTAGATCATGGTGATGTAGAGGCTGCGCAGCATGCGGGCCTAGCCGCGCGCGCCGCGGGCCTCGCCGCCATCCCTGCGCCTCCCGGTGCCCCGCGCGTTCCTCGGCTGCCGGATGCGTCGTGCCCGCCACGAGGTCGATCGTTCGCCGTCCGGCGCCGGAGTGGCGGCCCCGGGCGCCGGCACGTCGGCGCGTGGCCGCTTCGGACGGTCGCCGAACCAGGGCGCGATCCGGTCGAGCTTCACCGCCCGGTATGCCACGAACAGGCAGGTGAGCGTGCTGAGCAGGATGGTGAGGTCATCGATCAAACGCGACGCCCGGGTGCTGACTGAGCCGCGACATAGGGTCCCCCGATCGAGCCGACCGAAGTTTTCATAATTTATACGAAACGTTTCTTCAAGGCTCTCGGCCGCGCGCTCCGGGCCGGCTAGCTCCTGCCGGCGAGGTCGCGGACCAGAACGGCGGCATCGCCTTGAACCGCCGCCAGCGTTCGCTCAGCGTCTCGCCCGACGCGAGCCCGTCGCGCGCCTGCCAGCCGATCACGACGCCGATCGCCTGATGCACGCCGGGCGAGCGGCTGGCCTCGCCGACCTCGTGCAGCAGCGGTCGCGTCGTCGCCGCGTCGTGATCCAGCCCCAGCGCCTCCTGCAGCCCGCTCAGCCGCCGCAGGAAGCGCGGTGCCCGTTCGGGCTCGGCGCAGAGCGGCAGGAAGAACTCCGAGGCGTAGCGCAGCTTCTTCAGGGTGATGCGGAGCTGATGGCGTTCGGACATCGACAGCCGGCCGAAATGCGCGCCCTGCCGCAGCGCCCTGCGATGCAGCCGGGCCAGCACGCGAACGGCGAACGCGGGGGCCGGCTCGGAGAGCACGGCCAGCCCGTCGCGGTCGACCTCGTTGCGCCAGCCGCGTCTCGCGATCCACTGGCCCAGCGACAGCTGGAACCGCGCGAAGCGGGCGGAGCCGAGGGTCTCGCGCATCGTCGCGTAGCCGGCGGCGCGCGACGGCTCCGCCGCCTGACGCAGCGCGTGGAAGTCGATGCCCACATCCTGCAGCCGGGACGGCCGCTCGAGCGTCGTGGCCAAGAACACGTCCCAGCTGCGGGCGGCGGCGAGCTGCGACGCCGCCCACTTCGCCTCGTCGCGCAGCTCCCGCATGGTCACCGACGGGATCTCGCGGCACAGCAGCGACAGCGCGGTGCGCATCCGGCGCAGCGCCACACGCACCTGATGCACGCCCTCCGGACCCTCGCCCTCCTCGGCGGCCGGCTGATTGACCTGCAGATGCGCCTGGCAGCCGGCGAGCACGCAGCCGACCACGTCGTCGACGACGCACTCGCGCAGCAGCCCGGACGGCGCCGCCTTCTCGGCGCGCAGCCCGGTGCCGGCGGCAAGCGCGTGGCCGCGACGCGCCGTGCTCAAGCTGCTGAGGCGCAGCGGCGCCAGCTCGAGCAGCCGCAAGGCGAACTCGTGCAGCATGCCCGGATCGCCGGCATGCAGCACGAGCCTGATCTCGGCGAGCGGGCGCGTCTGCGTCGCGGTGGCGATCACGCCTTCGTCGAACACCGCGTCGATCACGGCGCCGGGCAACGCGAGACGGTGCGTCACCCGGCGCAGCCGGGTCTCGAACAGCGCCGTCAGCGGCGCCGCCGCGAGAACGTCGACCAGCGAGGCGACCAGCGGGGCGAGCAACGGGACCAGCAGAGGTTCCGCGGCGGCGGCGGCGAACGCCGAAAGGTCGGGCGCCGGTCCGAGCACCGCCGCCTCCCAGATGTCGCCGCCGGACGCGGCACAGGCGTCGTGCTGCCCGTCGGCGCCCAGCCGACGCAATCCCTGGATGAAACGCCTGCCATGCCTGCGCACCCGCAACGACAGCGCGCCGTTGAGCAGCGCCCGGTCCGCGGTGTCGTAGTGGATGGTGTCCAGCCGGCGCACGATGCCGCGGCTGCCCGCGTGCTGCACGATGATCGCGGCTTCGCGCAGGCGCGCGATGCCACCCTCGGCGGCCAGCAGTCGCAGCCTATGGCCAGCGGCCGCCACCGGGCGCGACCCCGCGCCCGCAGGACCAGTAGCCTCGGCGCCCGACGGCATCGTGGAAGACATCTCGGAAAACTGAAGCATTCGGTGGGGACAGACTCCTATCGCGCGACCCGTCTGCGTGCAATGCGGCGGCTGCGACGCACCGCCCGATCCCGCGCGGCGGCGATCCGGAGTGACACCATGCTGACCCCCCTCGCGCTGGCCGAGCCGATCCTGCCGCGACGCGGCGCCGACATGCTGCTGGAGACGTTGCGCAGCGAGGGGGTCGAGTACATCTTCGGCAATCCGGGCACCACCGAGCTGCCGCTGATGGACGCGCTCGTCGACATGCCGGAGATCCAGTACGTGCTGGCACTGCAGGAAGCCAGCGCGGTCGCGATGGCGGACGGCTATGCCCAGGCCTCCGGCCGCACCGGCTTCCTCAACCTGCACACGGCGGGCGGCCTCGGCAACGGGATGGGCAACCTGCTGAATGCCAGCGTCTCGCAGACGCCGCTGGTGGTCACTGCCGGCCAGCAGGACTCGCGGCACAGCCTCACCGATCCGCTGCTGTTCGGCGACCTGGTCGGCATCGCGGCGCCGGCGGTGAAGTGGGCGCACGAGGTGACCGACGTCAGCCAGCTGCCGGTGCTGGTGCGGCGCGCCTTCAACGACGCCAGCGCCGCTCCGACCGGGCCGGTGTTCCTGTCGCTGCCGATGGACATCATGGAGGCGATGACCGACATCCCGATCCCGGCGCGCTCGCTGGTAGACCGTCGCGCCGTCGCCGGCTCGCTGCAGCGGCTGGCGGCCGAGCTGGCGGCGGTGCCGCCCGGCCGGCTGCTGATCATCGCCGGCGACGAGATCCACGCCGCCGGCGCCGCGGCCGAGGTGGTCGGGCTCGCCGAGATGCTGGGAGCCGCGGTGTTCGGCTCGTCCTGGCCGTCGCGCATTCCCTATCCGACCGCGCACCCGCTGTGGAGCGGCAACCTGCCGAGCAACGCCGGCGACATCGCGCGCGTGCTGGGTGACTACGACGCCGTGTTCGCGCTGGGCGGCAAGTCGCTGATCACCGTCCTCTACACCGAGAAGTCGGCGGTGCCGCCAGGCTGCGCGGTGTTCCAGATGTCCTCGGACGTGCGCGACCTGGGACGCACCTATCCGACCCGCCTGTCGGTGGTCGGCGACATCGGCGCCTCGCTGCACGCCCTGGCGCCGCTGCTCGCCGCGGCCACCGCCGAAACCGCCGCCGTCCGGGCAGCGCGCGTGGCCGAGGCGGCCGCACGGCGCAGGCAGCGGCGGGATGCGCTCGACCAGGCGGCGGCGGCCCGGTTCGACGACCCGCGGATCGCGCCGCTGGTGGCGGCGCAGCAGGCGGCGCGCGCCATCGGCCCCGACATTGCGATCGTCGACGAGGCGATCGCGACCTCGCTGCACCTGCGCGGCTTCCTGGACAGCCCGTCGCCGCGGCAATACTCGTTCCTGCGTGGCGGCGGCCTGGGCTGGGGCATGCCTGCGGCGATCGGCTGCTCGCTGGGACTGGGCCGCGCGCCGGTGGTCAGCCTGGTGGGCGACGGCGCCGCGCTGTACTCGCCGCAGGCGCTCTGGACCGCGGCGCACGAGCGGTTGCCGATCACCTTCGTCGTGATGAACAACCTCGAATACAACATCCTGAAGAACTTCATGCGCGGGCAGGCCGGCTACGCCTCGGTGCGGCGCAATCGCTTCATCGCCATGGACCTGGTCGACCCGGCGATCGACTTCCTGAGCCTCGCCGGCGCCATGGGCGTGCCCGCACGCCGGATCGAGCGGGCGGCGGACGTGGCACCCGCGATCGAAGCCGGCATCGCCAGCCGCACGCCGAACCTCATCGAGGTCATGATCAGCCCGGACTGAACGATCGGCGGGTCGGCGCGCCGATCCAGGCCGCCTATTTCAGCTCGTCGGGCTTGTGCGCGGCCTTGGCGCCGGTCTTCTCGCTCTTGACCACGTATTGCGGGTCGTCCTCGGTCGCCTTGGCGACGTGACCCTTGATCTTGGTCTCCGAGGTGATCTTCTTCTCGACCACGCCGTGGGTCTCGCCCTGCGTGGTCTTCCAGGCGACCTTGTCGCCCGGCTTCGGTTGCTTGGCCATCGCTGCCTCCATGCCTGCGCCACGATCTATCGCGTCGAGCCATCGCGCGTTCCGGCCGGCGAGGATACGGGCAGGAAAATCCAGCCCAGCAGCGTGCCGCAGGCGGCGAGCGCCATCAGGATGGTCATCGGCCGCGCGCTGCCGTCGGCGCTGATGCCGAGCAGGAAGGTGGCACTCGTGCTCAGCGCGAGCTCGGTGGCGACGCCGATCGCCGCGGCCGCGCCGGCGATCTCGCCGAACGGCTCCATCGCGGCCAGGAACGCCGGCGCCATGATCAGCCCGAGCGCGGTGAACACGATCAGGGTGAGCAGCACGAACGGCCACAGCGCCGTCATCCCGGCGCCACCAGCGCGGCCAGCGCCACGGAGGCTGCGGCGACGACGAGCGAGCCGCCGCCGATCAGCCGGCGCACGCCGAGCCACCGCAGCATCGGCGCGTTGAGCTGGCTGATCCCGATCAGGGCCGCCGCGTGCAGCGCGAACACGATGCCGTAGAGGATCGGCGGCATCCGGTGCAGCGTCACCAGCACGAACGGCGAGCCGGAGATGAAGGTGAACAGCACCGCCTGGGCGCTGCCGGCGATCAGGATCGGCACGATGAACCGGCGGTCGCCGATCAGCCCGGCGTAGCTGGCGGCGATGCGCAGCGGTCCGCCGCGCACCCGCGCCGAAGGCGGCAGCGTCTCGGGCAGCAGCCGCAGCGTCATGATCGCCGCCAGCGCGGCGATGACGATCAGCACGACGAAGATCAGCCGCCACGAGGCGAACTGCGCCAGCACGCCGCCGCAGGCCGGTGCGAGGATCGGCGACACGCTCAGCGACAGCATGGCGAGCGAGAGCAGGCGGGCTGCCTCCGGACCGGTGTACTGGTCGCGTATCACCGCCATCGGGATCACGGCGGTCGCGGCGGCGCCGAGCCCCTGGAGGAAGCGCGCCGCGATCAGCGCGTCGATCGAGGGAGCCACCGCCGCCGCCGCCGACGCCAGCGCTAACAGCGCTAGACCGAGCAGGATCGGCCGCCGGCGGCCGAACGCGTCAGACAGCGGCCCGTAGAACACCTGTCCGATCGCCAGCGACAGGAAGTAGCCGGTCATGCTGAGCTGCACCCGGCCCGGGGATGCGTGCAGGTCGTGCGCGATCGACGGAAAGCTCGGGATGTACAGGTCGATGGCGAACGCGCCGACCGCGATCAGCAGCCCGAGCACCGCAGCGCGACGCGGCAGCGATCCGCGGGCGGGCACGCCGCTCAACGCGCGGCCTGCGGGTGGCGCACCAGGCTGGCGTCGCCGGGGCGCGGGTACAGGCCGATCAGGCTGGCGAGCACGCCGTTGGTCCAGCCGAACCCGACCTGCAGCGGATACTCGCCTCCCGATCCTCCGGCGGCGCCCGTCAGCGCGGCGTGATCCGGCGCCTTGACGTCGTACTTCTCGAGCAGCGCGCCGGAGCTCGCATAGGCCGCGATCTCGCGCTCGATCCAGCGCGCCGCCACGGTGCGGGCCAGATCGTCCTGGCCGTAGCCGCGCAGGCCGACCACGGCCATCCACTGCATCGGCGCCCAGCCGTTGGGGCTGTCCCACTGCTGCCCGCTGTCGCCCGCGCTATCGAGCGCGGTGCTGGCCATGCCGCCCGGGCCGAGCAGCCGCGTGCGCACGGTGGCGGCGACGATCCTGGCCTGGTCGTCGCTGGCGAGGTGGAAGAACAGCGGCACCACCGTCGCCGCCGACAGGATCCGCGACGGCGCGCGCTCGGTCCAGACATAGTCGGTGAACGCGCCCAGGTCGGGCTGCCACATCAGCCGCCGGATCGCGGCCTCGCGCCGCAGCGCGCGGGAGCGGAACGCAGCCGAGTCCGCCGTGTCGCCGCGCAGCGCATAGGCTAGCGACAGCGTCTGCTCCATGTGCGCGAGCAGGCTGTTGAGGTCCACCGGCAGCAGCCGCGTGGTGCGGATCGTGTTCAGGTGGATGCCGTCGGCGAGCCAGCGCGAGCTGAAATCCCAGCCGGTCTCGCCGCCCGCGCGCAGGTCGCGATACAGTTCTGTGGCCGGCCGGCGGCTGGAGGCGGCGGTGGCGACGTCCTCGCGGTAGGACTCGTCGCGCGGCCCGTCGCGATCGTCCCAGTAGCGGTTGAGCAGCGTGCCGTCATCGAGCCGCACCACGTGGCGCCTCGCCTGCCCCGGAGCTAGGCCGGCGGCGCCGTCCATCCAGTACTCGTACTCGCGACGCAGCTCCGGCAGGTATGCGGTGTATTTCTGGTTTCCGTCGTACGCCGCGATCAGGTCGATCATGCAGGCGAAGAAGGGCGGCTCCGAACGGCTGAGATAGTAGCTCCGGTTGCCGTTCGGCACATGGCCGTAACGGTCGATCAGCGAGGCCATGTTTCGCATCATGTCGCGTGCGAGCATGGCGCGGCCATCCTGCTCCAGGCCGAGCATGGTGAAGTAGCTGTCCCAGTAATAGATCTCGCTGAAGCGGCCGCCCGGGACGATGTACGGGTAGGGCAGCGGCAGCAGCGAGGAGCGGCCACCCTCGTCCGGCTCGCGACGCAGCACGTCCCACATGTCGGAGATGTAGCCGCGCACGCCCTGCTCGGGCCTGGAACGATACGGCACGCTGTTGCGCGCGGCGATGCGGAAATGGCGGTCGACGAAGCCGCGCAGGTCGAAGCCGGGACGGTCGCGGGCGCGCAGGTAGGCCGCCAGGATCGAAGCGGGCGCCTCGTCCGGCACCGCATCGGCGAAGCTCTTGGAGTCCGCGAACACCCGCTGCATCTCCACCGCCGCGTAGAGCGGGCCGAGTGCCACCGAAGGCGGCTGCGGGCCGGACGCGGCCGAAGCGGCGGCGCCCCCGATCAGGACCGGAAGAAGCAGCGGCAGCAGGATCCGGGCCAGCCGGAACCCGGCCGGGGGATGGGAGAGGCGGCGCTGCCCGTCGATCGCCGGCGCCGGCTTCAGCGAATGGCGCTTCGCGCGGCGGTCATGTCGTTGCGGCGCGCGACCGGGAAGCCGAGCAGATCCGCGACCTTCGCCGCGAGCTGCTCGCGCTGGAACGGCTTGCTGATCAGCTGCACCCCGTCATCCAGGCGGCCGTGATGCACGATCGAGTTCTCGGTGTAGCCCGACATGAACAGGATCTTCACCTCCGGGCGCAGCGCGGTGATGCGTTCGGCGATCTCGCGCCCGCGCATCTCGCCGGGCAGCACGACGTCGCTGAGCAGCATGTCGATCTCCGGGCCATGGGCTTCGAACAGGGCCATCGCCTCGCGACCGTCCGCCGCCTCGAGCACCTGGTAGCCGTAATCGCGCAGGATCGCGACGGTGATCTCGCGCACGCTCGGCTCGTCCTCGACCACCAGCAGTGTCGCCCCGGAACGGGCGAGCTCGATCGGCGCGCTGCTGCGCGCGGGCGGCGCCACCACGCCGCCGATCGCGCGCGGCAGGTACAGCTTGACCGACGTCCCCTGCCCCGGCTCGGAGTAGATCTTCACGTGCCCCTTTGACTGCTTGATGAAGCCGAACACCATCGCCAGGCCCAGGCCGGTGCCCTGGCCGTCCGGCTTGGTGGTGAAGAACGGCTCGAACACGCGCGCCGCCACCTCGGCGGTCATGCCCTGGCCGGTGTCGGACACCGCGAGCATGACGTAGTCGCCGGCGGTCACCTCGGCGTGCGCGCGCGCGTAGGTCGCATCGAGCACCTTGTTGGCCAGCTCCAGGGTCAGCCGGCCCCCCTCGGGCATGGCGTCTCGCGCGTTCAGGGCGAGGTTCAGCAG
>CAXTNV010000033.1:12131-29682 GCA_964245755.1 uncultured Acetobacteraceae bacterium | reverse complement strand
ACCACGCCGCCCCCCCCCACCCCACCCGCGACCACCACGCCGTCGCCGGCGCCGAGCGACGCCGCTCCCGCCTCCAGCACCCCGAAGAAGTCGACCAGCAGGCATCACACGCGTCATCACCGCCATCACAAGGCGAAGACCACCACCACCCCGGCAGCTCCCGCGGGCTAGACCGGCGCGTCGCGCCGATCCCGTCCTCGGGGAATGGGAGTGCGGCGGACGGGTTCGCGCCTCCGCCACACTCCCGGCCCCGCTTTCGACCTGGTCACTGACGTCGCCGCCTTCCGAGGTGCCGCTGCCGGTCCGGCACGTCGCGACCTGGCCACCATGGGCCTGCTCGGTTTTGCCTCGGGGCTGCCGATCTACCTGACTTTCTTTACTTTGCAGCAATGGATGAGCGAGAGCGGCGTGTCGCTGCGGGCCATCGGCCTGACCGCATCGATCGGGCTGCCCTATCTGCTCAAGTTCCTTTGGGCGCCGTTGCTCGACCGGCTGCCCCCGGCCCCGTTCCGGCCGCTCGGTCGCAGGCGCGGCTGGCTGCTGCTGCTGCAGGCGCCGCTGGCCCTGTGCATCGTCGCCATGGCGCTTTCGGATCCCGCCGTCGCACCGCGCGGACTGGTGCTCGCCGCGGTGGCGCTCGCCCTGTGCTCCGCCAGCCAGGACGTGGTCATCGACGCCTGGCGCATCGAGCGCTTCAGCGCCCGCCTGCAGGCCGCCGCGCTCGGCTGCTACGTCTGGGGCTACCGCATCGCCATGCAGGTCTCCGGCGCCGGCGCGATCTGGCTCGCCGGCCGCCTCGGCTGGCACGGTGCCTACCTGTCGATGGCGGCGCTTTCGCTGCTCGGACCGGTGGCGACGCTGCTCGCGCGCGAGCCGGCGGCCCCCGCCTCGGTGGCCGCCGGGGATCGCGATCGACGCTGGCCGGACCAGCTGCGCGCACGCGTGGCGGCGCCGCTGCGCGACCTGCTGGACCGGCCCGGAGCGTCCTGGGTGCTGGCTTTCGTGCTGCTGTTCAACCTCGGCACCCAGCTTGCCGACACCATGGCCGCACCGTTCTACCACGCCCTGGGCTTCAGCCGCGACCAGGTGGCGCTGGCCAACGGCCTGCCGATGCTGGCCGCAGCGTTGGCCGGCGCCGCGGCCAGTGCGCTGCTGGTGGCGCGCTTCGGCGGCAGCCGCATCCTTATCCTGTCGGCGCTGGTGCAGATGGTTTCGATGGGGCTCTACCTGGCCCTGGCGCATTTCGGTCCGGCGACGCCCATGCTGCTGGCCAAGGTGACGCTCGAAGGCTTCGCCGAGGCGCTGGCGCAGACGACCTTCCTGACCTACCTGTCCCGGCTGTGCTCGGCCGAATACACCGCGACCCAGTACGCGCTGCTCTCCTCGATGGCGCCGATCGCCTGGCGCACCCTGGGCGGCGCCACCGGGGTGATGGCGCAGGGACTGGGGTGGCCGGCCTTCTTCGCCGCCACCATCCTCTGCGCGCTGCCCGGCATCCTGATCATGAGCTACCTGATGCGTCGTTTCCCCGCCGGGCTGCCGCCGCGGCCGGGGCCCGCCGCCGATCCGCGCCCGGTGTCGGCAAGCGCCCGCGATGCCCTGCGGTGAGCTGCTCGTCGGGGTGATCTCCGACACCCACGGGCTGCTGCGCCCCGAGGCGATGGCGGCGCTGCGCGGCAGCGACCGCATCATCCACGCCGGCGATGTCGGCGAGCCCGGCATCCTCGACCAGCTGTCGCGGCTGGCGCCGCTCACGGCGGTGCGCGGCAACGTCGACCTTGCCGCCTGGGCGGAGCCGCTGCCGCGCGCGGCGACCCTCGAGCTGTGCGGCAGCCGCATCCACGTGCTGCACGACCTGGGCGATCTCGATCTCGATCCCCTCGCGTCGGGGATCGGAGTGGTGGTGTCGGGGCACTCGCACCGGCCCGGCCTGCGGCGGCAGGATGGCGTGCTGTTCGTCAACCCGGGCAGCGCCGGGCAACGTCGCTTCACCCTGCCGATCTCGCTGGCCCGGCTGCGCCTCAGGGACGGTCGGGTCAGCGCGAGCCTGATCGCGCTGCGGGTGGGATCAGCGCCCGGCCGGTGAGAGCAGTGCCCGCTGCCGCCCCGACAGCGGCAAGGTCGGCAGGTAGCGCGGCATCGGGCGCACCCGGAGGCGCTGCTCGAGGGCGCTGCCATAGGCGAGCAGGCGCTGCTCCGACCAGGCCGGCCCGATCAGCGACAGCCCGACCGGCAGCCCGTCCACGTCGCCCATCGGCAGCGTGAGGTGCGGGTAGCCGGTCACCGCCGGCAGCGTCGAGGCGCTGGCGGAGGCATGGTCGCCGTTGAGCAGGTCGACAACCCAGGCCGGGCCGCCGGTCGGCGCCACCAGCGCGTCCAGCCGCGCGCCCGACAGCAGCCGGTCGAGCCCCTCGGCGCCGGCCATGCGCCGCATCTTCGCCAGGGCGTCGCGGTAGCCGGCATCGTCGAGGCCGGCGGTCGCCTGCGCCCGCTGCATCAGGTCCTGGCCGAACAGCCCCAGCTCGCGCTCGGCATGCGCCTGGTTGAAGGCGATCACCGCCGCCATGGTGCGCGTCCGCACCGTCTGCGGCGTGCTGGCAAGGTAGGCGTCGAGGCCCGCCTTGAACTCGGTCAGCAGCACGGTCATCTCGGCGTTGCCGATGGCGTCCAGGTCCGGCCCGTCCGGCAGCTCCACCAGCACCGCCCCCGCCTCGCGCAGCTGCTGCAGCGCGTGTTCGAACACGGCGTCGGTCTCGACCTGGTGGCCGGCCAGGAAGCGCAGCACGCCGATGCGGCGTCCGCGCAGCGCCTGCGCGTCGCCGATGCTCGCGAGCTCCGGCAGGTGCTGGTCGGCCTGCGCCGTCGCTGCGTCGGCAGCGTCGCTGCCCGCCAGCACCGACACCAGCAGTGCGGCGTCGGCGACGTCGCGGGTGATCGGCCCGGCGGTGTCCTGGGTGCGCGAGATCGGCACCACGTGGGTGCGCGAGACCAGGCCGACGGTCGGCTTCAGCCCGACCAGCCCGGTCATCCCGGCCGGGCAGGTGATCGAGCCGTCGGTCTCGGTGCCGATCGCCGCCGGCGCCAGCGACGCCGCCACCGCGGCGGCGCTGCCCGAGGACGAGCCGCAGGGCGAGCGGTCGAGCACGAACGGGTTGCGTGTCAGGCCGCCGGCGCCGCTCCAGCCGCTGATCGAGTCCGAGGCGCGCATGTTCGCCCATTCGGACAGGTTGGTCTTGCCCAGGATCAAGGCTCCCGCCGCGCGCAGCTTCGCCACCAGCGGCGCGTCGCGGCCGGAGCGGTTCTCCGCCAGCGCCAGCGAACCGGCGGTGGTCGGCATCGCGTCCGCGGTCTCGATGTTGTCCTTGACCAGGATCGGGATGCCCTCCAGCGGCCGCGCGGGCTGGCCGCTGCGTCGCCTGCGGTCGCTGCGCGCCGCCTCCGCCTCGACTTCCGGGTTCAGCGCGATCACGGCGTGCAGCGAGGGACCCGCACGATCCATCGCCGCGATGCGGGCGCGATAGGCGTGGACCAGTGCCACCGCGCTGACCCGCCCGGCCTGCAGGTCGTGCGACAGCGAGGCGATGCCGCGTCCCTCGACATCGTAGCCGGCGCCGACGTTGCGGGCGCCATCGTCTTGGGTGTCGGACATCGGGGCGGCTCCCATCAGGCTCAGGCAGGGCAGCAGGAACAGGATAGCGGCGTTGCGCCGTAGCGGCTTGCGGGTCTGAGGGCTGGGGGAGTGTCTGGTGCGCAAGCCGCCCCCTTCGCCGTCGCGGCGTCGACCCCGATGGCCGTGCGGCCGCATCTGCCTCGCGCCGTGGCGCGTCGTCAAGCTGCACCGGCGTCGCGCCGGTCTATTGCCGGCGGCAGCGGACGGCGCGATAGCTTCGCGGGTCCGTCGCCACCTGCACGCAGCTCCATCGCCCTCCGCTCAGGACCAGAGCCGCCCGTGAACCATGACAGCACGCCGTCGCCATGGATCGAGCAGTTCCGCCGCATGCCGCCGCCGGGCCGCAGGTTGCCGGGCTGGTCGATCCTGGTGGTGCTCGCGGCACTCGCCGCCGGCTGGCTGATCTTCGACGCCTTCTACACGGTGGAGCCGACGCAGCTGGCGTTCACCCGTACCCTCGGGCGCGTCGATCAGGCCGAAGCCGATCCGATCGGTCCCGGTGTGCGCCTGAAGCTGCCGTTCGTGACGGACGTGGATCGTCTGCAGGTCAGTGTCGACACCGTCAGTCCGCCGCTGGACCTGCGGGTGCTCAGCCATGACGGCCAGGTGATCTCGCTCGGCGTTTCGGTGACCCGGCGCATCCCGCGCGATGCGGTGTACAACCTGCTCTACAACACCGGCACCGTCGGCAACGTCGACATCGACCGCAACGTGTTCGCGATCCTGACCGACCGCACCATGACCATCTTCGGGCGGGAGGACGTGCTGACCATCGCCAGCGAGCGCGAGCGCGTCATCGGGCTGATGAAGACCGTGATCGCCCGCGACCTGCGCCGCCTGTTCGGGATCGAGCTGATCGACCTGCAGATCACCGGCTTCCGCTTCAGCCCGGAGTACGAGCGCGCCGTCAACGAGAACACGCTGGCCAAGACCAACGCCTACCGGGCGCAGCAGATCCTGAAGCAGAAGCAGATCGAGGCAGAGCAGGCCGCCGCCGAAGCCCGCGGACTCGCCGACGCCGCGATCGAGAAGGCGCGGGGCCAGAGCCGGAGCATGCTGCTGAACGCGGCGGCCGATGCGCGCGCCAACGAGATCCAGGCCGCCGCGGACGCGAACGCGATCAAGCTGCGCGTCGTGGCCGCGGGCGGCGCCGAAGGCTACAGCAAGATCATGGCTGCGGAGACGCTGAAGCGCTGGAACGGCCAGGCGCCGCAGACCGTGCTCGGCGGCGCCTCGTCGCCGTTGCCGTTCCTGCAGCTCAACCGCTAGAGCAGCGCGATCCGCTGCCGGCCCGGGGAGGCACTCGATGGGGGACATGGTGATCGTGGCCTATCGCCCGAAGCCCGGGCGCGAGGCAGACCTGGTGGCGCTGGCGGAGCGACACGTGAGCGTACTGCGCCGGCTTGGGCTCGCCACCGAGCGTCCGGCCGCGGCGATGCGCGGCGAGGATGGCGTGATCGTCGAGGTGTTCGAGTGGGAGGAGGGGGCGATCGCGACCGCGCATCAGCATCCGGACGTGCTGGCGCTGTGGGAGGCCTATGCCGCCGTCTGCGACTACGTGCCGCTGCGCGCGCTGCCGGAAGCCGCCGCACTGTTCGCCCGCTTCGCACCGCTAGACCTGTAGCGGCCCCCTGCGACCGGATCGCCCGCCTTCCCGGGATGCGGGGCCTCGCGCCCCTGCGGGTCCGGCGCAGAGCCCTGACCTGTCCCGGCGGCCCGACATGCAGGCGCTCCTGCTGCGCGCCGCGCTGTCGCTGCTGCGCAGGCTGGGCCCGGTTCGCGCCTCGAACCTCGCCGGCGGCCTGGCGCGCCGCATCGGCCCGCTGCTGCCGGTGTCGCGCGTGGCCGACGCCAACCTCCGGGCGGCGCTGCCCGGCCTCGATCGCGCCGCGCGCCGGAGGGTCGTCCGAGGCGTGTGGGAGAATCTCGGTCGCACGGTAGGCGAGCTGCCGCATCTCGATGCGCTGCGGGAGGACACGCCGAGCGGTCCCGGCTGGGAGGTCGCCGGTGCGGAGATCCTGCGCGAGGCGAAGCGGGCCGGCGGGGCGGTCATCTTCGTCTCCGGGCATATCGGCAACTGGGAGGTGCTGCCTTCGGTGACAGCGCGCTACGGCCTGCCCTTCGCCGGCCTGTACCGGGCGGCGGGCAATGCCTCGGTCGACGCCGTGATCCTCGCGTTGCGCCGCCGGGCGCTTGGCGTCGACGTGCCGATGTTCCCCAAGGGTGCGGCGGGTGCGCGGGGTGCGCTCAGGTACCTGTCGCGAGGCGGCCATCTAGGCATGCTGATGGACCAGAAGATGAACGACGGGATCGCCGCGCGCTTCTTCGGCCGCACCGCGATGACGGCGCCCGCCCTGGCGTCGCTGGCACTGCGCCATCGCTGCCGGGTGGTGCCGGGCTACGTGCAGCGCCTCGGACCGGCCCGCTTCCGGGTTGTGGTCGAGCCCCCGCTACCGCTGCCGGACAGCGGCGATGCGCAGGCGGACGTGCTGGCGCTGACCCAGGCGGTCAACGACACCCTGGAGCGCTGGATCGCCGCCAGGCCGGAGAGCTGGCTGTGGCTGCACCGCCGCTGGCCGAAGCACCGGCCTGCCGGGGGCTAGCGGTCCGGCAAGGCGGTGCCGGCGAACATCGGCCCGGCGACCACCGTGAGGCTGCCGCGCGGGCCGGCCATACGCACCGCGGCACCCGTCTTCGTTGCGCAGTTGCAATGTATTCGGACGGCCGGATCCCTTGACCGTTCCCCCCCGGACGCCGGACAAGTCCTGCCATGCAGCGCATCTTCTCCGGCATCCAGCCGACCGGCATCCCGCACCTGGGCAACTATCTCGGCGCCATCCGCAACTGGGTGGCGCTGCAGCAGGACCATGAGTGCCTGTTCTGCCTGGTCGACCTGCACGCCATCACGGTCTGGCAGGATCCGGTGCTGCTGCGCCAGCAGACCCGCGCCCAGCAGGCGGTGCTGCTCGCGGCGGGGATCGATCCGGTGCGCCACATCCTGTTCAACCAGTCGGCGGTGAGCGCGCACGCGCGCCTGGCCTGGATCTTCAACTGCGTCGCGCGGCTCGGCTGGCTCAACCGCATGACCCAGTTCAAGGACAAGGCCGGCGCCGACCGCGAGGCGTCCTCGGCCGGGCTCTACGTCTATCCGAACCTGATGGCCGCGGACATCCTCGCCTACCACGCGACCCGGGTGCCGGTCGGCGACGACCAGCGCCAGCATCTGGAGCTCGCGAACGACATCGCGCAGAAGTTCAACCACGATTACGGCGTCGCGTTCTTTCCTCCGATCGAGGCGCTGATCCCGCCCGAGGCGGCCCGGGTGATGAGCCTGCGCGACGGCAGCAGGAAGATGTCCAAGTCCGACCCCTCGGAGCAGAGCCGGATCTCGCTCACCGACGACGCCGACGCCATCGCGCAGAAGATCCGCCGCGCCAGGACCGATCAGCCGCCGCTGCCGGGGGAGGCCAGCGGCCTCGACGGACGCCCGGAGGCGCGCAACCTGGTGCAGATCTACGCCGCCGTGGCCGGCCTGACGCCGCAGCAGGTGCTGGAGCATCACGGCGGCAGCGGCTTCGGCGCCTTCAAGGAGGCGCTGAGCGAGATCGTGACCGCCGTGATCGCGCCGATCGCGCGCGAGACCGCCCGCCTGCTGGCCGATCCCGGCTATCTCGACGGCGTGCTGCGCGAGGGTGCCGCGCGGGCGCGCGCTCTGGCGGAGCCGATCGTCGGCGAGGCGGAGCGGATCGTGGGCTTCCTGCGATGAATGCCGCGATGCGTCAGGCGCAGCACCGCCTGCTCGTCGAGACCCACGGCAAGGGCCTCATCGAGATCACCGGCGCGGTGGTCGGCTGGGTGTCGCAGCAGGGCATCGGCACCGGGCTGCTCACCCTGTGGTGCCGGCACACCTCCGCCTCGCTGACGGTGCAGGAGAACGCCGACCCGACCGTGCGCGAGGACATTCGCCGCTTCTTCGAGCGCCTGGTGCCGGAGGACGTCCCGGGCCGGCCGGCCGCCTACGCGCATGACGACGAGGGTGCCGACGACATGCCCGCGCACCTGCGCAGCATGCTGACCGACACCCAGCTGAGCATCCCCGTGTCGGAGGGGCGGCCGGTGCTGGGCACCTGGCAGGGGATCTACCTGTTCGAGCATCGCCGCCGGCCGCACCGGCGCGAGCTGGTGCTGCACCTGCTGGGCACCTGAGGCCGCCGGCGGCGGCGGCCCTCAGGGCAGGGGCCGGTCACGCGTCGCCGCCCGATCGTCGAAGGCGCGGCGCGCCGTCTCGATGCTGACGCGGTGCGCGCGTGCCCAGTTGCTCAGCGCCTCGACCGGCTGCCACAGCGACAGGCCGATGTCGGTCAGCGCGTAGTCGACCCGCGGCGGGTTGCTCGGGGTGACCGTCCTGGTGACCAGGCCGTCACGCTCCAGTCCGCGCAGGGTCAGGGTCAGCATGCGCTGCGAGATGCCGCCGATCATGCGCTTGATCTCGTTGAAGCGTCTCGGGCCGCCGCCGAGCAGCGCCACCACCAGCACGCTCCATTTGTCGCCGACGCGCATCAGGATCGCGTTCACCGCGCGGCAGTCCTCGCTGCCGTGACGCGGCACGATCCCGGTCACAGCCGTGTGCCCTGGTTGCAAGCCTGTGCCTCCTTGTGATGCGGCTTCGGTGCCTCATACATACCTGGTCACATTGCAGAACCGGAAGGCTCTCCCCATGAAGCTGCTGCACATCGATTCCAGCATTCTCGGCGACAACTCGGTCAGCCGCGCGATCTCGGCGGCCGTCGTGTCGCGCCTGCGCGAAAGCCATGACGGGCTGGAGGTGCAGCACCGCGACCTCGCGGCGACGCCGGTATCGCATCTCACCGGCGCCTACCTGGCGGGGCAGGGTGCGGACGTGCAGCACGATCAGGCGATGCAGGAGGATCTCTCGCTCGGGGGCGCGGTGCTGGCGGAGTTCCTGGCCGCCGACATCGTCGTGATCGGGGCGCCGATGTACAACTTCGGCATCCCGAGCCAGCTCAAGGCCTGGATCGACCGCGTGCTGGTGGCCGGCAAGACGTTCCACTACACCGAGGCCGGGCCGCAGGGCCTGGCCGGCGGCAAGCGGGTGGTGCTGGCGCTGTCGCGCGGCGGCTTCTACGCCCCGGGCTCGCCGTACGCCGCCTTCGAGCACCAGGAATCCTATCTGCGCGGCGCGTTCCGCTTCATCGGCCTTCCCGACATCGAGGTGATCCACGCCGAGGGCGTCGCCACCGGCGCCGAGCAGCGGCAGAAGGCGCTCGACGAGGCGCTGCGCCAGGCGGCGAGCCTCGAGAGCACCGTCGCGGCCTGACGCGCCAGCAGCCGGGCGGAACACTCGCACCGACCGGCGATCGGCATCCCGGAAGGTCCGGCACCGCGTGGCCACGAGGCGCCAGGGTCGCTTGTCATACTTCATGGCAGCTGGTCTTCGCGTAGCCCGCCAGTGCCGTTGCCAGATGATCGAAGACCGATCGGATCCGGCGGTCACCGCGCAGGTCGCGGTGCATCGCGAGCCAGACCTCCATGGAGAACATCAGCTCGGCATGCAGCAGGGGAACAAGGTCTGGGTCCCTCCTCGCGATGCCAAGCTGGCTGGCGCCGATGCCGAAGCCCGCGCGCAACGCCGCGAGCTGCGCGAGGTCGCTGTCGGAGCGGAACGCGAACGTGTCGCGCGTCAGCGCCGCTCCCATCTTCTCGATCATCCGTGCATGAGCCGGGTTGCGATCGTATCCGATCAGCGTGTGCCGGTTCAGCTCCCGCATGCTCAGCGGCGCTGCGTGCCGTTGCAGGTAGCGCCGGTGGCCGTAGAGCCCGCAATCGATGCGCCCGATCCGCTTCGCGACCAGACCCTCCTGTGCCGGTCGGACCATCCGCACGGCGATATCGGCGTCGCCGCGCAGCAGATCCTCGTTGCGGTTCGACAGCGCGAGTTCCACCGAGGTCCGGGGATGCAGAGCATGGAAGTCGGCCAGGATCGAGGGCAGCACTTCACCTCCGATCATCTCGCTCGCCGTGATGCGGACGGTGCCGCGCTCGTCTTCGACGCTGCCGGAGGCCGACCGCAGTGCCGCCTCGGCGGCGGCGGCCATGGCTTCCGCCGACGGGATCAGCCGCAGGCCCGCCTGCGTCGGCGACAGGCCATCGATCGACCGCGTGAACAGCCTGACTCCGAGCGACGCCTCGAGCGCGGCCACCTGGCGGCCCATGGTGGGCTGTGTCGCGCCGAGCGCGCGTGCGGCACTCGACAGGCTTCCCTCGCGCACGACCGCCAGGAACGCCCTGAACAGATGCCAGTCCGGTATCCGGTCGGCCATGCAGGAATGTATGGCGTCTGTCCGCCAATGATCAATCGATGTCTGGCGGGCGGCGACCTAGGCTGGTGACCGTGATGCACTGGCGGAGCGTTCCCCATGATGACCACTCTCGCGGGCGCGGTGGCCGCCGCCCCCGGCCCTCACTGGCCGGCGGAAGGCGCGGCCGCTTCGGAAACGCGCTTCCTGGCGGTCCAGGGTGGCCGGATCGCGTATGACGACACGGGCGGCGATGCTCCGCTGATCCTCGCGATCCCGGGGATGGGGGACCTGCGCTCGGAGTATCGACTGCTGCGCCCGGCATTGCAGCGATCCGGCTATCGCGTCGTGACCATGGATGTGCGTGGCTTCGGCGCGACCTCGGCGCGGTGGGATGACTACTCGGCGCGCGCGGTCGGAGGCGATGCGCTAGCCTTGATCGGACAGCTCGGGGCGGCTTCGGCGATCATCCTCGGCAACTCGTTCGCCGCGGGGTCGGCGCTATGGGCCGCTCACGACAGGCCGGCGCGGGTCCGCGGCGTGGTGCTCCTGGGCCCTGTCGTGCGTGATCTGGGAGCGACCTGGTTGCAGAAGCTCGCCCTGAGGATCGGCTTCGCGGGGCCCTGGCGGGTCCGGTTCTGGACCACCTACTGGAACAGCCTGTTCCCCACATGCAAGCCCGCGGATCATGCGCTGGCCAAAGCCGCGTTGGCGCGGAACCTGCGTGAGCCGGGGCGTATGGCCGCGTTGCTCGCGATGGTTCGCCTGTCCAAGTCGGACACCGCAGCCATGGTTTCCGCCAGTCGGGTGCCGGCCCTCGTCGTCATGGGTAGCCGCGATCCGGACTTCCCCGACGCGGTCGCCGAAGCCCGCTCGCTCGCGGCGCAGCTCGGTGCTCAAAGCCTGATCGTCGAGGGCGCGGGACATTATCCGCATACGGAGATGCCGGGGCGCGTCGTGCCCGGGTTGCTGTCGTTTTTCGCGCAGCTGCCCCGCTGAGCTCCGCCCGCGCGGAGCTTCGAGCGTGTCCCGCCACTGATCGCCTGCAGCGTCATCGTGCGTTGTTTCGCGCTCTGCCCGGTCCGGTGGCTGCCCCGCGGGGCGAGGGTCCGGCCTCGGCCTCGGCGGCGGGGGTGCGCTCGGCGAGGAAGCAGGCGGACTGCGGGAGGGTCGGGCCCAACGGGAGAGGCTCGATCGAGACGGTCGACACGGGGATACAGTCTGCAGCGGGGTCGGCGATGCCTGATCGGCGGCCGCGGCGTCGACCGGCTAGCGCGGCGGCTACACGCTACAGCTCGCGGCCCCGCCGCACCGCGCCGCTGCCGTAGCGGGCGCGCAGCAGGTCGATGGCTCCCTGGGCGGCGACGCGGCGGCGGGCTCGCGGGTCGGCCAGGTCGACCGGGTCCGCCTGCTCCAGCGGCAGGATCGGCGCCGCGCCGATGCCGATCAGCCGGAACGGCGTCCCGGCGGCCTCGGCGGCGAGCAGGCGCCGCGACGCCTCGAACAGCCGGTCGGGCAGCGTCGTCGGCGACGCTAGGCGCTGCGAGCGGGTACGCGCGTGGAAGCGCGCGGTCTTCAGCTTGAGCACGATCCCGGCGGCGCAGGCCTGCTTCTCGCGCAGGCGCGCCCCGAGCCTCTCGCACAGCCGCCAGAGCTGGCGCTCCAGCGCCGGCAGGTCGCTGAGGTCCTGCTCGAAGGTGGTCTCGGCGCTGATCGACTTGACCTCGCGCGACGGATCGACCGCGCGCCGGTCCTCGCCGCGCGCGCGCGCCGCCAGCGACGGTCCGTCGTCGCCGAGTGCCGATCGCGCCTCGGGCGGGCTCAGCCGCTGCAGCTGGCCGAGGCGCAGGAAACCTCTGGACGCCAGCCGCCGCTCCTGCGCCGGTCCGACGCCGGGCAGCAGCCGCACCGGCTGCTCGGCGAGCCACAGCGGCGCCTCGGCGCCGAGCACGCCGAAGCCGCGCGGCTTGTCGAGCCCGGCGGCGAGCTTGGCGAGCAGGCGGTTGTGCGCCAGGCCGATCGAGATGGTGATGCCGAGCTGCCGCTCCACCGAGGCCGCCAGCCCGGCCAGCATCACCGCGGGCGGCGCACCGTGCAGCGCCTCGGTGCCGGTCAGGTCGAGCACCGCCTCGTCGATCGACAGCACCTGCAGCAGCGGCGTCAGCGGCTGCATCAGCGCGCGCAGCGCCCGCGAGACGCGCGAGTACTCGGCGAAGTCGGGCCTGATGACAACCGCGTCCGGGCAGGCGCGCAGCGCCTTGAACATCGGCATCGCGCTGCGCACGCCGCGCAGGCGCGCGACATAGCATGCGGCGGTGACCACCCCGCGCGTGCCCCCACCGACGATCACCGGCTGCGTCGCGAGCTCGGGGCGGCGTCGCTTCTCGACGCTGGCGTAGAAGGCATCGGCGTCGACGTGCGCCACCTGCAGCGCGAACAGCTCGGCGTGCCGCACCAGCCGCAGCCCGCGGCAGGCGACGCAGCGGGTGCCGCCGGCCGCCGGGGGTTGCACCGCACGGCAATCCAGGCACAGCGCGGGCGCCGGGCTCATCGTGCCCGGGCCGGGTCGCTCGTGCGCCGCCGCACCCCGGCTCAGGCGAGGCTGGTCATGTGGCCGCGCAGCTGGGCCCGCGGCCACAGCCAGGCGGCGCCGCGCACGCCGGAGCTGTCGCCGTGCACGTTGCGCAGGATCGGCGTGGTGAAACGCGGGCTGATCACGCGGCTCGCGATCAGCGCCGGCACCTCGTCGTAGAGGTGCGACATGTTCGACAGGCCGCCGCCGAGCACGATCGCGTCGGGATCGAGGAAGTTGACCACCATCGCCAGGCAGCGCGCCAGCCGGTCGGTATGGCGCGCCAGTGCAGCGACGGCACGCGCATCGCCCGCCGCGGCGCGCGGCGGGATGGTGCTGGCGTCGCGGGCACCCGGCCCGTCGCAGTCGGAGGCGAGTGCCGAGCCGCACAGGAAGCGCTCGATGCAGCCCACGTTGCCGCAGAAGCAGGTCGGCATCGGGAACTCCTCCAGCCGCGGCCAGGGCAGGGGGTTGTGGCCCCATTCGCCGGCGATGTGGTGCGGCCCGGTCAGCACGCGCTCGTCGACGACGATGCCGCCGCCGACGCCGGTGCCCAGGATGATGCCGAACACCACGCGCTTGCCTTCCGCCGCGCCGTCGACCGCCTCGGACAGCGCGAAGCAGTTGGCGTCGTTCTCCACCCGGACCACGCGCGCCATCGCCTCGCTGATGTCGCGCGAGAACGGCTTGCCGTTGAGCCAGGTCGAGTTGCAGTTCTTCACGAGCCCGCTGTCCGGGCTGATCGCGCCGGGTATGCCGATGCCCACCGAGGCGACCCCGCGCAGCTCGTGCTCGGTCTCCTGCACGAGCCCGACCATGGCGAGGATCGCTTCCTGGTAGCGTCCCGGGTTGGGAACGCGACGCCGCAGCAGCGAGGCGCCGTCGTGGCCGAGTGCCGCGATCTCGATCTTGGTGCCGCCGAAATCGATGCCGATCCGAAAATCCGCCCTGGCGTCCGACTTGATGTCCGCCATGTCCGCCTCCTCCCGCGTATTATTTGCCTTATCATGCACCCCGGCCGACTGCTCTGCCAGGAGGGCGGCGGTGCGGCGCGGGGTGGTTCGGGGATGCCGTGCATGGGCGAGACGCTGCTGGACGTGAAGGCGCTGAGCTGTCCGCTGCCGGTGCTGCGCGCCAATCGCGCGCTGCGCGCGATGCAGCCCGGCGAGCGGCTGCGCGTGCTCGCCACCGACCGTGCGGCGGTGGCCGACTTCCAGTCCTTCTGCCGCGAGACCGGTCACGCGCTGGTCGCCTTCAGCGAGGAGAACGGCGTGCTCAGCTTCGTCATACGGCGCCGGCCGGAGCCTGCCGCCCCGGCCTGAGCCACGCGCCCTCTTTCACCTGGGGAACCTGCGGGCTATCCCGTGGGCGCACAGGCAGCAAGCGGGGCCCCGATGTCAGACACCCTATCGCAGCTCTCCTTCGAGGACGCCCTGGCGGAGCTGGAGAAGATCGTGCGCGGCCTCGAAGGCGGCCAGCAGAAGCTCGAGGACGCGATACTCTGCTACGAGCGCGGCGCCGCGCTGCGCCGGCACTGCGAGGCCAAGCTGGCGCAGGCGGAGGCGCGCGTGCAGGCGATCGTCGAGCGTGCCGATGGCGGCACGGAACTGCGGCCGCTCGACTGAGGCGGCGGGCGTGAGCGGAACCCTGCAGGCGCTGATCGCCGAGCGCGCGAGCGCCATCGAGACGGTGATCGACCGGTTGATCCCTGCGGTGGCGGGCGCCGAGGCGCGGCTGGTCGAGGCGATGCGCTACGCGACGCTCGGCGGCGGCAAGCGGCTGCGCGGCTTCCTGGTGACCGAGGCGGCGAGCCTGTTCGGCGCGTCGCAGGCGGGCGCGCTGCGTGCCGCCGCCTCGGTCGAGATGCTGCACGCCTACTCGCTGGTGCACGACGACCTGCCTGCGATGGATGACGACGACCTGCGCCGCGGCCAGCCCTCGAACCACGTGCGCTTCGGCGAGGCGACCGCGATCCTGGCCGGCGACGCGCTGCAGACCCTGGCCTTCGAGGTCATCGCCGACCCGCTCACCCATCCGGACGCCGCGGTGCGGATCGACCTGGTCTCCGCCCTGGCCGAGGCCGCGGGTGCCGCCGGCATGGTCGGCGGGCAGATGATCGACATGGAGGGGGAAGGCAGGCGTCTGGCGCTCGCCGAGGTGGAGCGGCTGCACGGGCTTAAGACCGGCCGGCTGATCCGCTACAGCGCCGAGGCCGGCGCGATACTGGGCGGCGCGTCGCCCGACGCGCGCGCGCGGATCGCGGCCTACGGGCGCGACCTCGGCACCGCGTTCCAGGTCGCCGACGACGTGCTCGACGCCACCGCCAGCGCCGCCGAGCTCGGCAAGACCGCGGGCAAGGACCGGGAAGCCGGCAAGTCCACCTTCGTCGCCCTGCTCGGCATCAGCGGCGCACGCGAGGCTGCTGAGAGCCTGGCCGATCACGCGATCGGGCATCTGGCCGGGTTCGACGCCGGCGCCGAGCGGCTGCGCGACCTGGCCCGCCACGTGGTGGAGCGCCGCAGCTGAGGGTGCGGGCCGACCAGCTGCTGGTCGAGCGCGGCCTGGTGCAGAGCCGGGCGCGGGCGCAGGCGCTGATCCTGGCCGGCGTGGTGTTCAGCGGCGGGACGCGCGTGGCCAAGGCCGGCGACCTGCTGGCGGCGGACGCCTCGCTGGCGCTGCACGGCCGCGACCATCCGTGGGTGTCGCGCGGCGGCCTGAAGCTGGCGCACGCCCTGGAGCACTTCGGCCTCAGCCCGCGGGCGCGGCGCTGCCTCGATCTCGGCGCCTCCACCGGCGGCTTCACCGACGTGCTGCTCGCCCAAGGAGCGGCGCACGTGCACGCCGTGGATGTGGGCCATGGCCAGCTCGCCTGGAAGCTGCGCCAGGATCCGCGGGTGTCGGTGCTGGAGCGGGTCAACGCCCGCACCCTGGATCGCGCCGCGATCGAGGGGCCGGTCGAGGCGGTGGTCTGCGATGCGAGCTTCATCGGCCTGCGCACCGTGCTGCCGGCATCGCTGGCGCTGTGCGAACCCGACGCCTGGGCGGTGGCGCTGATCAAGCCGCAGTTCGAGGCCGGGCGCGCCGCCGTGGGTGCCAGGGGCGTGGTGCGTGACCCGGCGGTGCACGCTCGGGTCTGCGACGCGGTCGCCGCATGGTGGCGCGGGCTGGCGGGCTGGAATGTCCTGGGCATCGAGCCGAGCCCGATCACCGGGCCGGAAGGCAACCGCGAGTTCCTGATCGCAGCCCGGCTGAGCTCGCCGGCCTAGCGGCGCGGCTCCGCGGCCGCCTGCAGATCGTGATGCGAGACCTCCGCCAGCAGCGACCAGATGTGCGCGGGCTCGGAGGTGATCTCCGGATCGTTCAGCAGATGGTCGAGCTCGTCGAGCTTCGCACGGTATTCGACATCATCCATCGCCAGCCTCCTGAACCGACCAGCCTCCCGAACCGACCCGGCCTCGTTGCAATCAAGCATCGTAAACGTGGCGTTGCGATGGCGGTTGCGGCGCATCGGGCGGATTTTCCGGCGCCGCCGCTGGCAGACGCGTCCGGGCGACCAACATGGGTGCGTGTCCGCCGTCCTTGATCTATAGAGCCCGCATGACCGTCGAGACCCTGGATCAGGCGGAAAGCCGCCGCATCCTCGCCAAGACCGCGCTGTTCGCGCCGCCGCCCCCGGTGCTGGCGGACGGCCGGCGTGAGCTCGTCGGCCTGTCGCGCGAGGAGCTGGGCGAGGCGCTGGCCGGCATCGGCGAGCAGCCGTTCCGCGGCAAGCAGCTCTGGCACTGGATCTACCACCAGGGGGTCACCGACTTCGCCGCCATGAGCTCGATCGCGAGGCCGCTGCAGGCGAGGCTCGCCGAGCACTTCGTGATCGGCCGGCCGGAAGCCACCGCGGTGCAGACCGCCGCGGACCTGACCCGCAAGTTCCTGTTCCGCTTCCGCGACGGCCAGGAGGCCGAGACGGTCTACATTCCCGACCGCAGCCAGGACCGCGGCGCGGTGTGCCTCTCCAGCCAGGTCGGCTGCACGCTGTCCTGCCGGTTCTGCCATACCGGCACCCAGGCGCTGGTGCGCAACCTCGGCCCGGCCGAGATCGTGGGCCAGTTCATGGCCGCGCGCGACAGCTACGGCGAGTGGCCGAGCCCCAGGGGGGAGACGCCGCGCCTGCTCTCGACGATCGTGCTGATGGGCATGGGCGAGCCGCTGTACAACTACGAGAACGTGGCGCGCGCGATGCGCATCGTCATGGACGGCGAGGGCATCGCGCTGTCGCGCCGGCGGATCACGCTCTCCACCTCCGGGGTGGTGCCGATGATGGACCGTGCCGGCGAGGAGCTTGGCGTCAACCTGGCGGTGTCGCTGCACGCCGTGCACGACGCGCTGCGCGACGAGATCGTGCCGCTGAACCGGAAATATCCGATCGCCGAGCTGATCGCCGCCTGCCGGCGCTATCCGTCCGCCTCGAACGCGCGCCGCATCACCTTCGAGTACGTGATGCTGCGCGGCGTAAACGACAGCGAGGCGGAGGCGCGCGAACTGGTGCGGCTGATCGCAGGCATCCCGGCCAAGGTGAACCTGATCCCGTTCAATCCCTGGCCCGGCAGCGCCTACCAGCCCTCGACCCGGCAGCGGCTCGACCGCTTCGCGCAGATCGTGATGGATGCCGGCTTCGCCTCGCCGGTGCGCCTGCCGCGGGGCCGCGACATCCTGGCCGCCTGCGGCCAGCTGCGCACCGAGAGCCGGCGCCAGCGCCCGGCCGCGTGAGCACGCCCGACCCGGACTCCCTCACGCTGCCCCGGCGGGTTGCCGCCTCCCTGGCTGCGATCGAGGAGGAGGCGACACGGCTCGATCGCGACGGCGGCTTTCCCGAGCAGGCCTTCGCGCTGTTGCGCGCGGCCGGCGTGATGACCGCCCCGTTGCCACGCCGGCTGGGCGGAGAGGGCCTCGGCACCGAGCCCGCCGGCGCCGGCGGGGTGCTGGGGCTGCTGCGCC
>CAXTNV010000033.1:566-12121 GCA_964245755.1 uncultured Acetobacteraceae bacterium | reverse complement strand
CCCCCCCCCGGGGGCCCCGGCCGGGGGGGGGCCCCGGCCCCCGCCCCGCCGCCCGCGGGCCCCGGCGGGCTGCTGGAGCTGCTGCGCCTGCTCGGTCGCGGCAGCCTGGCCGGCGGCCGGCTCTACGAGGGCCACGTCAACGCGCTCAAGCTGATCGCCGTCTACGGCAGCGAGGCGCAGCTGTGCCGCGCTGCTGCGGACGCGCGCGACGGCCACCTGTTCGGCATCTGGGTGACCGGCTCGGCACAGCCGCTGCGGCTTCTCGAGGCAGGCGGACGGTTCCGCCTCGAAGGCGAGAAGCGGTTCGCCTCAGGCGCGCTGCACGTCACCCGGCCGCTGGTCACCGCGCTTCCCGAGGACGGGCCGGACCGCATGCTGATCGTGCCGCTCGGCAGGGAGCGCCGCGCCGTCGATACCATCGGCGGCCTGCACGGCATGCGCGCCGCGCGCACCGGCTCGTGCGACTTCTCCGGCATCACCTTGGGGGCCGAGGCGCTGATCGGCGCCCCTGGCGACTACCTGCGCCAGCCCGAGTTCTCCGCCGGAGCCTGGCGTGGCATCGCGGTGGCGCTCGGCGGCATCGACCGGCTGGTGTCGCTGCTGTGCCGTCAGCTGCGCGAGCGCGGACGAGACCGCGACCCGTATCAGCTCGCACGCATCGGCACCGCGCTGATCGCGCGCGACAGTGCCGCGATGTGGGCGGCCCGCGCCGCCGACGCCGCGGAGTCCGGCACCCGCGATCCGGGTGAGGTCGCGGCCGTGGTCGGCCTTGCCCGCATCGCCGCCGAGCAGGCCGGGCTCGACGTGATCCGGCTGGTGCAGCGCGGCCTCGGGCTGGCCGGCTTCCTGCGCGACAACCCGGTCGAGCGGGTGATGCGCGACCTCGCCACCTACCTGCGTCAGCCGGCGCCGGACGAGACGCTGGCCGAGGCCGCCGGCTGGTTCGCGGCCGGGGCGTCGGACGCATGACCCTGCAGGAGCAGCTGCTGGCGCTGCCGCTGCGCGCCGGCGACCCGTTGCCGGGCGCCGGCCGCGCGTTGATCCTGGCGCCGCACGCCGACGACGAGAGCCTCGGCTGCGGCGGGCTGATCGCCGAGCTCTGCGCCCGCGGCCGCCCGCCGGCGGTGCTGGTGGTCACCGACGGCACCGGCTCGCACCCGCGCTCGCGCGCGTGGCCCGAGGCACGGCTGCGCGCGCTGCGCGAGGCCGAGGCGCTGCAGGCCACCGCGGCTCTCGGGCTGCAGGCGTCGGAGGTCGGCTTCCTGCGCCTGCGCGACACCGCCGCTCCGCACCATGGCCCGGCATTCGAGCAGGCCTGCGCCGCCATTGCAGCGGAGCTCGAACGGCGCGGCTGCGATACCCTGCTGGCGCCCTGGATGCTCGACCCGCACTGCGACCATGAGGCGGTGCAGAAGATGGCGCGCGTGGTCGCGCGCAGGCGGAGTATCCGGCTGCTCTCCTATCCGGTGTGGGCGTGGCTGATCGAGGCGGCATCCGGGTTGCAGCCGGACCAGCCGATACGCGGCTTCCGCCTCGCGGTGCACCGCCACCTCGAGCGCAAGCGGCGAGCGATACGGCTGCACGCCTCGCAATATGCCGGGCTGATCACCGACGATCCGGACGGCTTCGCGCTGCCGCAGGCGCTGCTGTCCGTGTTCGAGCAGCCGTTCGAGACCTTTCTGGAGACCACACCATGAGTCCGGTTGCATGAGCGAGCCGGACGAGCAGCCGCGGAGCTGGAGGCCGGAGGTGTTCGAGCGGCTCTATGCGGATCACCCCGATCCGTGGCGCTTCGAGACCAGCCCCTACGAGCAGGCGAAATACGCCGATACGCTGGCGCAGCTCGAGGATCGGCGCTTCGGCAGCGCGCTTGAACTCGGCTGCTCGATCGGGGTGCTGAGCCGCATGCTGGCTGCCCGCTGCGACCGGCTGGTCGGGCTCGATCTTGCCGAGGCGGCGCTCGCGCAGGCACGCCGGCGCTGCGCCGGTCTGGATCACGTGGTGCTGCGCCGCGCGGTGCTTCCCGACGACTGGACCGACCCCGCGCAGCACGGTGCCTTCGACCTCGTGCTGGTGTCCGAGATGCTGTACTTCCTGGTCCCGGACGATATCGACCGGCTGGCCGGGCGCTGCGTCGCGGCGTCGCTTGCCGACTGCACGATGCTGCTGGTGAACTGGACCGGACCGACCGACACCCCGACCACCGGCGACCAGGCGGCGGAGCGCTTCGCCGCCTTCGCCGCCGCCGCGGGCGGCTTCATGCCGGACGCGCCTCTGCGCCGGCGCGGCTACCGGCTGGATCGGCTGCATCGGACGGCACCTCGTTCCTGAGCGCGGTCAGGATGCGCCCGGCCTCCGCCACGTGCCGGTCGAGCGCCTGGCGCGGCACCGGCACCCGTATCATCGCCGGGCTGTCCGCCTCGATCCGGTCCCACGCCGCACCGAAATAGCCGCTGCGCAGCCACGCCCGCACCCTGTCCACCGGCAGCGACGCTTCGCCGGCGAGCAGCGCCGAAGCGGTATGCCATGATGCGTCGGTGGCGTGCCGCGTATCCCACAGTGCCCGCGCCCGGGCGCGCATGCGGGCGCGGCTTAGGCAGGCGGCGGCCGGTTCCAGCTCCGCGTCGAGGGTCGCGTCCTGGCAGATCATGCGTCGCGCCATGGTGTCGGCCATGCCGCCCGCCGCACGTCCCTGCAGTCGTCCGGAGACGGTGACGCACACCTCGGGAGCGTGGCGGATGCGGGCATCGACCGCGCGCAGCGCGCGCAGGAAGCCGCGATCCTCCCCGGTCGGCAGCGGCGTCATGCCGCCGACACGCTGGTAGGCGGCGACGGTGACGGCGATGCTGGCGCCGGAATGTTCGGTATGACGCGGCAGCGGATCCCAGCGGTCCGGATCGGCAAGGGCGTGGATCTCGTCGAGCATGCCTCCGTAGCCGACCTCGCGCGCGTCGTCGTCGTGCAGCGCGCGCGGGATGTGCATCGCCTCGACGGGATCGATCAGCGCGCGGCCGCACACGACCTCGGCGCCGAGTGCCAGGGCGGCGCGGGTGCAGGCAACCCAGTCCACCGCGACCACGCCATCGGCGTCGGTGGTGGCGACGATGCCGTCGGGGCCGGCGGTCCGCGCCGCCAGCGCGAGGGCGGCGCTGCGCGCATGTCCCGCATCCGCCTGGCCCTTGGGGAAGTCGCGGATCGCCACGGTGACCGGCATGGCCAGCTCCGGCCGCACCCGCTCCACCGCCTGCGCGGTGCCGTCGGTGCAGTTGTTCAGCAGCAGCACGACGTGGTCGCAGCGACCGTTCCTGCCGCCGCGCTGGCCGGAAAGGGCGCGCAGGCATGCCGCGATCCGCGCCGCCTCGTTGCAGGCGGGTATGGCCACGACGAAGCGTGCCGACGGGAGGGACGAGCCGCGCATGATGGTCTCCGCTGCGGCCTGCAAAACAGCCCGAAGCGGCTCCCGGTTGCGCCGTTGCACTGCGAATTTCCCGGCTGGCCGGTGCGGAATCGCGATGCTAGAGCCTGCGCGTTCAAGGAGAACCGCCCATGGCCGCCGGTGACGTCAAGAAGGTCGTGCTCGCCTATTCCGGCGGCCTCGACACCAGCGTCATCCTGCGCTGGCTGCAGACCACGTATCGTTGCGAGGTGGTCACCTTCACCGCCGACCTGGGCCAGGGCGAGGAGCTGGGGCCGGCGCGGCGCAAGGCCGAGGCGGCGGGGGTGAGGGAGATCTTCGTCGACGACCTGCGCGAGAGCTTCGTGCGCGACTTCGTGTTTCCGATGTTCCGCGCCAACACCCTGTACGAAGGCCAGTACCTGCTGGGCACGGCGATCGCACGGCCGCTGATCGCGCAGCGCCAGATCGAGATCGCCGAGCTGGTGGGAGCCGATGCGGTCGCGCACGGCGCCACCGGCAAGGGCAACGACCAGGTACGTTTCGAGCTGTCGTACTACGCGCTCAAGCCGGAGGTGAGGGTGATCGCGCCGTGGCGCGAGTGGGACCTGACCAGCCGCAGCAAGCTGCTCGCCTTCGCCGAGGCGAACCAGATCCCGATTGCCCGCGACAAGCGCGGCGAGGCGCCGTTCTCGGTCGACGCCAACCTGCTGCACTCCTCCTCGGAGGGCAAGATCCTGGAAGATCCCGCGATCGCGCCGGACGAGGTGGTGTTCCAGCGCACCATCAGCCCGGAAGCGGCGCCGGACCTCGCCCGCGAGATCAGCGTCGACTTCGTCCGCGGCGACGCGGTGGCGGTGGATGGCGAGGCGCTGTCGCCGGCATCGCTGCTGACCCGGCTGAACCAGCTCGGGCACGACCACGGCATCGGCAGGCTGGACCTGGTGGAGAACCGCTTCGTGGGGATGAAGTCGCGCGGCGTCTACGAGACCCCGGGCGGCACCATCCTGCTGGCCGCGCACCGCAGCATGGAGACGATCACGCTGGACCGCGAGGCCGGGCACCTCAAGGACAGCCTGATGCCGCGCTACGCCGAGCTGATCTATAACGGCTTCTGGTTCAGCCCGGAGCGGCGCATGCTGCAGGCGCTGATCGACACCAGCCAGCACAGCGTCACCGGCCGCGTGCGGCTCAAGCTCTACAAGGGCAACGTGATCACCGTCGGGCGCGAGAGCCCGAACAGCCTGTACGATACCCGAACGGTGACCTTCGAGGACGATGGGGGCGCCTACGACCAGGTCGACGCGCAGGGCTTCATCAAGCTCAACGCGCTGCGGCTGCGGCTCGGCGCCAGCGCGGGGCGGCGCGGCGGCATCCTGTGACTTCTGGCCGCGCGGCGAGGCAGACCACGTCGATCCTGCTCGCCGTGGGCCTCGCCTCCGGTCTGGCAGCCGGCTTGGCCACCAGCCTGTTCGGCGTGCTGCGCACGATCCCGCTCGACGCCGACACCGCGACGCCGGCGCTGGTGGCCGGCGAGGTCGGGCGGCACGGCCTCGACGCGCTGCGGGCCTGGCACTACACGCAGGACAACTGGCTGCTGTCGGTGATCCTGCCCGACCTGGCACTGTATGCGGTGCTCGGCACCGCCCCGTGGCTCGCCCTGGCGCAGGGCTGGCTGCTGCTGCTGGCGTGCTGCGGGCTGACCGGGCTGCTGGCGCGCCGCTTGATGCCGGCGCCGGCGGCACTGGCCCTGGGTGCGCTGCTGCTGTTCGCCCATCCGGACAGCCTCGGGCGCTTCGGCTTCCTCGCCAATCCGGTCAGCCACGGCGTGACCATGGCCTGGAGCCTGCTCGGGCTGCTGCTGGCGGCGCGCTGGACCGAGCGCGGCGGCATCGCGTGCTTCGCCGCCACTGCCGGCTGCCTCGTCGTCGCCGCCACCTCCGACCCGTGGGCGAAGCCGGCGCTGCTGCTGCCGCTGCTGCTGAGCTGCGCCGCCTGCGCCGCTTCGCCGCCGCCGGCCCCGGCCCCAGCCTCGGCTCCTGCCCCGGTGATGCGGCCGCGCCTGCTGGCGCTGGGCGCGCTGGCGCTGCTCTGCCTGCTCGGCGGCACGCGCTGGTTCGGGCTGCTCGGCTTCGTGCCCGCCACCCGCTACCAGACGGTGGCGCACCCGCAGCTCGCGTCGCGCGCGGGAGCCGCCGTCGCGGTGCTGGGCGACGAGTTCTCGGTGCTTCCCTGGCACCGCGGCGCCGCGGCATGGCTCACGCTGCTGCTTGCCGGGCTGCTGCTGGCGACGCTCGCGAGGTCACGGCGGCCGCACGGCTTCGCCCTGGTGCCGCTGTTCTGCGTGCTCTCCTGCGCCGGCACGGGACTCGCCTTCGTCCTGTCCGACCTCGAGGTGGGACTGCCGCTCGGGCGGATGATGCTCAACAGCTACTACCTGCTGCCGCTGCTGCTGGCGCCGGCGCTGCATCGCGCGGCGCGGCACTGGCGGATGCTTGGCGTCGTCGCGGCATCGCTGTTCGTGGCCAGCGGGGTCGTCGAGACGCTGCGGCTACCGCCCGCACCCGCGCCCGGACCGCCCGGCGACCTGTACGGCTTCCTGCAGCGAAACGGCCTGTCGCACGGCTACGGCCCGTACTGGCCGACCCAGGCCAACGCCAGCGCCTGGATCACTCGCGGCCGCGTGGTGATCCGGCCGCTGCAGGCGGAGGGCCAGCTGCCGCTGCAGGCGCGCGTGCCGCAGACCTATCCCTGGTGGTACGAGCCCGCCGACGCCGCGGCGCCGGACCGCCGGGTGTTCTTCGTCGCCGCCCCCGACCGCGAGACCTGCCCCAGCGTCGCCGCCTGCCTGGAGGCGGCCGCGCGCAGCTTCGGCGCTCCGGACCGGCGCCTCGACTGGCACGGCATCCCGATCCTGGTGTGGGACCGCCCGATCCTCGACCATCTGCCCGACGCCGCCGCACGCGCCGCGGCACCCCTGCTGCGCGAGGGTGCGAGCATCCCGATCACCGCGTCGCTGCTCTGGACCGGCTGGAGCACGCCGGGCGGCAGCGGCGCCTGGAGCAGCGGCGAGCGCTCCGAGGTGATTCTGCACCAGGCCGCGTCGCCGTCCGGGGCGCAGCTTCTGTGCGCCACGCTGCGCGCCACCGGAAAGCCGGGACGGGCGTCGCAGCCGGTGCGGGTCCTGCTCGACGGCGACGAGGTCGCGTCGTGGAACGTCGCCGCCGGCGTGGCGCGACGCTACTGCGCCCGCATCGCGCCACGTGGCGGCAGCACGATCCTGACCTTGCAGCGGCCGCACGGCCCCGGCTGGCGCTACCGCCGCGACGTGCCCGGGATCGCGCTGCAGGCCCTCGCCCTCGACGGCCACGCTGCGTAGCCTGTCGCCCATGCCGGCGCCGGCGCGGCCGGAGGGAGGCGGTGATGCGGGCTCTGGTGCTGCCGACCCTCGGCCTGTTGACCGCGATGCTGACCGGGTGCGCGGCACCCTCGCGTCCGATCACCATCGCCGCCGCGCTGCACGAGCTGCAGGGCCAGCTGCGCGCGGCCGGGGCGATCAGCGCCACCGCCGCCGCGCCGGAGGCGTTCGCCGCCGCGGTGCGGGACGCACAGTGCGAGGCGCGCGCCGCCGATCCGGAAGTGCCGATCCTCGCCGGCGAGATCACCATCGACCTCACCGGCAGCTTCACCGTCAATGGCGGCTTCGCGGTCGGCCCGGCGATCACCGGCGGCCCGCCGTTCGGCCTGTCCAGCTCGCTGACGCGAGGGCAGACGCAGCAGCTCACCCTGCCGCTCAGCTTCGCCGCCCTGTCGGAGCTGCCGGACGTGTCGGCCGCCCGCCGGCTCGCCCTGTTCTCGGCGCTGCCGCAGGCCGCCCGGGCCAGGGAGGGGCGGCGCGTGGTGGCCGAGCGCGACGCCCTGCGCGCGCAGACCCGGCGGCTGATCGCCGGCTTCGATGCGCGAACCTGCGGCGGCGCGGCGGCACCGCCTGCCGGCCCGTTCCACCCGATGACGGTCCGTCCGATCGCCGTCGTCAAGCCCGCGCACCCAGCGCCGTTCCGCCTCGCCGGGCGCTTCCGGGCGGCGGATCACGTGCGGCCCGCGCTGCGGCTCGCCTCGGCCGCATGGCGTCGCGACCGTCACCATGATCGTCATGCGGTGCGCCGCGCTTCGTGAGGCAGCGCCGGTGGCGGTGTCCGACAGTTCAGCCGTAGCGCGCCAGCGAGAGATCCTCATGCTCGATGTTGGGGCGCTGTCCGGCGATCAGGTCGGCGACCAGCCGGCCGGAGCCGCAGGCCATGGTCCAGCCCAGCGTGCCGTGGCCGGTGTTGAGCCAGAGGTTGCGATAGCGTCCGGCCGGACCCACCACCGGGGTGCCGTCCGGCGTGTTCGGCCGCAGCCCGCTCCAGAAGCTCGCGCGCGAGAGGTCGCCGCCGCCGAACAGCTCGTTGAAGCTCAGCTCCAGGGTCTCGCGCCGCTCGGCGCGCAGGCGCAGGTCGTAGCCGGTGAGCTCGGCGGTCCCGCCGACGCGGATGCGGTCGCCGAGCCGGGTGATTGCGACCTTGTAGGTCTCGTCGTTCACCGTCGAGACCGGCGCGCGCGCGGCATCGGTCAGCGGGATGGTCAGCGAGTAGCCCTTCACCGGGTACACCGGCAGCCGGATGCCGAGCGGCTTGAGCAGCGCCGGGGTGTAGCTGCCCATCGCCACCAGGTAGGCGTCGCCGCTGATCGGGCCGCGGTCGGTCTGCACCGCGCTGACCGCGTCGCCCTCGGTGCGCAGCGCCTGGATCGCGATGCCGGTGCGGAACACCACGCCCGCGGCGGCCGCCTTTTCCGCGAGACGGCGGGTGAACAGGTGGGCGTCGCCGGATTCGTCGCCCGGTAGCCGCAGGCCGCCCTTGAGCAGATGCCGCACGCGCCCGAGCGCCGGCTCGGCGCGCACGCAGCCCTCCACGTCGAGCAGCTCGTGCGCGACCCCGCCCTCGGCCAGGATGCGCATGTCCTCCGCCGCATGGTCGAGCTGCGACTGCTTGCGGAACAGCTGCACCAGGCCGCGCTGCCGGTCGTCGTAGGTGATGCCGGTCTCGATCCGCAGGTCGCCGAGGCAGTCGCGGCTGTACTCGGCAAGGCGCAGCATGCGGCCCTTGTTGCGAGCGTAGGCCTCGTCGTTGCAGTTGCGCAGCAGCTGCACCATCCAGCGCCACATCGCCGGATCGAGCCGTGCGCGGATCACCAGCGGGCTGTGCTTGCCGAGCATCCAGCCCAGTGCCTTGCGCGGCAGGCCGGGTGCCGCCCACGGCGTGGAGTAGCCGGGCGAGACCTGGCCGGCGTTGGCGAAGCTGGTCTCCATCCCGGTCTGCTCGTGCCGGTCGACCAGCTCCACCGCGTGTCCCAGGCGGGCCAAGTACCAGGCCGAGCTCACCCCGATCACGCCGCCGCCGAGCACGATGACCTTCACGCGGCCTCTCCTTCGTCCGCGCCGAGGTAGCGGCGGTGATAGCGCGCGCCGAGTGCCGTCAGCATCTCGTAGCCGATGGTGCCGGCGGCTTCGGCGGCCTCGTCCAGGCTGCGGTCGGGGCCGATCAGGTCGATCTCTGTGCCGGGCGGCAGCGGCGTCTCGCCGAGTGCGGTAACGTCGAGGGCCAGGCTGTCCATGGAGATGCGGCCGATGATCGGCAGCGTCGCGGCCCCGCCCGACGAGAGGGTGGCGATGCCGCGGCCGCCGGAAGCGCGCAGCAGGCCGTCGGCGTATCCGACGCCCACGGTGGCGACGCGCCGCGGCGCGTCGGCCACGAAGCGGGCGCCGTACCCGACTGCGGCGCCCACGGGGATCCAGCGCACCTGCACCACGCGTCCCTGCAGGCGGATCACCGGATGCATCGGGTTGACGCGGCCCGGCACCGGGTTGACGCCGTAGAGCGCGGCGCCGGGGCGGATCATGCCGAAGCGGTATTCCGGGCCCAGGAAGCTGCCCGAGGAGGCGGCCAGGCTGGCGCGCACGCCGGGCAGCAGCGCGCAAAGCGCCTCGAAGCGCCGCCGCTGCTCGGCGTTGGCCGGATGCGCAGGCGTGTCGGCGCAGGCCAGGTGGCTCATCAGCAGCACCGGCGCGATCCCGTCGAGCGGCGAGGGGTCGCGGGCGAGCGCCTCCGCCTCCGCCGCCGACAGTCCGAAGCGGGACATCCCGGTATCGAACTGCAGCACCGCCGCCAGCGGCCGGCCCTCGAGTTGCGAAAGCGCCTGCCACTCGGCCAGCTGGTCGAGGCTGTTCAGCACCGGTGTCAGGCCGTGCAGCAGCATGGCACCACAGCTCCCGGGCATCGGCCCGTTGAGCACGTAGAGGGCGCTGTCGCGCTCCAGGCACGGCCGCAGGGCCGCGCCCTCGTGCAGGTGGGCGACGAAGAAGTGCTGGCAGCCCTCGCGCCGCAGCCGCCGCGCCACCGCGACCGCACCCAGCCCGTAGCCGTCCGCCTTCACCACCGCGGCGCAGAGTGCCGGGCCGGCAAGGTCGCGCAGCAGCCGGTAGTTGGCGGCGATCGCGTCGAGGTCGACCGTCAGCAGGCCGCCGGCCCAGGACGGCTTCACCGACCGCGAGCCTTCATCGGCCGGCCGTCACGTCGCCGACATCGCCGGCACGCCCTTGCTGGTGGAATACTCGAAATGCAGCGCGGTATCGGGGTGCACGATCGGATGGATCGCGTGCGCCGCCATCGCCGCCTCGCTGAAGCCCTGCAGGATCAGCTTGAGCTTGCCGGGGTAGGTCGCGACGTCGCCGATGGCGAACACGCCGGGCCAGGAGGTCTCGCAGCTGCTCGGCGTCACCTGGATGTGGTGCGCGCTCGATTGCAGGTTCCAGTGCGCGATCGGCCCGAGATCGGTCGAGAGCCCGAAGAACGCCAGCAGGTGGTCGGCCTCGATCCGGCGCACCGCGCCCTCCAGCGTCGCCACCTCGACGACGGCGAGCCGGCCGGCCTCGCCGTGCAGGCCGTGCAGCTGGTAAGGCACCACCCGCTCGATCGACCCGTCCGCCGCACATGCCGCGTCGAGCCGCGACAGGCTCTCGGGTGCCGCCCGGAACCTGGCGCGGCGATGCACCAGGAACACGCGGGACGCCACCTCGCGCAGAGCCAGGGCCCAGTCGACGGCGCTGTCGCCGCCGCCCGCGATCACCACCCGCTTGCCGCGGAACGCTTCCTTCTGCCGCACCGAGTACTGCACGGCGCCGCTGCGCTCGAAGGCCTCCAGCCCGGGCAGCGGCGGCCGGTTCGGCCCGAACGCGCCGGCGCCGGCGGCGATCAGCACCGCGCGCGCGCGCACCCGGTCGCCGCGATCGGTGTCGAGCGTGAAGCGGCCGCGCATCCCGTGCAGCCGCTCCACCCGCCGGTCGAGCAGGCGCGGCACCGCGAACGGCGCGATCTGCGCCTCCAGTGCCGCGACCAGGGCCGCGCCCTCGATCGCCGGATGCGCCGGGATGTCGTAGATCGGCTTCTCCGGATACAGCGCCGCGCACTGGCCGCCGGTCTCGGCCAGGCTGTCGATCAGCACGCAGCGCAGCTTCAGCATGCCGCACTGGAACGCCGCGAACAGCCCGACCGGCCCCGCGCCGATGATGGCCACGTCGGCTTCCGGCCAGGCCGCGGCGGCGGCTGCGGTCTCGTCATGCGCGCGCTGCGACATCGTCACCCTTCGCTGCCCCCTATGGGCTGCCCGCTATGGGCTGCCCGCTATGGGCTGCCCGTCGTGCCGGGGCCGCGTATATTGTGGAGCGGGTCCGGGCTACGGCAAGATGCGGCACATGGATGAGTTGCACCTCGACGACCTGGCGGCGACGGAGGGGCTCGGCCGCCGCCTGGCCGCGGCGCTGCGCCCGGGCGACAGCGTGCTGCTCGAGGGGCCGCTCGGCGCCGGCAAGACGACGCTCGCGCGCGCGCTGCTGCGCGCGGTGTGCCGGGCACCGGCGCTGGAGGTGCCTAGCCCGAGCTACACCCTGGTGCAGAGCTACGACGCACCCGGCTTCACCGTGTCGCACTTCGACCTGTGGCGGCTGGAGAGTGCCGCCGGCGCCGCCGAGCGCGCCGTGAACGAGCTCGGGTGGGACGAGGCGCGCGAGGGGGTGGTGCTGGTGGAATGGCCGGACCGGCTCGGCCCGCTGGCGCCGCCGGAC
>CAXTNV010000033.1:0-556 GCA_964245755.1 uncultured Acetobacteraceae bacterium | reverse complement strand
GCCCTGACTGGGACTTTGCGGCGGCCGGCCACGGGGGCCGGACTGCGGCTGGCCACCCTTTCGGGCGGGGCGCCGCGGCGCGTGGGGCTGGGGGCGGCGGCGCGCCGATGAGCCTCCAGCCCGGCCGGGAGGTGATACGCGGGCTTTTCCCCGGCCTCGCCTCGCACGAGCCGCGACACGCGATGCTGCTGGCGGCGGGGCGGGGGCGGCGGATGCGCCCGCTCACCGACGCCACCGCCAAGCCGCTGCTGCTGGTCGGCGGTCAGAGCCTGCTCGACCACGCGCTGGACCGGCTCGCCGCCGCGGGGGTCGAGCAGGTGGTGGTCAACGCGCACTGGCAGGCCGACCAGATCGAGCGGCGCCTGCTCGCCCGCGGCGCGCGCCGGCCCGGCCCGCCGCGCACGGTGGCGCCCGTGGCGACGGCGTCGACGGCCACCCCGAAGGACCGCAGCATGCGCTCGGTGTGGTCGCGGCTGGGATGCGGCTCGGTGACCCGGGTCTCGCCGTCGGCGTAGAGGCCGGCGGGCGCACGGTTCGAGGTGGCGACCACGGTCAC
>CAXTNV010000032.1:21894-30699 GCA_964245755.1 uncultured Acetobacteraceae bacterium | reverse complement strand
ACGGCGAGGTGTTCGTCACCGACGACGGCGCCGAGACCGACCTCGACCTCGGCCACTACGAACGCTTCACCGGGGTGCACGCGACTCGCGCCGACAACGCCACCACCGGACGGATCTACTCCGACGTGATCGCCCGCGAGCGGCGCGGCGACTACCTGGGTGCGACCGTGCAGGTGATCCCGCACATCACCGACGCCATCAAGGAGGCGATCGTCGCCGACACCGCTGACCTCGATTTTGCGCTGATCGAGATCGGCGGCACCGTCGGCGACATCGAGAGCCTGCCGTTCCTGGAGGCGATCCGGCAGCTGCGCAACGACCTCGGCGCCGAGCGCACCATGTTCATCCACCTCACCCTGGTGCCGTTCATCGCCTCGGCGGGCGAGCTCAAGACCAAGCCGACGCAGCATTCGGTCAAGGAGCTGCAGAACGTGGGGATACAGCCGCAGATGCTGCTGTGCCGCTCCGACCGGCCGCTGCCCGAGGCGGAGCGGCGCAAGATCGCGAGCTTCTGCAACGTGCGCGCCGAGGCGGTGGTCGCGGCTCTGGACGTGGACACGATCTACGCCTGCCCGATCTCCTACCACGAAGGCGGCATGGACACCGAGGTGCTGCGCCATTTCGGGCTGCCGCACGAGGGCAAGCCCGAGCTGGACGACTGGCGGCGCGTGCTGGCCGCGATGCGCAACCCCGAGGGCGAGGTGCGGATCGCCGTGGTGGGCAAGTACACCAGCCTGCTCGACAGCTACAAGTCGCTCAACGAGGCGCTGATCCACGGCGGCATCGCCAGCCGGGTGCGGGTGCAGCTCGACTGGGTCGACAGCCAGGTGTTCGAGCAGGACGGCGCGGTCGAACGTCTGCAGGACGTGGACGGCATCCTGGTGCCGGGCGGCTTCGGCGAGCGCGGCGCGGAGGGCAAGATCGAGGCGGTACGGTTCGCCCGCGAGCGACGCATCCCGTTCCTGGGCATCTGCTTCGGCATGCAGATGGCGGTGATCGAGTGCGCCCGCAACCTCGCCGGACTGCCCCGCGCCTCCTCCACCGAGTTCGGTCCGACCGACGAGCCGGTGATCGGGCTGATGACCGAGTGGGCGCGGGGCAACGATCTGGAGCGACGCCGCGCCGGCGGCGACCTCGGCGGCAGCATGCGCCTGGGCGCCTATCCGGCGATGCTGGCCGCCGGGTCGCGGGTCGCCGCCACCTACGCCGCCGCCGAGATCAGCGAGCGGCACCGCCATCGCTGGGAGGTCAACGTGCACTACCGCGAGCGGCTGGAGCAGGCCGGCTTGGTGTTCTCCGGCATGAGCCCCGACGGGGTGCTGCCCGAGATCGTGGAGTATCGGGACCATCCCTGGTTCATCGGCGTGCAGTACCATCCCGAGCTGACCAGCAAGCCGTTCGCGCCGCACCCGCTGTTCCGCGGCTTCATCGAGGCCTCGCTGAAGAAGGCCCGGCTGGTATGAGTGCCGCCGGCACCGGCGACGTGCGCATCGGCGCGCTGACGGTCGGCAACACCCTGCCTTTCACGCTGATCGCCGGGCCCTGCCAGATCGAGTCCGCCGATCACGCCGAGGCGATGGCCTCGGCGCTGCTGGCGCTGTGCCGGCCGCGCGGCATCGGCCTGATCTACAAGAGCAGCTTCGACAAGGCCAACCGCAGCAGCCTGGGTGCGGCGCGCGGCGTCGGCATGGATCGCGGGCTCGAGATCCTCGCCGGCCTGCGTGCCCGGCACGGCATCCCGGTGCTCGCCGACGTGCACGCCCCCGAGCAGTGCCGGATCGCGGCGCAGGCGGTCGACGTGCTGCAGATCCCGGCGTTCCTGTGCCGCCAGACCGACCTGCTGCTCGCCGCCGGCGAGACCGGAGCCGCCGTCAACGTCAAGAAAGGCCAGTTCCTGGCACCGTGGGAGATGGGCCACGTCGCGGCGAAGATCGCCTCGACCGGGAACGCGCGCATCCTGCTGACCGAGCGCGGCAGCTCGTTCGGCTACAACACCCTGGTCAACGACATGCGCGCGCTGCCGATCATGGCAGGCACCGGCTATCCGGTGGTGTTCGACGCCACCCACTCGGTGCAGCAGCCGGGCGCGCTGGGCGGCGCCTCCGGCGGCCAGCGCGAGGGCGCGCCGGTGCGGGCGCGGGCGGCAGCCGCGATCGGCGTCGCCGCCCTGTTCATCGAGACCCACGAGGACCCGGACGGCGCACCGAGCGACGGCCCGACGATGATTCCGCTGGACCGGATGGCGGCGGTGCTGGACGATGTGCTGGCCTTCGACCGTCTGGCCAAGGCCCGGGTTCACAGCGGAGGGCGCCCGTCATGAGCGGCATTCTGGGTGGTCTGTTCGGGGGCGGTGCAGGCAGCGGCACCCTGGTCGGCGCCGGCAACCTGCTGGCGCAGGCGATCAACGCCGCCGGCGGCCCGGCCGGGATCGCGCAGAAATTCGAGCAGGCCGGCCTCGGCGACAAGGTGCAGTCCTGGATCGGCAGCGGCCACAACCTGCCGATCACCGCCGAGCAGGTCGAGCGCGTGTTCCCGCCGGCGCAGATCGATGGCTGGGCGCAGCAGCACGGCCTGCCGCCGGGGATGGGAAGCCAGATCCTGTCGCAGTTCCTGCCGCACGCGGTGGACGCCACCACCCCGGCGGGCAGCCTGCCGTCCGGGACAGGGGCCAAGCCAGCAGCCACGGCCGCCGCCGGCTCGGGCTTCGACTTCGCCGGCATGATCGGCCGGCTCACCGGCGCGCGGTAGCGCGCTGCCGGCAGCCGCATCGACCGACAGGCAGGGCATGATCGAGCCGGTCATGCCCGGCGCCTCGCGGAGTTCAACATCGAGGGCACACATCATGCAGACGGTCCGGACGGTTCTCGGGGCGCTGATGCTCACAGCGGTCGCACTCGGCGCGGGCGGAACCGCGGGCGCCGTCAGCGCCAAGCAGTGCAGCGTCAAGTACCAGGCGGCCAAGAAGGCCGGCACCCTGGACGGGGCCGACTACAAGAGCTTCCGGGCGCAGAACTGCGGCTCGGGTGCGGCGGCCTCGGCCGGCACCACGCCGACCACCAGCGCCAGCACCACGGCGCCGGCATCGCCGAACGCGGTGGTCAGCAAGCCGTCGGCGCCGGTTGCGGCCTCCGGTCCCGCGACCTTCCCCAGCGCCATCGACTCCAAGTACAGCAAGGAGACGCCCGGCAAGGCGCGGCTGCACACCTGCCTCGACCAGTACAAGGCGAACAAGGCGGCGGGCGGCAATGGCGGCATGCACTGGGTGCAGAAGGGCGGCGGCTACTACAGCGAGTGCAGCAAGAAGCTGAAGGGCTGAGTTTCCCGCCGCGGCGACTGCCGGCCAGCGGATCGGCCGCGGATGCGGGCATCGCCGCCGCCCTGGCGACCCGGATGCAGTAAAACCACCGAACTCGCGCGGATTTGTGCACAAATCAGCCATGCGCGCAGAGGGCCTTTTCTTCATGATGTAACGCTCTGACGTGAGGAACCCGGCTGTTCAGGCCGTGTTGCTGGTCCTCCTTTGCGATCCAGCCAGCAGTGCGAGTTCCGACCGGATGCCGATGACAGACCCGAGCCGCGACGAGGCGCACCCGCTTGCGCGGTGTTTCTCCGCCTTCATCCGCGACCGCAGCTTCTCCTGCGTCGGAGCCAAGGCGGCGCTGGCGCGCGATCAGCTGCGCATCCTGGTCGGCCGCGACATCCGCTGCGCCGCCGACGACGCGGGGGTTTATGCGGAGCTGGTCGGCTTCATCCGCCAGTACCAGCAGGAGAGGACGCTGTTCCGCAGCTTCGCCGTGCTGTTCGAGGGGCCGGACACTCTGGACGAGGCCGGCTTCGAGCATCACCTGTGGCAACGCGTGCAGTGCTTCTCCGACAAGGATGCCTCGCACGGCGAGAAGCGAGACCCGCGGGTAAGCGAGGATCCGAACAGCCCGCACTTCTCGCTGAGCTTCGGCGGCGAGGCCTTCTTCGTGGTCGGGCTGCATCCCGCAGCGAGCCGCCTGTCGCGCCGCTTCGAGCGGCCGGCGATGGTGTTCAACCTGCACGACCAGTTCGAGCGGCTGCGCGCCGAAGGCCAGTACGACAGGCTGCGCTCGACCATCATCGGCCGCGACGAAGCGCTCAACGGCTCCGCCAACCCGATGCTGGCGCGCTTCGGCGAGATCTCCGAGGCTCGGCAATACAGCGGCCGCCTGGTGGACGCGGCGTGGCGCTGTCCGTTCCAGCCGCCGAACGGGCGCGACCGCGATGCGGCCTGAGCTGGGCGCATGAGCCCGGTGCAGGAAATCGCACCGCGCTGCGGCGTCGCGTTCACGCTCGCGCAGGGCCAGAGCCTGACCGTGATCGACCCGCAGGGCGAGCAGGTGGCCGACCTGCTGGCGTTCAACCGCCACGACGTCGCCGAGGTGATCTCGTCGGGCCGCACGCTGGATTACGCCGGCAGGATCTACCTCACCACCGGCGACCCGCTGTACTCGAACCGCAGCCGGGTGCTGCTGCGCATCGTCGAGGACAGCGTCGGCCGGCACGACTTCCTGCTGACGCCGTGCTCGGCGGACACCTTCCGCATCCTCTACGGCGACGCGGAGCCGCATCGCGGCTGCTTCGGCAACCTGGCGGCGGCGCTGGCGCCGTTCGGCGTCGTCGCCGACCAGATCCCTGTCGCCTTCAACGTGTTCATGAACGTGCGGCTCGACGGCGACAGCGGAACGCTGACGGTGGAGCCGCCGCGCAGCCGGGCCGGCGACCGGGTGGCGTTCCGCGCCGAGCACGACCTGATCGTCGGGCTGACCGCCTGCTCGGCGCTGCAGTCCAACAACCACGCGTTCAAGCCGATCCACTACCGGATCGACTGACCCCGGCTAGAAGGTGCGCGCCAGCAGCACCACGACCAGGCAGAGCAGCACCACCGCGCTGAGCAGCCAGCGCAGGCCCATGTACCCCGCAGGCATCGCGCCGCGACGCCGCGCCCGCTCCTCGACCAGCGTGGTGCCGACGAAGCCCAGGATCAGCAGCACGATCGCGATCATCGGAGAGGCGACCAGCGGCACCAGCAGCGCCGCCCAGCCGATCAGCGAGGGCACCACCCCCAGCGCCAGCCTGCGGTTGTCGAGCGCCACCTGTCCCGGTTGGGTGATCAGCGGGCGCGGATCGAGGGCCAGGCCCCAGTGCACGCCGCCCAGGAAGGCGAGGATCACCGCGCCGTAGGCGATCATCGCCTGCACCAGGTTGGGCACCGGCACCTCGCTGGGGAACAGGATGATGCCGACCGTGCAACCCAGGAACGGCAGCAGACCGAGCAGGCCGAGGATCACCGCCAGGATCGGGAGCCGTCTCATCTTCGTCGCCTTTCCGTTCAGGCACGCCAACGCGCGAAGGTGCGGATCGATGCCGAGCCTCCCCGCAGCCCGGCCTTGCGGAAAGCGGGACGAGGTGCTGCAAGGACCCAGTTCCGCAACAGCCAGGATGTGCCCAGCCATGAGCGCCATCACCGACCTCGTCGCCCGTCAGATTCTCGACAGCCGCGGCAACCCCACCGTGGAGGTCGACGTGGCGCTGTCCAGCGGCGCCACCGGCCGCGCCGCGGTGCCGTCGGGCGCCTCCACCGGCGCGCATGAGGCGGCGGAGCTGCGCGACGGCGACAAGGCGCGCTACGGCGGCAAGGGCGTGCTGCAGGCGGTCGGCTTCATCGAGGGCGAGATCCTGGATGCGCTGCGGGATTCGGAGTCCTACGACCAGATCGCCATCGACGAGGCGCTGATAGATCTCGACGGCACGCCGAACAAGTCGCGCCTCGGCGCCAACGCGATCCTCGCGGTCTCGCTCGGCGTCGCCCGCGCCAGCGCCGCCGAGCTCGGGGTGCCGCTGTATCGCTACGTCGGCGGCGTGTTCGCGCGCACCCTGCCGGTGCCGATGATGAACATCGTCAATGGCGGCCAGCATGCCGACAACCCGATCGACATCCAGGAGTTCATGATCCAGCCGGTAGGCGCGCCGACGCTGGCGGATGCGGTGCGGATCGGCTCGGAGATCTTCTCCCAGCTCAAGCGCGGCCTGAAGGATGCCGGCTACAACACCAATGTCGGCGACGAGGGCGGCTTCGCCCCGAGCCTGAAGTCAGCCGACGAGGCGCTCGCCTTCATGAGCCGGGCGATCGAGCGCGCCGGCTACAGGCTGGGCGAGGACGTCACCTTCGCGCTCGACTGCGCCTCGACCGAGTTCTACCGCGACGGCCGCTACGAGCTGGAGGGCGAAGGCAGGTCGTTCGATGCCGGCGGCATGGTCGCCTACCTCGCCGAGCTCGCCGCGCGCTATCCGATCGTCTCGATCGAGGATGGCTGCGCCGAGGATGACTGGGAAGGCTGGGCGCACCTGACCGCGACGCTGGGCAAGAAGCTGCAGATCGTCGGCGACGACCTGTTCGTGACCAACCCCGAGCGGCTGCGCCGCGGCATCGCCGCCGGCAGCGCGAACGCGCTGCTGGTGAAGGTGAACCAGATCGGCACGCTGTCGGAGACGCTGGAAGCGGTGCAGCTCGCGCAGCATGCCGGCTTCAACGCGGTGATGAGCCACCGCTCCGGCGAGACCGAGGACGCGACCATCGCCGACCTTGCGGTGGCCACCAATTGCGGGCAGATCAAGACCGGCTCGCTGTCGCGCTCCGACCGCACCGCCAAGTACAATCAGCTGATCCGCATCGAGCAGGAGCTCGGGTCCGCAGCCCGTTACGCGGGGAGAACTATCCTGCGCGCCTGACCGGCGCGACCGGCCGCAACTTCCGTCTCAGGCGGCGGTGCTCAGGTCCAGCCGCAGCGTCATGCAGTAGGCGCCGCCGCCGGACAGGATGAACGGGTCCAGCGCCACCGGCATGACCACGTAGCCGCGCTCGCGGAACATGCCGGCCAGACGGTCGGTGGGCGTCGCCATGACCACCGTGCGTTGCAGAGCCACGGCATTGACGCAGAAGCGCGCCGCGTCCTCGTCGGAGGCCTCGATCAGCAGGTCGGGCGCCACGCCGTCTCGGATCAGCGCCTGGCCAGCGGCGGAGAATGCGCCCGGATAGAAGAACACCTCGCCGCCGGGCAGCACGCACAGGCAGGTATCGAGGTGGTAGAAACGCTCGGTGACCAGCTCCAGCCGACGCAGCTCGATGCCGAACAGCTCGGCGATCACGTCCGGGCTCGCCGCCGAGGAGCGCGGGCCGTAGCCGGTCCAGGCCAGCCGGCGGGTGCGATCCCAGATGCAGTCGCCGGCCCCCTCCTGGAAGCAGCCCTCGGGCAGGCTCAGCACCTCGTCGATCAGGCCGCGTGCGCGCAGGTCGGCGAACACCGTCGCGAACGCCGCCTCCTCGCCCTGGCGCTGCGCGAAGCGGAACCGCGCCGGCAGCGCACGGCGGTCCAGCACGATGCCGCCGTTGGCGGGAAACACCATGTCGGGCAAGCCTTCCACGCCGCCCGCGATCTCGACCTCGCCACCGGCACCGCGCAGCGCCTGCGCCAGGAGCTGGAACGCGGCTGTCGCCTCGGCGCGGTGGCCGGCCCGATCCTGTGCCCAGACGCCCGGACGCATCCAGGGATTGATCGAATAGGAGACGTCGTAGTGCGACGGCTCGACCAGCAGATAGGTGGCGGCGGCGGTCGATTGCAATCGTAACTCCTCAGAAACGAAACCGGCGTCGCCCGGCAGCACGATCATGCAGGATCCTGCGGCGTTTCCCGCCGATTTTCCTTGCGATGGCTTGTGAGCTTGAGGACAACAGGGCACGGCGTCCGGGGGCGCCGGCCGACTCGGAGCCTGCTTCCTGCCGGCGCGGTGTGATGACAAGGAATGTCGCATGAGCTTCGGTCGCGCCGTGAAGCGCAGGGTGAAGGCAGCGCTGCCTCCCGTGTTCTTCCTGTCCCTGGTGGCGTACTTCGCGTGGAATGCCGATCAGGGCGAGCACGGGCTGAAACGCTACGCCGACCAGCTCCGCCTGCTTTCGCAGGCGCAGGCTGGTCAGAGTGCCGCAATCTCCGAGCAGGCCGCGTGGGGGCAGCGCGTTTCGGGGCTGCGCGACCATGCGCTCGATGCCGATACGCTGGACGAACGTTCTCGCGCGATGCTGAACTTGGCGGATTCGAGCGACATCGTGATTCCGTACGGGCAGAGCGGCAAGCTGTACTGAGCGCCAATCTCCTGTCACGGTGGCCGCAGGCGGCCGCAGCCGCCTGCCGGCCGCGTCGATCACTTGATCTTGGCTTCCTTGAACGCGACATGCTTGCGCGCGACGGGATCGTACTTGCGCAACTCCATCTTGCCCGTCTGCGCCCGCGCGTTCTTCTTCGTCACGTAGAAGTAGCCGGTGTCCGCCGTGGAGACGAGCTTGATCTGGATGGTGTTGGTCTTGGCCATGATGTTCCTCGCGGCGGCGGCCTCACCGCAGCGGAGCTGCAGCGGCGGAGGTTCGAGCGGCGGCAAAATGCGCAGCGCGCCTGCCCAGGTCAAGCGAATCCTCGTCTCGCCTGCGAGGCGCGACCGGTGCCGCCCCGCATGCTGAGCGTCGAGGCGGCGCGCGCACGCATCCTCGACGCTCTGCAGCCGACGCCCGCGGAGACGGTGAGCCTGGATGCGGCATGGGGCCGGGTGACCGCGCGGCCGCTGCTGGCCCGCCTCTCCAACCCGCCCGCCGACATCTCCGCGATGGACGGCTACGCGGTGCGCGCCGCCGATGCCGTGCCGGGCGGCACGCTGCGCGTGATCGGCGAGGCGCCAGCCGGGCATCCGTTCGACGGCGTGCTCTCGCCCGGCACGTGCGTGCGGCTGTTC
>CAXTNV010000032.1:3885-21884 GCA_964245755.1 uncultured Acetobacteraceae bacterium | reverse complement strand
GCCGTGCTGATCCAGGAAAACGCGACCCGGGAGGGCGCGCAGGTCATCGTCCACGAGAGAGTGCCGGCCGGTCGGCACATCCGCGGCGCGGGGCAGGACTTCCGCCGCGGCGATGCGGTGCTCCCGGCCGGGCGACGCCTGGGTGCCCGGGACATCGGCGTTGCCGCGGCCGCCAACCATCCCTGGATCGCCTGCCGCCGGCCCCCGGTGATCGCCCTGCTCGCCACCGGCGACGAGATCGCGCTGCCCGGCGAGCCGATCCCGGCCGGCGGCATCGCCAACTCCAACACGCCGATGCTGGCAGCGGCGATCCGGGCCGCCGGCGCCCGGGCGCTGCTGCTGCCGCCGGCGCCGGACGACGTGCGCGCGATCGCCGGCAGCGTCGACGGGCTGCGCTGCGACATGCTGGTGACCATCGGCGGTGCCAGCGTCGGCGATCACGACCTGGTGCAGGCGGGCCTAGCAGAGCGAGGCTTCGCGGTCGATTTCTGGAAGATCGCGATGCGTCCGGGCAAGCCGCTGATGCATGGCCGGCTGCTTCGCCCGGGCATGGAGGACGTTCCGGTGCTCGGACTGCCGGGAAATCCCGTCTCCGCCCTGGTCTGCGCGCTGCTGTTCCTGCTGCCGGCGATCGGCCGGCTGTCCGGCGATGCGGCACCCGGACCCGAGCTCGACCGCGCGACGCTGGGTGCGGCGGTTGCCGAGAACGATCTGCGTGCCGACCACCTGCGCGCCTCGCTGACACGCGATGCGCAGGGAGGGCACGTGGCGACCCCGTTCGCGCGCCAGGACTCAGGCCTGCTGCGCCGGCTCGCGGAGTGCGAGGCGCTGGTGCTGCGACCGCCGCACGGCCCGGCGCTGCCGGCCGGAGCGGTGGTGGAGATCATCCGGCTGGATCGCTTCGGCCTCTGATCAGCCGGGCGCGGCTCGCCGGCCGGGCCGCGCGGCGGCGGCGGCGCTTGACGCGGCGCGCGGAACCAATCTAGAACAGCGATTGGTGTTGCCTGTTTGTTCCAACCCGCCGGTTTGCCGGCGAGGCGGGCGCCGGGCGTCGAGCTGCAGGCGGGGCATGGATCATGCCGGTCGGGATGGGGAGAGACGATGCTCACGCGTAAGCAGCACGAGTTGCTGAGCTTCATCGACCGTCACCTCAGGGAGACCGGTTTCTCGCCCAGCTTCGACGAGATGAAGGACGGGCTGCAGCTGCGCTCCAAGTCGGGGATCCATCGGCTCATCTCGGCGCTGGAGGAGCGCGGCTTCCTGGCGCGGCGGCATCATCGCGCGCGTGCCCTGGAAGTGCTTCGCCTGCCCGAGCACGCGCCGTCGCTCGAGCCGGCGAGAGCATCGGCCGGGTTCACCCTCGATGCGGCGCAGGCCTTCTCGCCCAACGTCATCAAGGGAGACTTCAGTCAGCGCCTGCAGGGGGTGCGTGCCGCCGGCGACGCCGCCGCGGTGCAGCTTCCGCTGTACGGGCGGATCGCGGCCGGCCTGCCGATCGAGGCGCTGCGCGACACCGGCAACCACATCCAGGTGCCGCTGGCGATGCTCGGCCCGGGCGAGCACTACGCGCTGGAGGTTGCGGGCGATTCGATGATCGAGGCCGGCATCCTCGACGGCGACACCGTGATCATACGCAAGGAGGAGGCGGCGGAGAACGGGCAGATCATCGTCGCCCTGATCGACGACGCCGAGGTCACGCTGAAGCGGCTGCGCCGTCGCGGCAACGCGATCGCGCTGGAGCCGGCGAACGCCCGCTACGAGACGCGCATCGTCCCGGTCGACCGGGTGCGGGTGCAGGGCCGGCTGGTGGGGCTGCTGCGCAGCTACTAGCCGAGCCCCGTCCTGGCGGAACGATCGCGAGCGCCCGCTCAGCCGGCGCTGTGGAACACCAGGGCGCGCAGTTCGATGCTCTGGCGTGGCGGTGCCTCCGCCGGCGCGGTCGGGTCGATGAAGGCGGTATGCGGCGTCAGCCGCGCCCGTCCGTCGGTGGCGGTGTCGAAGCACTTGATCAGCAGGACTTCGTCGGACTGCATCGCCGAAAGGTAGTGCCAGCGATGGCGCGGGTTCGGCACGATCGAGTAGATCTCGCCGCGATGCTCCGGGTAGATCAGGTCGGTCGCGACCAGGTCCGCCGGATCGAGGCTGCGCCAGTCGCACAGCGCCAGCGGCCGGTCCAGCACCGGCCCGCGGATCGGTCGCCAGACGTTGATTACCTGGGCGCGGCCGCGCAGCAGCGCGTCGGCGTCGCCACCCATGTGCCGGCGGACGCGTGCGATCCCCGAGGCGGGCGTCTGGTCGACGTGGACGCGAGCGACCGGTTGGCGCTGCCCCGGCCGATCTTCCCCGTCCGGCAGGCGGCGCCGGACGGTGTGGTCGAAGATGAAGATGCGGTCGGCGCCGAGGCTCTGCTTCAGCAGCTGCTCGGTCTCCGCGTAGTAGGCGCCGGTGATCGCCGCCTCGTCGGTGAAGTCGCGCTCGGCACTCTCGTGCTGCACCGCCGCGAAGCCGTGCACGTCGAGAGAGGCGGCGTCGCGCCACGGCCTGAAATCCTCGATCCGCACCCGGCGGGCGACGTCGTCGAAGTTGCGCTCCGGCACGCCGGGAGGCGGCGCGCTGTTGTAGACCTCAGGCTTGACCGAGGGGGGCGCCAGGTAGTTGAGCTCTGCCTCGACCGCTCGTGTCTCCAGTGCAGGCAGGCTGTCCATGGGCGTCGTCCCGGAATGTCGAGCCTACAGGTGGGCAATCCGGCGCGGGGCTCAAGCCCGCGGATGTGGAAACCTCTTACTACGCAACACTGGCGTGGAATCTCCGCGGCCTGCTCGATGCACGACGTGCCGGGGACCCACCGGTGGGCGGGGATGTCGATGGCTGAGCTCGGGCGGAGGCCTGCCGACGCTCGGCCAATGCTTCGCGCCTACCCGATCTGCTCGACGAGGTAGGCGCGGCGGCGGACGCCGGCGAAGCCCAGCAGCAGGGTGCAGGCGCCGCAGCGCACCGCATCACCGAGCTCCCGGTCGGGGAGCTCTCCAGCGACCCAGAACGAGAGGCAGCCGCGGAAGAAAAAGGCGAGCTGATTGCCGAGCACGGCCCGGGCGAGTTCGCCGGTATCCGCGGCGAGGCCGGCGCAATCGCCGAGCGCCAGCGACCACAGCTCACGCGAGTGCTTCCGCACCGGCCCGGGCGCCGGCCCGGCCACCCCGAGCGAGCCGATCACCGCCCGGTGCACGTCCGGCTTCTCCAGCAGGATCGAGCAGCTGATCCGGCCCATCTCCAGCACCCGGTCGATCGCATCTCCCCCCGGCGCCTCGTCGAGGAAGCGCTGCGTCATTCGCCCGATCAGCCGCGCGGAGAGCGCCTGCATGATCGCGTTCTTGCTGCCGAAGTGATTGAACGGCGTCGCGAAGCCGACGCCGGCTTCGGCCGCCAGCGCCCGCATCGAGAACTCCGCCGTCTCACCGTGCCGGAGCAGCCGTTCGGCGGCGTCGAGCACGACGTCGCGGGCGAGCTGGCGGGTTCTTTCCCGCAGGGGCGGTCGCGTCTCGCCTGCCATGGCCGGTTCCGATCCTGTGAAGCTCTTGCTTTTTTATATCATGATATATATAGTATATATTGATATAGACCGATGGCCCGGCCGTCGCCGCGAGAGGAGCAGCCATGACTGCCAGCAAGAGCTTTCTCATCACGGGCGTCAGCTCCGGGCTAGGCCGGGCATTCGCCGCGGCCGCGCTGGCGGCAGGCCATCGGGTGATCGGCACGGTCCGCGACCCGGCCGCCGCATCGGCCTTCACGGCGCTCGCCCCGGGCCGCGCTCACGCGGTGCTCCTCGACATCACCGACTTCGCGGCCGTCGCCGAGGTCGTTGCGCGGACAGAACGCGAGCTGGGTGAGATCGACGTCCTCGTCAACAACGCGGGCTACGGGCACGAGGGCATACTCGAGGAGTCGTCGCTGGAGGATATGCGTCGGCAGTTCGACGCCAACGTGTTCGGCGCGGTCGCGATGATCAAGGCGGTGCTGCCGGGCATGCGGGTGCGCCGGTCGGGCCGGATCATCAACGTGACCTCCATGGGCGGCTTCATCACCATGCCGGGCATCACCCTGTATTGCGGCAGCAAGTTCGCCCTCGAGGGCATCTCCGAGGCGCTCGGCAAGGAGGTAGGGCCGCTCGGCATACGTGTCACCGCGCTGGCGCCGGGCCAGTTCCGCACCGACTGGGCCGGACGCTCGATGATCCGTGCCGAGCGCAGCATCGCCGACTACGACGCGGTGATGAACCCGCTTCGCGCGGCGCGCCAGGCGAAGAGCGGCAACCAGCCCGGTGATCCCGCCAGGGCGGCGCAGGCGATGCTCGAACTGGTCGAGGCAGAGGATCCGCCGGTGCGGCTCTACCTCGGTGCCGACGCGCTCGGCCTGGTCGAGGACAAGATCGAGGCGATGCGCCGCGAGATCGTCGCCTGGGAGAAAACCTCGCGTTCGACGGATATCGTCCAGCACGCCTGAGTGCCAAGCTGCGGCGATCATCCGGGCTCGAGAGGAAGCGTTCGCCGAACATGATCCTCTCCCAGGAACCGGAGGCGGCCGGCGGCGATCCCGGCATCCGCCGCATCCTCGTGCTCGGTGCGGGCGAACTCGGCATGGCCGTGCTCCGGCCGCTCGCGGGGCGTGCGGCCGAAGCAGGCGCGCACGTCTCCGTGCTGCTCAGGCCGGCGACGATCGAGAGCACCGAGCCGGGCAGGCGCGCCGCGGTCGACGAACTGCGCGGGTTGGGCGTCGAGCTCGTCGCCGGCGACATCGCCTCGGCGCCGCTGGCCGAACTGGCCCGACAGTTTGCGCGATACGACGAGGTGCTGAGCTGCATCGGCTTCGCCGCCGGCCGCGGCACCCAGCTCAAGCTGGCCCGGGCGGCGTTGCAGGCGCGGATCCGGCGCTACTTTCCCTGGCAGTTCGGGGTGGACTACGACGTGCTCGGCCGCGGCAGCGCGCAGGACCTGTTCGACGAGCAGCTCGATGTCCGCGACCTGCTGCGCGGCCAGGACAGGGTCGAGTGGGTCATCGTCTCGCCCGGCATGTTCACCAGCTTCCTGTTCGAGCCGAGCTTCGGCGTCGTCGACCTGCAGGGCAGCACGGTGCATGCGCTGGGCAGCTGGGACAACGCGGTCACCGTGACCACGCCCGGGGACATCGGCCGGCTGACCACCGAGATCGTGTTCGCCGAGCCGCGCATGCGCGATCGGGTGGTCCATCTCGCCGGCGACACGCTCAGCTACGGGCAGCTCGCGGACCTGCTGGAACGCGTGCTCGGCCGCCGCTTCGCGCGCGTGCTCCGGGACGTGCCGACGCTGCGGCGCGAGCTCGCCCGCGACCCGCACTCGGCCTTGCGCAAGTATCGCGCCGTCTTCGCGACCGGCCCGGGGCTTGCCTGGGACAAGGCCGGGAGCTTCAACGACGTCGGAGGCTTCACGATGACCGATGCCGAGCAATGGGTGCGCGAGAACCTGGCGGCCTGACCATATCGGCCCGCGCGCGGCGGCGCAGCGGGCTGGGAGATCAGCGCGCCACCGTCGCATCGTGCGAGACTTGCAGTGCCGCGAATGGCGGGATCAGCCGGGCCAGCCGGCGCACCGCGTCGGCATCGAGCCTGTCGAGCTGCGGCAGCACGGCGAGGATGCGCACCCTTCCGTGTCGTGCGATCGCCTCGCGATTGGCCTCGGTGCAGGTGCCGTTCAGGATCACCCCGGCGACGGCGATGCCGCGGGCGCGCAGCGCCTCCAGGCTCAGCAGGGTGTGGTTGATGGTCCCGAGCGTGCCACGTGCCACCAGCACCACCGGCAGCCCAAGGCGCCGCACCAGGTCGATCATCATCGCCTCGGCTGCTCCGGCCGCGGTGGCGATCGGCACCATCAGGCCGCCCGCTCCTTCCACCACCAGCGGCAGGGTCGAGGGCGCGGGCAGCACGATCTCCCGCGGCTCGATCGCGACACCCTCCAGCCGCCCCGCCTCGGCCGGTGACAACGGCGCCTGCAGCGCATAGCGCGGCCGCAGCACCCGCGCCGGCGGCAGCGACGCCAGCCGCGCCACGGTGTCGGTGTCGCCGGGCTCGTCGCCCAACCCGGTCTGCAGCGGCTTCCAGTAGCGGCCGTCCCAGGCCTGCACCAGGCAGGCGCAGACCAGCGTCTTGCCGATGCCGGTGTCGGTGCCGGTGACGAACACCCCTGCCGCCGGTCCGGAGCCTGCGCGCCGGAACAGGCCGTAGCCGATCCGGTACTCGGCCAGCGCGCCGTGCTCGGCCTCGAACCGGCGCAGCACGCGACGCAACGTCGCGGCACGCAACGCGGGTGCACCGGCGCGCGGCAGGTCGGCGCCGATCGCACGCAGCCCGCGGAGGAACTCGAGGCCGCGCGGATGACGCTCGAGCAGGGTCTCCAGCTGCCAGCTGCCGGTGCCGCACTCCGGCCAGTCGGCCTGCAGCGCGTCGGGCGCGGGATGATCGGGCATGGCGTCCGCCGCACCCTCGTCGCGCAGCGCCGCACGCCAGGCGGCGAAGCTGCCGTCGCACAGCGTCGACAGGGCGAGCAGGCCGCCGGGGTTCAGCAGCCCGGCGAGGCCGCGCAGGGCGCTGGCGCGCTGCTCGAACCACTGCAGGGCCAGGCCGCCGCACACCAGGTCGAAGCCAGGCCGCAGCGACGGCGCCTCGGCATCCATCACCGCGAATATCGGCGCCGGCTGCGCTGCGAACCGCTCGCGGCAGTTTCGCAGCATCGGCTCGGAAAGGTCGGTGAGTGTCCAGCGCGCTCCCGGCAGATGTGCGGCAAGGCTCCGGCTCAGCAGGCCGGTGCCGCAGCCGATCTCGAGGATGCGCGGCGCACGCGCCAGTCCCGCCCCGAGGATGCGCTGCGCCAGGCGCTCGGCCGCGAGCCGCTGCACCGCGGCCGAGCGGTCGTAGCCGGAGGCGGCGGCACCGAAGCGGCGCGCGATCTCCCGTTTGCGCGCGATCATACGCGGTCCGACCGGGCGACGCGGTGCGCAAACTCCAGCAGCGCCGCGGCGCAGAGCTCCGGATGGGTGAGCGGAAGCAGGTGGCCGCCCTCCACCCAGCGCAGGCCCGGGAAGCACGCCGCACTGAGCGCCGGCGGCACCACCGCGTCGCGGGTGCCGGCCAGGGCCAGCACCGGGACCGGCGACCGGCGCAGCCGCGGCCTCGTGTCGCCGTCGCGGAGCAGCTCGAGGCCACGACGCAGCGCCGGCAGCAGCGGCGGCGAGGGCAGCGGCGCCTCGATGCCGCAGGACGCGCGGAATGCGGCGACGGTGGCGGCCGGGTCCTGCTCGAGGCGTCGCATCATCCTGTGCAGGGTGCGCGTCGGCACCCCGGCCGGATGGTCGGCCGCCTCGGCGAAGCGGGTGAAGCCGTTGATCGACATCAAGCCGGCCAGTCCCGCCGGAGGTGTCGCCAACAGCTGCATCACGCCGAGCGAATGGCCGACCCCGATCACCGGCGTGCCGACGTGCGCCGGCTCGCGAGCGGCATCGGAGCGCGCGCCATCGAAATAGCCGGTTTCGCGCAGCGTGATCGCCTGCTGCGGCACCGACCGGGCCTGCAGCCGCTCGCGCATCGCGAGCCAGACCGAGCCGTCCATCGCCCAGCCATGCACGAACAGCAGCTGCGCGGTCATCGCGGCTGCGCCGCCAGGCAATCGGGCAGCAGCGCGATCAGCTGGTCGATCGCCGCATGGTCGTGCGCGGCGCTGAGCGCGAAGCGGATGCGGCTGCTGCCGCGCGGCACCGTCGGCGGCCGGATCGCGGCCCCGAGCACACCGCGCCGCTCCAGCGCCTCGCTCGCCGCCACGGCACGCTCGGCGGAGCCGAGGATCGCCGGCACGATCTGGCTCGCCGAACCCGCGGTGCCGATGCCCAGCTCCTGCAGCGCCGCGCGCAGCCGGGCGGACTGCGCCGCGAGGTGCGCGCGCTCGGCATCCATCGCCGGCACCAGGTCCAGCGCCGCGTCGATCGCGCCCAGCACCGCGGGCGGCAGCGCCGTCGTGTGGATGAAGCCCGAGCAGGCGTTGAGCAGGTAGTCGCAGAGCGTGCGCGAGCCGGCGACATAGGCGCCGAAGCTCCCGAACGCCTTGCTGAAGGTGCCCATCACGCAGTCGATCCCGGATATGCCGGCGCTCAGGCCCCGGCCCTGTGCGCCGAGCACCCCGGTGGCGTGCGCCTCGTCGAGGTAGAGGAAGGCGTCGTGGGAGCGCGCGAGCGCGGCCAGCCGCACCAGATCGGCGCGGTCGCCGTCCATGCTGAACACGCTCTCGGTGAGGATGAAGCGGCGGCCCGGCTCGCCCGCGCGCGCTTCGAGCAACGCCTCGAGATGGTCCAGGTCGTTGTGACGGAAGCGGCACTGGCGCACGGAGGCGGCGAGGCAGCCGTGATGCAGGCTGGCATGATTGAGCCGGTCCGCGAACACCAGCGCCGGGCCCGCGCCGGCAGCGAACAGCGCCGGCAGCACCGACGCGTTGGCCTGCCAGCCGGAGGCGAACAGCAGCGCCGCCTCGCAGCCCTTGAAAGCGGCCACGCGCCGCTCGATGCCCCGGTGCAGGGTGAAAGTTCCGGTCACCAGCCTCGACGCCCCGGCACCGGTGCCGTGGCGGACGGTGCACTCGGCACTGCGCGCGATCAGCGCCGGGTGCCGGCTCAGGCCGAGATAGTCGTTGCCGGAGACGTTGAGCAGGCACCTGCCGTCGCGTACCACCCGGCCCGGCTCGGCCGGATCGGCGAGGCGCAGCCGGCGCCGGCTCGCGCGGGCCGACAGCGCGTCCAGGGCCTCGGAAAAGATCGGATCGAGCCGTGACATCGCTTCCCCGCTCGGCCGGCGCGCGCCCCGCGGAGATCGCCGGGGCCGCGGCGCGGGGCACTCATTAGGGGCTCCGGCGCCTCACCGCCAGCGCGCCGCGACGGCCGCGTCCTGTTGCCAGCGCGCCGCGGCGGCCGTGTCGGCCTCGCGCGCCTCCACCCAGCGATGCGACCCGTCGTGACGCTGCTCGCGCTTCCAGAACGGAGCGCCGGTCTTGAGCCAGTCGATCAGGAACGCGGTGCCGTCGAGCGCGGCGGCCCGATGCGGTGCCGCCGCCAGCACCAGCACGATCGCCTCGCCGACGGCGAGCGCGCCGATGCGGTGGATCACGGTGCAGCCGGACAGCGCGAAGCGTCGCATCGCCTGCTCGGCCATGCCCTCGAGCGCGCGTTCCGTCATGCCGGGATAATGCTCCAGCACCAGCGCGGACAACCCGGCCTCGGCGCGCACCAGCCCGACGAAGCAGCCGATGCCGCCGACACCGGGCAGGTTCAGCGCCGCCGTCTCGGCCGCGACGTCGAACGGCTCGTCCTGGATCCGCACGCGCAGCATCAGCCGCCGGTGACCGGGGGAAAGAACGCGACCTCGTCGCCGGGCGAGAGCGCCGCCGCGTCGTCGGCGAAGTCCTGGTTGACCGCAGCCCGGATGCGGCCGCCATCGGCGAACAGCTCCGCGAACAGCGGGTCGCGGCCGCGCATCCAGCCGCGCAGCGCGCCGACATCCGCGACGCCGGCCGGCAGCGCGAGCCGCTCCTCGCTGCGCCCGAGGCGGTCCCTCAGCCAGGCGAAGTAGAGCACCCGCAGCGGCGGCGCGGCAATCGCCTGGTCCATCATCGAGGCGGCGTCTTCACCATCTTCACCGTCCCGTCCGGCTCGATCACCGTGCTGGTGCCATCCCCGTTGGGGATGGTGATCGACCCGCCCTGCCCGGCCTGCGGCGTGGTGCGCCGGCGCGATCCGGCATCGCGAGCGGGGGCATCGGATGCAGGAGCGTCGAGGCTGCCGCCGGAGAAGCTGTCGGCGCCGGTCACGCCGTGCGCGATCGAGTCGTGCTCGCCCATGCTCATGCTGCCGCCGTCATGCATCGCGTCGCTGCCCTTGAGGTCGCCGGACAGTGCGCTGCCCTGGAAGTGCGCGACGTCGCTCAGGGTCGGCAGCGGCTGCGGCGGCCCGGGCCAGATGTTGCCGGACTCCGGGAGGATCGGCGACGCGTCCGGCCGTTCGCCGCGGGCACGGTCGGTGTTCTCGCTCAGGCCGAACGGCAGGTTCGGATTCATTCCGGGTAGCGTGATCGTATCGCTGAAGAACTTACCAAGACCGGAACAGCCGCCCAGCAGCAGAATCATTGTCATCGTCATCGCGCCGAGCAGGCAAGAACGCCGCATAGTTCGATCCCCTCGCGGCGTGACCACCGCTCCCGGCGCAGAATGTGCCTGCCGCCGGACCAATGCTCAAGGGACGTGATCGTACAGCGCGAACCGGGTGGCCATCCAGTCACAGACCAGGCGCGGCGCATCGAGCGGCAGCCACACCCGGTCGCAGGCTTGCAGCGGCTGGTCGCTGGCGACCGCCTCGATCGCTGGATCGTCCGGCCAGAGCGGCCGCTTGTCCGGCAGGCCCGCGAGTGCCGCGCGCTGCACCTCCAGCCTCGGGCAGGGGTAGCGGGCGAAGCCCTCGACCAGCACCAGATCGACCGGCTGCAGCCGGGCCAGCAGCGAGTCCAGGCTCGCCGGGCCTGCCTCGCGGTACTCGTGCAGCAGCGCCCAGCGTGCGTCTCCCGCCAGCAGCACCTCGTGCGCGCCGGCGTCGCGATGCCGCCGGCTGTCCTTGCCGGGCCGATCCAGGTCCACCGCGTGATGCGTGTGCTTGACCGTCGAGACGCGAAGCCCGCGTGCGCGCAGCAGCGCGATCAGGGCGACAATCAGGGTGGTCTTTCCGCTGCCGGAACGCCCGACGATGCCGAGCACCGCGCCGGATCCGGCCTGGCGAGCCTGGCTCAGGGCACGGCCTTGGAGGCGCCGGGAGTGCCGACGTGCCGGAAGCCGGTCGCCAGGTAATCCCAGCCGGTGACCAGGGTGAGCAGAGCGGCCACCCAGAGCATGGCGCTGCCGATCAGGCCGATCGGCAGGAAGCCGAGATGCAGCAGCGCCGCGGTGCTGTTGCCGGCCAGCAGCACCCCGATCGCGCCCATCTGGAACCCGGTCTTCCACTTCGCCAGCCGCGTCACCGGCAGGCTGACGCGCAGCCCGGCAAGGTGCTCGCGCAGGCCGCTGACCAGGATCTCGCGCAGCAGGATCACGATCGCCGGCACCAGGGCCCAGAACGGCAGCCGCTGCAGCCCGGCCAGCACCATCAGCGAGGCGCCGACCAGCAGCTTGTCGGCGATCGGATCGAGCATGCGGCCGATCTCGGAGAACTGCTTGCGCGAGCGCGCGATGTGCCCGTCGAGGTAGTCCGTGACGCCGGCGGCGATGAACACCAGGCAGGCGCACAGGTCCGTCCAAGGCCCGTGCGCCACCACCAGCGCCACCAGCACCGGAATGGCGGCGATGCGCGACAGCGTCAGCAGGTTGGGCAGGTCGGTCAGCATCACCGGATACTGTATCGCATCGGCCCTGCCGCCTGAACCTCGCGTTGATCACGCTTGCCGTGAGACCGGTGCCGCGGATGTCGCCGCTCAGGTGCTGTGAAAGTGGCCGTACACCGCGCGCGCGGTCTCGCGGCTGATCCCCGGTGCGGACTCCAGGTCGGCGAGACCGGCCTGCTTGACGCCGCGCGCGGAGCCGAAATGGTTCAGCAGGGCGCGCTTGCGCGCGCTGCCGATGCCGGGGATCTCGTCGAGCTCCGAGCGCGAGATCGCCTTGGAGCGGCCGGCGCGATGGGTGGTGATGGCGAAGCGGTGCGCCTCGTCGCGCAGCCGCTGCAGGTAGTACAGCACCGGGTCGCGCGGCGGCAGCTGGAACGGCGCCGCGTCGCCGGTGTGGAACCATTCCCGGCCGGCGTCGCGGTCGGGCCCCTTGGCGATCGCCACCAGCTTGACGTCGTTGACGCCGAGATCGTCGAGCACCCCGCGCACGGCAGAGAACTGGCCGGCACCACCGTCGATCAGCAGCAGGTCCGGCCAGTCCGGACCGGTGCCGGCGTCCGGCGGCTCCTTGGCGCGCTCCTTCAGGGCGCGGCCGAAGCGCCGCTCCAGCACCTCGCGCATCATCGCGAAATCGTCGCCGGGCGCGATCGGCCCGCGGATCGCGTATTTGCGGTAGGCGTTCTTGGTGAAGCCCTCGGGACCCGCCACCACCATCACCCCGTAGGCGTTGCTGCCCATGATGTGGCTGTTGTCGTAGGTCTCGATGCGCTCCGGCGGCGCCTCCAGGGCGAACAGCGCCGCCACCCCTTCGAGCAGCTTCGCCTGTCCGGCGCCCTCAGCCAGCCGGCGCTCCAGCGCCTCGCGCGCGTTCGTGACCGCATGCTGCACCACCTGGCACTTCTCGCCGCGCTGCGGCACCGCGAGCTCGACGCGGCGGCCGGCCCTGCCGCCGGCGCGCGAAGGCGGCACCTTGAGCGACAGCGCCTCGGCGATCAGCTCGCTTTCCGGCACCTCGTGGCTCAGCAGCAGCTGCGGCGGCGGCGGCTTGTCGTCGTAGAACTGGGCGATGAAGGCGGCGAGCACCTCGCCGGCCGGCTCGTCGCGGGCATTGGCCGGGAAGAAGGCGCGGTTGCCGTTGTTGCGGCCGCCGCGGATGAAGAACACCTGCACGCAGCTCTGCCCGGCGGCCTGCCAGAGCGCGATCACGTCGGCATCCTCGATCGAGGCCGGGTTGATCACGCCGCTGCCCTGCACGTGGGTCAGGCCGCGGATGCGGTCGCGCACCGCGGCGGCGCGCTCGAACTCCAGCGACTCCGCGGCCTGCTCCATCTCGGCGGCGAGTTCCTGCTGCACGTGGCCGGCCTTGCCGGTGAGGAAGGCACGCGCCTGGCCCACCAGGCGCGCGTAGCCCTCCTGGTCGATGCGCCCGACGCAGGGCGCCGAGCAGCGCTTGATCTGGTGCAGCAGGCAGGGACGGGTGCGCGAAGCGAACACCGTGTCGGCGCAGGAGCGCAGCAGGAACACCCGCTGCATCGCGGTCACGGTCTGGTTCACCGCCCAGGCGGAGGCGAACGGGCCCCAGAAGCTCGATCCCTTGGCCGGCTTGCCGCGATGCTTGGCGATCTGCGGGAACGCGTGATGCTCCGACAGCATCAGCCAGGGATAGGACTTGTCGTCGCGCAGCGTGATGTTGAAGCGCGGCTTGAGGCGCTTGATCAGGTTGGCTTCGAGCAGCAGCGCTTCCGCCTCGGTGTGGGTGGTGACGATCTCCATCGACACCGTCTCCGACACCATGCGCCGCAGCCGCTCCGGCAGCCGGCCGACCTGGGTGTAGGAGTAGACCCGCTTGCGCAACGCCCGCGCCTTGCCGACGTACAGCGCGTCCCCCCTGGCATCGAGCATGCGGTAGACGCCGGGAGACAGCGGCATGGTCAGCAGCGCGCGCTCGATCGCCTGCACGCCTACGGCCGGGGCCGGAGCGACAGGCGGGGCTGTGGCCGGAGCGGTCGCGGCGGGATCGGAGGAGTCGGCCATCGCCGCACATCTACTGCGGCGCGGCGCCGCGGTGCAGCCCCTTCCTGCACCGCCGCGGCTTGATCCACCGTTTCTGTGGAGAAGCCTGTGGATCGCGCGCCGCGAAATGCGAAACCGCGGTGCTTTCGCTGACTCGTCCGCATGCTGCCCACAAATCGTGCAGCGACCGGGAGGCTGCGACAGCTGCGAAAGATCCACCGAACCTGGGGATAACTCTGTGGAGGAGGTGCATACAGATTAATGCGGATGGCGGCTACGCTGATCCGCACGACTTTGCACAGTTTCGAGGCAGTGAAGCTAACATATTGATATTGTTGAATTCGCGCCCACGCCCGCGTAACACTCTGGAAACATAACCGACACGTCGTTGGAAACACAGCGAGTCAATCCCGCTGGTGGATGAATCTTGGAGGCGCGAGCATTGGATCAGCCGCAACAGGTCGCGTTTCGTTCTCCTGGCCGCTGCATCGCCGCGGCGGCGCGGCTCAGCCCGCCGGTTGCGCCGCCGGTTGCGCCGCCGGCTGCGCCGCCGTTTCCGCCGCCGCTTCCGCCTGGCGCAGCAGGCGCAGGAAGTTGCCGCCCCAGAACGCCGCGATCTCGCTGTGGCCGTAGCCGCGACGCATCAGCTCGTCGGTCAGGGCCGGGCTCTCGGCTGCGTTGCTCCAGCCGGTGATCGCGCCCCCGCCGTCGAAATCGGAGCTGATCCCGACATGCGCCACGCCGATACGCCGCACCACGTAGTCGAGATGGTCCACGAAGTCGGTGACCTTCACCTGCGAGGGCGAAGCCCTTGGCTTGAGGAAGGACGGCATCGCGGTGATCTGGATCAGCCCCTCGGTGTCGCGCAGCGCATCGAGCTGGGTATCGTCGAGGTTGCGCGGGTGGTCGCACAGCGTGCGCACGCAGGAATGCGTCGCCACCACCGGCGTGCGCGACTGCATCGCCGCCTGCAGCATCGAGCGGCGGGACAGGTGCGATACGTCGACCAGCAGCCCCAGCCGGTTCATCTCGCGCACCGCCTCGTGCCCGAAGGGACTGAGGCCGCCATGCAGTGTCTCGCCGTCGCCGAGGTCGCGGCGCGGGATCGCCGCGTCCGCGAGCAGGTTGTGCCCGTTGTGGGTCAGGGTTACGTAGCGCGCCCCGCGCTGCCGGAACGCGGCGAGCAGGCCGAGGTCCTCGCCGATGGCGTAGCCGTTCTCCACCGCCGGGATCACCGCCACCGCGCCTTGCACCTGGGCACGCTCGACGTCGTCGGCGGTGCCGCACAGCCGCACCTCACTGCCATCGCCGCCCCGTGCCATGGCGGCGATGCCGTCGAGCATCGCCAGCGCGCGTTCGGCGGCGGCGGCATGACCCGCGGCGTCGCGCGCACCCTGCGGCACGTAGGCGGCGCAGCAACCCGCGCTCAGGCCGCCGCGGCGCATCTTCGGCAGGTCGACGCGGCGCGACGCGGTGTCGGCGTGGAACTCGTTCCCGGCGTCGGCCGGCCAGGGAATGTCGATATGGCTGTCCAGGGTGAGGATCGAGCGGTGCAGGTTGATGGAGTCGGTCATGACGGCAGCAAGGCCGCGACACCGCGTCCGGTTCCGCAGGCGCCGGCTTGCCTCTTGCGGCTCGCCTCTTGCAGGCGACCGCCGATTGAGGGAACCCGCGGGATGATGCGCATCGTCACCTGGAACATCAACTCGCTCCGCCTGCGTGTGAACCTGCTCGAGCGGCTGGCGCGCACGCTGTCGCCGGACGTCATCTGCCTGCAGGAGACCAAGGTGCCGGACGAGCTGTTCCCGCATGCGGTGGGCCCCTCGCTCGGCTATCCGCACGTAGCCCACCGCGGCATGAAATCCTACAACGGCGTCGCCATCCTCTCGCGGCTGCCGATGCAGCTCGACGAGGCCGCCCCGGACTGGTGCCTCAGGAACGACCGGCGCCACCTGGCGGTGACGCTGCAGGCGCCCGGGGGCGCGATAGCGCTGCACGATTTCTACGTGCCGGCGGGCGGCGACGTCGCCGATCCGGCGCTGAACCCGAAATTCGCCCACAAGCTCGCCTTCGTCGACGAGGTGACGCGGCACTTCGCGCAGCATCCGCCGCGTCGCAGCGTGCTGGTCGGCGACCTCAACATCGCGCCGCTGGAGCACGATGTGTGGAGCCACCGGCAGCTGCTCGACGTGGTCAGCCACACGCCGCCGGAGGTGGAGCGGATGCAGGCCTGGCTGGAGGCCGGCTTCAGCGATGCGATGCGGCATTTCGTGCCGCCGGAGCAGAAGCTCTACACCTGGTGGTCGTATCGCAACCGCGACTGGCGCGCCTCCGACCGCGGCCGACGCCTGGACCATTTCTGGGTGACGCCCGACCTGGTGCCGGCACTGCGCAGCCTGACCATCCTGAAGGAGGCGCGCGACTGGCCGGTGCCCTCGGACCACGTCCCGGTCATGATCGAGCTCGATCTGGAGGGCACCCGGGCTGCCTCCTGATCAAGCGGGCGCGCTGCGCGCATGGTCGGGTGGAGCGGCGACGCCCCCCGCCCGCGGCGCAAGCCTGACCGCGCTGCACATCTACCCGGTCAAGGGCCTGCGCGGCGGCCCGGTGCAGTCGGCCGAGGTGGAGCCCTGCGGGCTGGCCGGCGACCGGCGCTGGATGGTGGTGGACGAGCGGGGGCATTTCCTGACCCAGCGCCAGCTCCCGGCGATGGCGTGCTTCGACGCCGTGCTGTCGGGTACGACGCTGCGCCTGAGCCTGGAGGATGACGGGAGCGAGACGCCGCGCCGCCCGCCGGCGGGCGGCGGGCGGATCGAGGTCACCGTCTGGCGCAGCCGGCTGCAGGCGGCGACGCTTGCCGGCGAGGTCGATCGCTGGCTCAGCGCGCGCCTCGGACGATCCTGCCGGCTGGTGCATCTGGACGACCCGCGGGCGCGTCCGATCGAGCCCGCACACGCGCGGCCGGGAGAGCACGTCTCGTTCGCGGACGGGTTCCCGCTGCTGCTGGCCAACAGCGGCTCGCTGGCGGCGCTGAACGACGGCCTGCGCGCCGGCGGCCACGGCGTCATCGGCATCGACCGCTTCAGGCCCAACCTTGTGATCGACTGCGCCGCGCCGTGGGCCGAGGAAGGGTGGCGGCTGCTGCGCATCGGCGGCATACGCTTCCGCGCGCCGAAGCCGTGCGTGCGCTGCGTGGTCACCAGCATCGATCAGCGCAGCGGCCGGATCGTGACTCCCGGCGAGCCGCTGCGCACGCTCGCCCGGCTGCGCCCGCGGCACGGCGGCATCCTGTTCGGGCTGAACCTGGTCGCGCAGCAGCCCGGCCGCCTCGAGGTCGGAGACGCGGTCGAGATCCTGGAGTAGCCCGGGCCGCCCACCCGGCTGGACTGCCCCGCTTGATCGCCCCGCCTGATCGCCCCGCTTGATCCGCCCGCCTGGCTTGACAGCCGGCGCAGGATCTTCCTCAGCTGGCGCCGGACGACAACAGGAGGAAACCATGCCCGCCGACGCCAAGGAGGCTTTCGTGGTGATCGCCGAGTTCACCATCAAGCCGGGCTGCCTCGACGCCTTCCTCGCCATCGCGCGGCAGGACTCGCGCGACTCGGTCGCCAACGAGCCCGGCTGCCAGCAGTTCGATGCGGTGCACGTGCAGGAGGGGCCGGACCGGATCGTGCTGTACGAGGTCTACGACGATCGCGCCGCGTTCGATGCGCACCTGCAGGCGCCGCACTATGCGCCGTTCCGCGACGGCGTGCCGGCGCTGACGGTGGGGGCGCCCACGGTGCGGTTCTGCACCCGGATGACCTGACCCGGCACCGGCCGTCACCCCCGGCCCGGCTCGCCGGGCGCCCTGTGATCGACGCCGCCCTGCGCCGCGAACCAGTCGGCATACGGCGTGTTGCGCGCCATGCGCCGGGCGTAGTCGGGCGCGCCGTCCGTCCACCAGACCGGGCCGCGCTCGCCCAGCGCGTGCTTGGCCGCGTCCACCCGCAGGCGCGCCGCCTCGCGCGCCGCCGCGTCGGCATCGCGCATCGCCTGCCGCTTGGCGCGACGCGCGTCCATCAGCTCGTGCGTGAGCGCCTCGCGCACGGAGGGCTCGAGCCCGGGATCGCCGCGGCGCCACAGCCGGCCGCGCACCACGATGTAGCGCCCGTCCGGCGTCACCGGCGGCGGCGCTTCGCGGCCCGCCAGGTCGCTCCGCCGCGTCAGGGCCGGGCCGCCCGCGCGAGCAGGTCGAGCAGCAGCGCCACGGTCGCCTCGGTGCTGCCCAGGCCCTTGGCTTCCCTTGCGCGGCCGCCGAGCTCGAGGTCGATGGCGCCGTGCAGCGTGGCGTAGATCAGCCCGGTCAGCCGCGCCGTGTCGACCGCGGGCAGGTCGCCGGCAGACTGGGAGCGCCGGACGATGGCACTGAAGCCCTCGAACGCCGCCAGCGCGGCGAGCTCCATGCCGCCGCCGGCCGACGGCAGACCGGGATCGCTGAACAGCAACCGGTAGCGCGCCGGATGCGCGCGCCCGTAGGCGACCAGCGCCAAACCCGCCGAGCTGAGCGAGGCGG
>CAXTNV010000032.1:2588-3875 GCA_964245755.1 uncultured Acetobacteraceae bacterium | reverse complement strand
CCCCCCCCCCCGCGGGGCGCCCCCCGGCGGCATCCTGCCGTTCCGCCTCCGCGAGAAAGGCGCGACGCAGCTCGCCCAGGTCGCGCTCCGCGACCGCGGCGAGCAGGGCGCTGCGGTCGCGGAAGTGCCGGTACGGCGCGTTGTGCGACACCCCGACCGCCTCGGCGACGGCGCGCAGCGTCACAGCCGCCTGACCGCCGGCGTCCAGCAGATCCGACGCCGCCGCGACCAGGCGACGCTTGGTGGTCTCGACCATGCGGAACTACCTGACGCCTGAGGTTGACAACGTCAACCTGATCCCCACGTTGACATTGTCAACAAGGGAGGGCCTCGCATGAGGAATGTCGTCGTGACCGGTGTTTCGACCGGCATCGGGAGGGCCATCGCGTCGGTGATGGCCGGCGCCGGCTGGCGCGTGTTCGGCAGCGTGCGCCGGCAAGTGGACGCCGCGCCGCTGCAGGCGCAGCTCGGGGAGAGCTTCGTGCCGCTGCTGTTCGACGTGGAGGACGACGCGGCGGTGAACGCGGCGTCCGCCGAGGTCCGGGCACGCCTCGACGGGCGCACCCTCGATGGGCTGGTGAACAACGCCGGCGCGGCGTTGTCCGGGCCGCTGCTGGTGCAGAGCGTCGCGGACTTCCGCAGGCAGATCGAGGTGAATCTCGTGGGCATGTTCGCCGTCACCCGCGCCTTCGCGCCGCTGCTCGGCGCCGAGCCGGGCAGAACGCCGCGCGGTGCCGGAGCCGGCGGCCGGATCGTCAACATGAGTTCGGTCGGCGGCCGGATCGGGCCGCCGTTCCTCGGCGCCTACGCCGCCTCCAAGCACGGCGTCGAGGGCTTCTCCGAGAGCCTGCGCCGGGAGCTGCTGCTGGTCGGCATCGACGTGATCATCGTGGCACCCGGCTCGGTGGCGACCCCGACCTGGGACAAGGCGGAGGCTGCGCCCTCCGATCACCTGGCGGGCACGATCTGGGAGCGGCCGTTCCGGGCCTTCCGCGACACCATGATCAGCAACGGGCGACACGGCCTGGCGCCCGAGCGCATCGGCGAGGTGGTGCGCAACGCCCTCACCGCCCCGCGGCCCCGCACCCGCTACGCGCCGGTCCCGGGCAGGCTGCTGAACTGGGTTGCGCCGACCAGGCTGCCGAGCCGCGTGGTGGACCGGCTGATCGGCGGGCAGCTCGGCCTGCGCCCCGGCCGCACATGAGGGTGCCGGCCGGGCGCGGCGCGGCCAAGCCGCTGCACGGGGGCTAGGCCTGCACCAGGTCGCGGCTGCGCAGCAGTGCGGCG
>CAXTNV010000032.1:0-2578 GCA_964245755.1 uncultured Acetobacteraceae bacterium | reverse complement strand
AGCCCCCGTGCAGCGGCTTGGCCGCGGAACGCGACGTAGAGCTGCATCGGGTCCTGCGTGTCGCCAGCACCCAGCACCGCGCGCAGCCGTGCCGCGGTGGCGGGATCGAACGCATCGCCCGCCTGCTCGAACGCCTCGAAACCGTCGGCATCCAGCACTTCCGCCCACAGGTAGGAGTAGTAGCCCGCGGCGTAGCCGCCGCCCGCGAACAGGTGCTGGAAATGTGCCGGACGGTGACGGATGCCGATCTCCGCCGGCATGCCGATCCCGGACAGGAAGTCACGCTCGAAGCCGTCGAGGCGCAGCGTCGCCGGATCGGGATGGCGGTGCAGCGCCATGTCGATCAGCGCCGCGGCGGTGTACTCGACGGTGCCGAAGCCCTGCCCGAAGCCGCGCGCGGCGAGCAGCCGCGCGATCAGCGCATCGGGGATCGGTGCCGCGGTCTCGACGTGGCGCGCGTAGCGGCGCAGCGTCTCCGGCACCGACAGCCAGTGCTCGTAGATCTGCGAGGGGAACTCCACGAAGTCACGACGCACCGAGGTGCCGGACTGGCCCGGATAGCGCACCCGGCTGAGCAGCCCGTGCAGCGCGTGGCCGAATTCGTGGAACAGCGTCCGGGCGTCGTCAAAGCTGAGCAGGGTGGGCTCGGAGCGCGCGAAGTTGTTGTTGTTGACGATCACCGGCGCGACCGTCTCGTCCATCGCCGCCTGGTCGCGATAGCTGCTCATCCAGGCGCCGGACCGCTTGTCGGCGCGCGCGGTGTGGTCGGCCAGGAACAGCCCGACATGCCCGTCCGCATCGCGCACCTCGAAGGCGCGCACGTCGGGATGGTAGACCGGCACCTCGGGACGCGGCGTGAAGCTGACGCCGAACAGCCGGGTCGCGCTGTCGAACGCCGCCTGCTGGATGTTCTCCAGCACGAAGTACGGCTTGATCTCGGCCTCGTCGAGTGCGTAGTCGGCGCGACGCACCCGTTCGGCGTAGAAGCGCCAGTCCCAGGCGGCGAGCGTGTCGTTGAAGCCCTCCGACCTCGCCGCCGCGAGCAGCCGGTCGCGTTCCGCCGCCGCCTTGCGCTTGGCCGGCTCCCAAACCTCGCGCAGCAGCGCCTCGGCCGCCTCCGGCGTGCCGGCCATGGTGTCCGAGAGCCGGAACGCGGCGAAGTCCGGGTAGCCGAGCAGGCGGGCCCGCTCCGCGCGCAGCGACAGGATCTCGGGGATCAGCGCGCGGTTGTCGTGCGGCCCGGGATGGCTGCCGCGCGCGATCCACGCCTCGTAGGCGAGCCGCCGCAGGTCGCGACGCGTGGAGAAGCTCAGGAACGGCTCGATCAGCGAGCGCGACAGCGTGACCACCGCCCCTTCCAGTCCGCGCTCGGCCGCCGCGCGGCGCGCGCCCTCGCGCACCAGCGGCGGCAGGCCGTCGAGATCGGCCTCGCCGAGCCGCAGCTGCCACTCCCGCTCGTCGTGCAGCACGTTCTGGCCGAACTGCACGTGCAGCACCGCGAGGCGCTCCGAGATGTCGCTCATCCGCGCGCGTGCCTTGGGCGCCAGGGCGGCGCCGCTGCGCACGAAGCCGAGGTGGACGCGCTCCAGCAGGCGCATCTGGTCCGGCGCGAGCCCGAGCCCGGCGCGCGCGGCGTGCAGCCGCTCGACGCGCCGGAACAGGGCGGGATCGAGCGAAACCCGCATGCCGTGCGCGGCCAGCTTGGGCGACATCTCGCGGTCGACCGCCTCCAGCGCCTCGCCGCCGAGGCTGAGCACGAGGTTGGCGAACACGGCGCCGATGCGCTCCAGCGCCCGGCCGCCGCGCTGCATCGCCTCGATGGTGTTGGCGAAATCCGGATCGGCGGGATCCGCGCCGATCGCGGCGACCTCCTCGAGGTGCGCCTGCATGGCGTGCTCGAAGGCGGGTGCGAAGTGCCCCGCCTCGATGCGGTCGAACGGCGGCACGCCGAACGGGGTGGTCCAGGGGGCCAGGAGTGGATTGCTGTCGCTCATGACGGGCAGTCGGTGCAGAAGCGGCGCGCCCGGTCAAGCCGGCGTCCGTCGGTGCCTCAGCGCAGCGAAAGCTCCGGCGGCGCCGGCTCGCCCGTCGATTGCGGCACCCGGCTGCCGGTCAGGGTGATGCTGCCGTCCCGCTTCGGGTCGCGGGTGAGGAAGGGGATGTTGAGTGTGCTGGCGAGCACCTGGAAGTAGCGGTCGCCGGTGAGGTCGACCGGGCCCTCGCCGCCGCACTCGCTGGCCGCGGTCTGGAACGGCTCCTGCCGGTCGGGGTAGTCGTACAGGCGGTGGATGCAGCCTACGGCGGTCTCGCCCGGCTGCCGGCCGGTCGAGCCGGCGCAGCCGGCGAGCGCCAGCGTCAGCGCCGCAGGCATCGAGATGGACCGGAGAGCGCTGCGCATGATCGCCTCGTGCGGTAGGGTAACGGCTCATATGGGCAGCCGGCCGCGCGCTCAACAGGGCGGCCCGGGCGCTGTCCCGCCGATCCGCCATCGAGGAGCCTTGCATGTCCGGACCGGTGCTGGAGACCTCCCGCCTGCTGCTGCGGCCGCCGGTCGAGGACGACCTGGATGGCTGGGCGG
>CAXTNV010000031.1:24393-31453 GCA_964245755.1 uncultured Acetobacteraceae bacterium | reverse complement strand
CCGCCTACGCCGGAATGGCCGAGCATGCGACCGGGCAGGTGGCTGGGCAGGAGGCCGAGCCGGACAAGGTCGAGCTGACCCGGCAGATCCGCCGCAAGGCGGCCGTGCGCTAGCATCCGCCGCTGCGACCGGCGCTCGCCAGCCGGCCCGCAGGCACCAAGGCGTGATGCCGGCCTCGCCTCGGCCGCGGCGGCAGGCTGATTCATATCTTCCGGGGTAGGCGGCTTCCTTGCATGATGCGTATGCGACTATATCTCGGTCAGCAGCCGTGAGGGCGACCTCGCGCGCGCCGCGTTGTTCAACGTGGCCAGAAGTGGGAGAGAAAGATGGACGGAGACAGCGTCGGCCAGTGCCCCATGAAGGGCGTGGCCCCCAACAACTCGACGGCTTGGCCGAGGTCCAACCAGGACTGGTGGCCCAACCAGCTTAACCTCAAGATCCTTCACCAGCACTCCACCAAGTCCGACCCGCTGGGCGAGGGCTTCGACTACGCAGAGGCATTCAAGGCGCTCGACCTGGCGGCGGTGAAGCAGGACCTGTTCGCCCTGATGACCACGTCGCAGGACTGGTGGCCGGCCGACTACGGGCATTACGGGCCGCTGTTCATCCGCATGGCTTGGCACAGCGCGGGCACCTACCGCATCGGCGACGGCCGCGGCGGCGCCGGCTCCGGGACGCAGCGCTTCGCGCCGCTGAACTCCTGGCCGGACAACGCCAACCTCGACAAGGCGCGGCTGCTGCTGTGGCCGGTCAAGCAGAAGTACGGCCGCAGCATCTCCTGGGCCGACCTGATGGTGCTGGCAGGCAACTGCGCGCTGGAGTCGATGGGCCTCCAGACCTTCGGCTTCGCCGGCGGCCGAGCCGACGTCTGGGAACCCGAGGAGGACATCAACTGGGGTCCCGAGGACACCTGGCTCGGCGACCAGCGCTACAGCGGCGACCGGGAGCTCGCCGGCCATCTCGGTGCCGTCCAGATGGGCCTGATCTACGTCAACCCGGAGGGGCCGAACGGCAAGCCCGATGCACTCGGATCGGCTCGCGACATCCGCAGCACGTTCGGTCGCATGGCGATGAACGACGAGGAGACGGTGGCGCTGATCGCCGGTGGCCACACCTTCGGCAAGAGCCACGGCGCCGCCAGCGCCCAGCAATATGTGGGTCCGGAGCCCGAAGCCGCCGGCATGGAGCAGATGGGCCTCGGCTGGAAGAACAGCTTCGGCACCGGCAGGGGGCCCCACACAATCTCCAGCGGGCTTGAAGGGGCATGGACCGCCGAGCCGACCAAGTGGGACAACGGTTACTTCGACAACCTGTTTAACTACGAGTGGGAACTCGAGAAGGGTCCAGGCGGCGGCTGGCAGTGGAAGCCCAAGAACGAGGCGGCCGCCGACATGGTGCCGGACGCGCACGACGCGTCGAAGCGCCACCCGCCGATGATGTTCACGTCGGACATCGCGATGATCGCCGATCCCGCCTACCTGGAGGTCTCCAAGCGCTTCCACGAGAACCCGGACGCCTTCTCCGACGCGTTCGCCCGGGCGTGGTTCAAGCTGACGCACCGCGACATGGGACCGCTCGCGCGCTACCTCGGCCCGGAAGTGCCTGCGGAGCCGCTGCTGTGGCAGGATCCCGTGCCCGCCGTGGATCATCCGCTGATCGGTGAGCAGGACGTGGCGGCGCTCAAGACACGGCTGCTGGAGTCGGGACTGTCCGTCCCGCAGCTGGTCTCGACCGCCTGGAAGTCGGCATCGACTTTCCGCGGCACCGACAAGCGCGGGGGGGCCAATGGCGCCCGCCTCCGCCTCGCGCCGCAAAAGGACTGGGCGGCGAACGAGCCGGCCGAGCTGGCGGCGGTGCTGCAGACGCTGCAGCGTGTGCGGGACGAGTTCACGGCGCAGTCCGGCGGCAAGCACGTGTCGCTCGCCGACCTGATCGTGCTCGGGGGCTGCGCGGCGGTCGAGAAGGCCGCCCGGGATGCCGGACAGGACGTGGAGGTTCCGTTCATGCCGGGCCGCACCGACGCCTCCGAGGAGCAGACCGACGCGCACTCCTTCGCCGTGCTGGAGCCGACCGCGGACGGGTTCCGCAACTATCCCGGCGACGGACGTGGGCAGCCTGCAGAGGTGCATCTGGTGGACCGGGCGCACCTCCTGACGCTGAGCGCGCCGGAGATGACGGTCCTGGTCGGCGGCTTGCGCGTGCTCGGCGCCAACTACGAAGGCTCCGACCTCGGCGTCTTCACCAAGCGGCCAGGGACCCTGACCAACGACTTCTTCGTCAACCTGCTGGACATGAACACGACGTGGAAGGCCGTCTCCGAGGCCGACGAGCGCTTCGAGGGGCGCGACCGCCGGACCGGCGAGCTGAAGTGGACCGGCAGCCGGGTCGACCTCATCTTCGGGTCGAACTCGCTGCTGCGGGCGATCGCGGAAGTGTTCGGGTGCATCGGCTCCCAGGAGGCGTTCGTGCAGGACTTCGTGGCCGTGTGGACCAAGGTGATGAACCTCGACCGGTTCGACCTGGCCTGATCCGGCCGGCGCTGCGGCAGCGCTTCGAGAGCTTGCGCCGGCGTCCCGCCACCGGGACGCCGGCCAGGCTGGCGCGGTGCAGCGGTGGCCCTGCGCTCAGGTCGGCAGAAGTCCTTCCGGCCTGCGGCCCGCGTAGAGGAACACGCCGATGCTCGTGGTCACGAGGCATGCGCCGAGAAAGAACAGGCCGGCGCGGTCTCCCCCGGTCCAGTCCTTCAGGAGCCCGACCGCATAGGGCGACAGAAAACCTGCGAGGTTGCCGACGGAGTTGGTGACCGCCAGCCCCGCGGCGGCGCCCGCGCCGGCGACCACACTGGAGGGCATGGCGAGCAAGGGTGCGATCGACGCATAGATCCCGGCGGACGCCACGCACAGGAAGGCCATCGACCAGATCACGGAGATGGGCAGCGTCAGGCCGGCACCGACCAGCGCGGCCGCGGCGATCGCGATGCCGATGCTCGCATGCTGCGCGATCTTCCCGGTCCGCGCTGCTCGCCGGCTCCAGAAGAAAGTCGCGACCGCTGCGACGGCATAGGGGATGAGCACCAGGAAGCCGGTGCCAAGCGCGGTCGCGCCCGAGAGCGCGCGCACGATGGTGGGCAGCCAGACGCTCAGTCCGTAGACGCCGCAGATCAGCCCGAAATTCAGCGCCGCGTAGACCATGAACCGCCGGTCCTTCATGCCCGCCACGAAGCCGGTATCGGGGGAGCCACCCGCAGCCTCGCGCGCCTCGTCGCGCAAGGTGCCGGCGAGCCAGCTCCTTTCGTCGTCGGGCAGCCACGCCGCCGCCTCGGGTCGGTCGGTCAGCAGGAGCGGCGCGAGCAGCCCGAGCACCACCGCCGGGACGCCCTCCAGGATGAACAGCCATTGCCAGCCATGCAGGCCGAGCGTCCCGTTCATGGACAGCAGCAGGCCGGAGACCGGTGCCCCGATCGCGTTCGCGATCGGCTGCGTCAGCACGAAGAACCCGAGGGCGCGCGTGCGCTCGCGTTCCGGAAACCACAACGTGAAGAAGTACAGGATAGCGGGCGAGAATCCCGCTTCCGCGGCACCGAGCAGGAACCGGATCAGATCGAACGTCCAGGCGTTCCTGACCAGGGCGAGAGCCGCCGCGCAGATCCCCCAGCTCACGAGGATCCGCGCCATCCAGCGCCGCGCGCCGAAGCGATGCATGGCGGCGTTGCTCGGAACCTCGAAGATGAAGTAGCCGATGAAGAAAATGCCGGCGCCGAAGCCGAACGAGGCGGCGGTCAGGCCGACATCGTGCCGAAGCTCGGGAGCGGCGAACCCGACATTGTTGCGATCGAGATAGGCCACGAAATACAGCAGCATCACGACCGGGATCAGCCGCACGCGCACCCGGGCGAGGCAGCGTCGGGCGAGCTCGCTCTCGGCGCCCGTGATCGGGATCGTTTGCATGGACGCTCCCCAGACGTCGCGACGCTAATCGGACGCTCGTTGCGCGCCAAGCAACGTTGCCGTGGGCGGCATGTGCTGCCGCTTCGGCATGACTGCCCCTGCGGTCAGCAACCCCGGCCCGGCTCGACGCCGGCCCTTTCCCTTGGTGTCCATATCGTGGAGGATCGCGATGTAGTGCGACGGGATCAATACGATGGGCAAGCGATACGTCGTCACCGATCCCGGGCAGGTCGAGACGGCGGTGTTCGACTGGGGCCGTTTCAACGTAACGTGCTCGCCCGAGCTAAACGATGGCGCCGGGCTCAGTGCCGGCGTGGTCGTCATGAAGCCCGGGCTCGGACATGAGCGCCACAACCACCCGGGTGCCGAGGAGATCCTGCACGTGATCTCGGGCACCGGCGAGCAGATGGTCGAGGACACGCAAGGCCGCGCGATCCTCTATCCGGTGCAGGCCGGGAGCACGATCCACGTGCCGCCGGATCGATACCACTCGACCCTCAACACCGGAACTGACCCGTTGGCCGTCTTCGTTGTCTACTCGCCGCCCGGATCGGAGACCGCGCCGCGCTTGATGACCGACGTGCGGTGGCTGCCGCCGTCCCGGCCGCGCGACGACTAGGGCATGAGCGGCGCGATCCTCCCCTGCCCGGACGACGATGGGGCAGCCGGCCGGCAGCGCGTGGCGATGCCGCACGCGCCGACGCTGCGCTAGACGCCCGCGCCATGCCAGTCGTGGTTCTCGTGGGCACCCTCGACACCAAGGCCGAGGAGTACGAGTATCTGCGCGACTGCCTCGTGACGGCAGGATGCGAGGTACTGCTCGTCGATGCGGGCGTGCTCGGCGCGTCGGCGGCTGCCGCAGACGTGACGCGCGAGGCGGTGGCACGCGCCGCCGGCCGCGATCTCGACGAGTTGCGTGCCGCCAACGATCGCGGCGCCGCAATGCAGGCGATGGCCAGCGGTGCCGCCATCGTCGCCCGCGCCCTGCACGAGACGGGCCGTCTGCACGGCATCCTGGCAGCCGGCGGCTCCGGAGGCTCGTCGGTCGCGACCGCGGCGATGCGCGGGCTGCCGATCGGCGTGCCCAAGCTGATGGTCTCGACGATCGCCTCCAGCGACGTCCGCTCCTACGTCGGCGAGTCCGACATCGCGATGCTGTTTCCGGTGCTCGACATCGCCGGGCTGAACACGATCACGCGCCGGATCCTGGGCAACGCGGCCTCGGCGATGGCGGGCATGGCAGCGCTGTGCGAGTCCCAGGGGCCGATCCGGCAGACCAGGCCGGTCGTCGCGATCTCGATGTTCGGCGTCACGACGCCGGCGGTCTCGGTCGCGAGGGCGTGGCTGGAGCAGGCCGGCTACGAGGTCCTGGTGTTCCACGCCAACGGCGCAGGCGGACGGGCGATGGAGCGGCTCATCGGCGACGGCGTGGTCCGTGGCTGCCTCGACCTGACGACAACGGAACTCGCCGACGAGCTGGTCGGCGGCAGGATGTCGGCCGGCCCGGACCGGCTGGAAGCAGCCGGCCGTCTCGGCATCCCGCAGGTGGTCTCGCTCGGCGCCCTCGACATGGTTAATTTCGGTGCGATCGGCGATGTGCCGGAACGTTTCCGCGAGCGCCGGCTATATCGACACAACCCCAACGTCACGTTGATGCGGACCAACGCCGCGGAGACCGCGATCCTGGGCCGCACCGTCGCCGGCAAGCTCAACCTCGCCACCGGGCCGACCTGCCTGTTCGTGCCGCTCGCGGGCATCTCCGCGATCGCGCGCGCGGGTGAAGTGTTCTTCGACCCGGACGCGGATCGGGCGCTGGTGGACGCGCTGCTCCCGTCACTCGACCCGCGGGTCAAGGTCGTCGAGGTAGATACCGACATCAACGACCCGGCGCTCGCCCTGGCGATGGCGCGTCAGCTGCACGAATACATCTCGACCGCGACCGCCGGCTGAGGCTTCATCGTCCGTCACGTCGATCGGAGTTCCGTATGCCGGGAATGCAGCGCAGCGCCGTGCTCGAGCGGCTCCAGGACATGGTGCGCCGCCGCGTGCCGATCGTCGGCGGCGGCGCCGGAACCGGCCTGTCCGCGAAATGCGAAGAAGCCGGCGGCATCGATCTCATCATCGTCTACAACTCGGGCCGCTACCGCATGGCCGGGCGCGCATCGTCCGCAGGGCTGCTGGCCTATGGCAACGCCAACCAGATCGTCCGGGAGATGGCCGGCGAGATCCTGCCCGTCGTCAAGCGGACGCCGGTGATCGCGGGTGTCAACGGCACCGATCCGTTCGTCATCATGCCGGTCTTCCTGCGCGAGCTGAAGGAACTCGGGTTCTCCGGGGTGCAGAACTTCCCGACCGTGGGCATCATCGACGGCACCTTCCGGGTCAGCCTGGAGGAGACCGGGATCAACTACACGACGGAAGTCGACATGATCAGGCAGGCGCACGAGCTCGACCTGCTCACGACACCCTACGTGTTCAGCGCCGACGAGGCGGTGCAGATGACCGAAGCGGGCGCCGACCTGGTGGTCGCCCACATGGGGGTGACCAGCGGCGGCAGCATCGGGGCGACGACCACCAAGAGCCTCGACCAGTCGGTGGCGCTGATCGACGAATGGGCGGAGGCCGCGCGTCGGGTGCGCCCGGAGGTCATCGTCATCGCCCATGGCGGCCCGATCTCGAGCCCGGACGACATGGCCTACGTGCTGGAGCGCAGCGTGCACTGCGCCGGCTTCTACGGCGCCAGCAGCATGGAGCGCCTGCCGACCGAGCTGGCGATGACCAGCCACGTCGAGCGCTTCAAGGCGATCCGCCGCCGGTGACCATCCGGCCGTCGACCCGGCGCGGCAGCCCGAGCGGATTGCCGTCGGCGAGTTCCGGCGGCAGCAGCGACGACGGCAGGTCCTGGTAGCACACCGGACGCAGGAAGCGCTCGATCGCGATGCTGCCAACCGACGTCGACCGCCCGTCCGAAGTCGCCGGGAACGGGCCGCCATGCACCATCGCGTGGCTGACCTCGACACCGGTCGGCCATCCGTTGGCGAGGATCCGCCCCGCCTTGCGCTCGAGGATCGACAGCAGCCTGCCCGCGAGCGGGTGATCGGCCTCCTCCAGCT
>CAXTNV010000031.1:0-24383 GCA_964245755.1 uncultured Acetobacteraceae bacterium | reverse complement strand
CGGCCGCGACCTGCAGCATTTCGCCCTGGTCGCGGCAGACGACCACCAGCGAGGCGGCGCCGAACACCTCGTCGGCGAGGAAAGGCTGCGAAAGGAACGTGTCGCTGTCGGTGGCGAACAGCACCGCACGGCAGCGGTCGCGCCCCTGGCCCGCCTGGCCGCGCGCGACCACGCGCACCCCGATCGCGGCCGACCGCGCCTCGACCGCGTGATCGTATGCGGCATGGATGCCGCGGCTCAGCATCGGTGCGTCCGCGGTGGTGCCGAGGCTGCTTGCGGCAGCCTGGATGAAGCCGTCCGTCGCCTCGCCGGCGATGGCGAAGACGAGGCCGGGATTGGTGCAGAACTGCCCCGCGCCGAGCGTCATCGATGCGACGAAGCCGACCGCGAGTTCGCCCGCGCGTGCGGCGAGCGCCGCCGGCAGCAGGAAGACCGGGTTGACCGAGCTCATTTCGGCATAGACCGGGATCGGCACCGGCCGTTCGCGGGCGGCGCGCAGCAGGGCAAGCCCAGCCGTGCGCGAGCCGGTGAAGCCCACCGCCCGGATGCGCGGATCGCGGACCAGTGCGTCGCCGAGCGCGTGCGCCGGTCCCGACAGCATCGAGAAGGTGCCCTCGGGGAGGCCCGAGCGACGCACCGCCCGCCTGACCGCGCGGCCGACCATCTCGCTGGCGCCGGGGTGCGACGGATGCGCCTTGACCACCACCGGACAGCCGGCGGCCAGCGCGGAGGCGGTGTCGCCGCCGGCGACCGAGAACGCGAGCGGGAAGTTGCTCGCGCCGAACACCGCGACCGGCCCGACGGGTATGCGCCGCGCCCGCAGGTCGGGCTTGCGCAGCGGCTTGCGGTCGGGATCGGCGCGATCGGTGCGCGCATCGACCCAGGCTCCCTCGCGCAGCAGGGCGGCGAACAGGCGGAGCTGTCCCGTGGTTCGTGCGAGCTCGCCGGTGATGCGCGCCGCGGGCAGCCCGGTCTCGCGCGAGGTGCGGTCGACCAACGCCTCGCCGAGCCCGCCGACCGCGTCCGCGATCGCCTCCAGGAAGCTCGCCCGCTCGGCTCCGCCCGTCGCGCGGTAGGTATCGAAGGCGTCGTCGGCGAGCGCGCAGGCGCGATCCACATGGCTCTGGTCGGCCACGCTGAACGACGGCGGCAGCGCCGCGCCGCCCGGCTCGAGGCCGTCGAAACGCACCTCCGTGGCCACGTCGCGCGACCCGATCAACAGCGCGCCATCGAGTTCCATGCCATCCTCCCCCGCCTGCGTCGAGCCGCTCACAGCCGGATCACCTCGCCGCTGCCGTCGGCGTGGCCGACCACCATCTCGTGCGCGATGCCGACGAACAAGCCATGCTCGACCACGCCGGGAATCTCGTTGAAGCGCGGCGCCAGGCCGTCGGGATCGTCGATCCGTCCGAGATGGCAGTCGAGGATGTAGTGGGCGCTGTCTGTCTGGATCGGCGACGCCTCGCCGCCGCGCAGCTCGATGCGTGCATCCGCATGGCCGAACTCCGCCAGCAGCCTGGCCAGCTCGCGGCGCGTCGAGCGCCAGCCGAAGCGGATGACCTCGATCGGCAGCGGAAACCGGCCGAGCGTGTCGACGACCTTGCCGTCATCGACCACGGCCGCCATGCGCGCGGAGGCCCGCGCGACCATCTTCTCCCATAGCAGACAGGCGCCGCCACCCTTGATCATGCGGCCCGCGCGATCGATCTCGTCGGCGCCGTCGATGGTGATGTCGAGGCGCTCGACATCGTTCAGGTCGAGCAGCGGCACGCCCACCTCCAGCGCGATGTCGCGGGTCGCGGTCGAGGTCGGCACGCCGCCGATGTCGAGGCCGTCCCGCTTGATCCGTGCGCCGAGCGCCCGCACGAACCAGTGCGACGTGGTGCCGGAGCCGAGCCCGATCCGCATGCCGTCATGCAGATAGGTCTCGATCGCCTTGTGCCCGGCGGCGAGCTTGGCGCGATCCTGATCGGTGCTCGGCTGCATCAACACTTCCTTCTTAATCGACGAGTTTCTCGGTCAGCCACGGCTCGAGCGCCGCGAGGTTGTCGGGCATGGCGCGCCCCTGGCGCAGGCCGATCGCGACCACCAGCATGTTGACCACCATCGCGTGGTTGAGGCGCGAGGTGAGCGGCGTGTAGAGCTCGGTGTGCTCGTAGGCCGGCACGGCGACCACGATGTCCGAGCCGCGGGCGAGCCGCGATCCGGGTGCGGTGACCGCCACTGTCGCAGTGCCGCGCCGACGCGCCACCCGCGCCAGGTCGATCAGCGAACGCGTCGCACCAGACTGCGAGAACAGCAGCAGTGCCTCGTCGGTGCGCAGCGTCGGGCCGATCAGTTGCTGCCGGTGCCTGTCCGACAGCAGCCTGCAATGCAGCCCGAGCCGGAACAGCTTGTGCTCGGCGTCGAAGGCGACAGTCTCTGACAGGCCGAGGCCGACCACGAAGACGAGGCGCGAGGCGAGCAGCCGGTCCGCGGCCGCCTCGATCGCGTCCGGATCGAGATCGTCGCCGAAGCGGCGGATCGCGTTGATGGCGTTGAGCAGCATCTTCTCCGACGCCTGTGCCACGCTGTCGGCGCTGGCGATCGCCTGGTGGGCGAAGGGCGGCTGCGGCGCCAGCGCCTGGGCGAGCCTGACCTTGAACTCGGGGTAGCCGGCGCAGCCCAGGCGTCGGCAGAAGCGGACGATGGTCGGGTCGCTGACACCGGCGCGGTCGCGCAGCTCGCCCATCGACATGGTGATGACGTCCTCCGGATCGCGCAGCACCTCCTCCACCAGGCGCATCTCGGCGCGGCCCAGGCCCGGACGGGCGCGGGCGATCGCGGCCAGCATGCCGGTCACGGAGCGGCTCCGGCCGGCAGCAGCTCCGCGAAGCGTGCGAGCCGAACCGAGGCGGGATGGTCGGCGGCCGCGCTGCCCCAGCCGACCATCCGGCAGGACACGCCGGCCGCCGACGCGCATTGCCAGTCGATCGCCATGTCGCCCACGTAGAGCGCCTCGCCGGCCGCGACCCCGAGCGCGTCGAGCGCGTGCAGCAGCGGCAGTGGGTCGGGCTTGCGCGCCGCCGTGGTGTCGGCGCCGCCGACCACGCCCATCATCGACAGGATCCCGAGTTCACGCAGCACCAGGACGGCGAGCGCCTCCGGCTTGTTGGTGCAGATCCCGAGCGCGAGCCCGGCCTGACGCAGCGCCGGCAACGCCGTGGCGGCATCGGCGAACAGCGTCGAGTCGACACACGGTCTCGCCCGGTAGTACGCGAGATAGCGATCCGCGTCCCGTGCCAGGCGGTCCGCATCGACGTCGACGGCGAGACCCGCGTAGACCTTGGCGACCAGCGCCTGCGTGCCTTCCCCGGTGAGGCGCTCGACGTCGCGCACCGGCAGCGGCGCCATCCCGTGGTCGGCAAGCATCCGGTTGATGCCCCAGGCGATGTCGGGCGCGCTGTCGACCAGCGTACCGTCGAGGTCGAAGACGATCGCCCTCATCGACCGGCGGCTCCGGCGAGTGCGGCGTGTATCGGCGCGAGAACCCCGTGCAGGCCCGCATGCACGGCAAAGAGCCGGTCGTAGGCGCCCGAGACGTGCGCGCGCGGCCGGGTGCGACCGGTCTCGCGGATGACGCCGAGCGCTTCCTCGAGCGAGCACCAGACGCCGGTGCCGACGCCGGCGAGCAGTGCCGCCCCGTAGGCGCCACCTTCCTCGGCGCCGGTCACGGTGGCGACCTCGCGCCCGAGCACGTCGGCCAGCAGCTGCAGCCAGACCGGCGATGCGGCAGCACCTCCGGAGGCTCGGACGGAAGCGAAGTCGAGGCCGGCTCGCCCCATCAGCTCGAGGATGGCGCGCAGGTTGAGCAGCACGCCCTCGAGCAGCGCCCGCACCAGGTGGCGCAGATCGTGACCCTGCGTCAGGCCGAGGAAGGCGCCCCTCGCCTGCGGCGCGACCACCGGGCAGCGCTCGCCGAGCAGATAGGGCAGGAAGGCGAGCCCGTCCGCGCCCGGATCGATCGCTTCGGCAAGGGCGACCAGGGCGGCAAAATCCGGCGGCGTGCCGTCCGGTCCCGCTGCCGGCCGCAGCGCGTCGCGCAGCCACTGCAGCGAGCCGCCGCCGTTGAGCGTGACACCCATCACGTGCCAGCGGTCGGGAGCGTTGCCGCACGACACCTGCAGCAGCGCGCCCTGGTTGTCCGGGCAGCGGTCGGCGCTGCCGCCGGCCAGACCCGCGGTGCCGATCGTGACCCCGACCAGTCCCGGATCGATCACGCCCATCGACGTGGTCTGGATCACGCTGTCGCCGCCGCCCGCCACCACCGGCACGCCCGGCGGCAGGCGCCAGCGCGCGGCGACCGCCGGACGCAGCGTGCCGGTTCGCTCGTGGCTCTCGACCGCCTGCGGCACCTGGCCCGGCTCGAGCCCGACCGCGTCGAGCATCGGCAGCGACCAGCGCCTCGCCCGCACGTCGAACAGGCCGGTGCCCGACGCGTCGGAGACGTCGGTCGCGTGCTCGCCCGTCATCAGCAGGCGGACCCAGTCCTTGGGCAGCAGGAAGCGACGCATGCGGGCGTGCCGGTCCGGCTCGTGGCGCCGCAGCCAGGCGATCTTGCCCCCGGTGAAGCCGGGCAGCATCCGGTTGTTGGTCAGGCCGAGCAGCGCCGCCGCGCCGCCGACCGCGTCGGTGATCTCGTCGCACTCGGCCGCCGTCCGGTTGTCGCACCAGAGGATGGCGGGGCGCAGCACGCGGTCGTCGGCGTCGAGAGCGACCAGCCCGTGCATCTGCCCCGACAGCCCGATGCCGCGCACCGTCGCCCCGTCGGGCAGTGCGACCGCCAGTGCCTGCATCGCGGTGTCGGCGCCGCGCTGCCAGTCGGCCGGGTCCTGCTCGGCCCATCCCGGACGCGGCGTCGCCATCGGGTAGGCGGCCGAGGCACGCGCCAGCACCGCGCCGTCGTCACCGACCGCGACCGCCTTGCAGGCAGAAGTGCCGATGTCCAGCCCGATCAGCGCCGCCGCCGCCACGGCTCAGCCTCCGTGCCGGATACGCACGTGCTTCAGCGCGAGGTAGGACTCCATGCCCTCCCGTCCATGCTCGTAGCCGATGCCGCTGCGCTTCCGCCCGCCGTAGGGCGCGTTCATGATGCCGGCATCGACGTTGTTGACCGCGACGCTGCCGAAGGTGAGCGCGCGGGTCAGCTTGAACACCTCGGCCACGTCGCGGGCGTAGGCGTAGGCGGCGAGACCGTACGGCCCGGCGTTGGCGAGCGCGATCACCTCCTCGAGCGTGTCGAACGCGGCGACCCCGAGCACCGGGCCGAAGGTCTCCTCCGACATCACCAGCATGTCCGGCCGGCAGCCGCAGATCACCGTCGGCGCGAAGAAATGACCGCGCTCGAAACCTTCGGGACGTGCGCCGCCGCAGAGGACCTCGGCACCCTTGTCGCGGGCGTCGGCCACGTGACGCTCCACCTTGGCCACGCCTTCGGCATTGGTCATCGGCCCCAGATCGGCATCCGGCCGTACGAGGCCGTCGGCGATGCTCAGCCGGCTTGCGCCCTCGACGAGTGCCTCGAGGAAGCGATCGTGCAGCGAGCGGTGCACGTAGATCCGGTTCACTGCGATGCAGATCTGCCCCATGTTGCGGAAGCCGCGCCGCAGCGCACCCCGCACCGCGGCGGACAGCTCAGCACTCGCGGTCACGATCATCGGGCAGTTGCCGCCGAGCTCGAGCGACACCGACTTGATCCCGCCCATGGTGCGGAAGATGCCCGCGCCGACGCGCTCGGAGCCGGTGAACGCGATCTTGTCGACGTCCGGATGCGACACCAGCGCCGCACCGACCGCGCCGCCGCCGTGCACCAGGTTGACCACGCCGGGCGGCAGGCCGGCGGCGACCAGGCAGTCGAGCAGGGCGATCGCCGACAGCGGCGTCCACTCGGACGGCTTGACCACCAGCGTGCAGCCCGCGGCGAGGCCGCCACCGAGCTTCCAGCCGATCAGCTCGACCGGGTAGTTCCAGGGCGCGATCGCCGCAGCGACCCCGATCGGCTCCTTCTCGACCAGGCTCAGGAAGCCGGTCTCCTCGTTCGGGATGGTGACCCCGAGCACCCGCACCGCCTCGCCGGCGTAGAACTCGAACGTGCGCGCGACCTTGGCCACCTCGCCGCGCGCCTCGTCGAGCGGCTTTCCCTGCTCGGCTGTCAGCAGGCGCGCGATGGCGTCGCGACGCTCGTCGACGATCGCGGCCACCCGGCGCAGCAGCTCGGCCCGTGCGTGCGGGCCGGCATCCCGCCAGGATGCGAAGGCACCGCGTGCCGCGGCGACCGCGCGGTCGACGACGGCATCGGTCGCCTGCGGCACGCGCGCGATCTCGATCCCGGTGGCCGGGTTGATCACCGCGAACTCGCCGGCGGCACCCGCTTCGGTCCAGGCACCGTCGACCAGGAAGGCGGGCGCACGCGGCAGCTCGATCGGGTGCATGGGCAAGGTTCCCGTCGTGTGATGGTTCAGGGGACCGGGCAGCGCAGTGCTGCACCCGTCAGGGCACGCTCCGCTTCCTCGGCGGCGAGGCTCTGCAGCCGTTGCAGGCTCGCCCGCGAGTAGAAGGCGGCGTGCGGGGTCAGGATCACGTTGCTCATCGAGCGAAGCGGGCTGTCGGCGGCGAGCGGCTCGGGATCGAACACGTCGAGCGCCGCGCGGGCGCGCCGCGCGCTGCGCAACGCCTCGATCAGGGCCGCCTCGTCGACGAGCGCCCCGCGCGACGTGTTCACGAGGACGGCGCGGTCGCGCATGCGGGCGAAGGCATCGCGCGCGATCAGGCGCCGCGTCTGCGGCGTCGCCGGAAGATGCAGCGAGATCCCGTCGGCGGCGGCGAGCAGCACGTCGCGGTCGACGAGCCGCACGCGGGCCGCCTCCATGCGAGCCGGGTCGGCATACGGATCGGCGGCGATCACCGTGATGTCGAACGCCTGCAGCCGGCGCGCGACCGCCAGCCCGATCCGCCCGACGCCGATCAGCCCGACGGTGCATTCCGACAGTGCCGGCAGGTCGGGCACGACGTCCGGCGTGACCCACCCGTCGCGTCGTATCGCCGCGTCATACACCGGAAGCCGCCGCAGCAGGGCCAGCATGGCGGCGGCGGCGTGGTCGGCCACCGTGTCGGCGCCGTAATCGGGCACGTTGGCGACGCGTATGCCCAGGCGCCGCGCGGCGTCGAGGTCGACGTTGTCGGTGCCGATGCCGTAGCGGATCACCACTGCGTTCGGCCGCAGCCCGGCGAGCGCCGCGGCGTCGACCGGCGCCAGGTTCGCCAGCACCACGTCCGCATCTCGCACCGCCTCGGCGACCTGCTCGGCGGTGACGCAGTCGGACAGCACCAGCTCTGCGCCGGCGCGCTCGACCGCCGCACGCTCCGCGTTCACGTGGCCAAAGCGCTGGTCGGTGACGACGGCGCGCTTGCGAGCCGGCAGCCCGCCTGGCATCTGCGCTCGCATCCTAGCCGGCGCCCAGCAGCCCGCGGGCGGCCAGGCTGCGCATCAGGGCGCGTATGCCGAACCGCCAGGGCGGCGCGGCGTCGGCGAAGGTCACCATGTTGACGAGCCGGCCGAGCCGGGCCGCGGCGATCTCGACGGTGTCGCCCGGCTTGTGCGTGAAGCCCTGACCCGGCACGTCACGGTCCTCGGTCGGGGCGAACAGCGTGCCGAGGAACAGCATCATGCCGTCCGGATACTGGTGGTTCGGCCCGATCGCCTGATCCACCAGCAGCTCGGGGTCGCGCGAGATCTCCCGCATCGAGCTCGCGCCGCGCAGCACGTAGCCGTCGGACCGCCCGGTGATGGTCAGCACCAGCTCGAGCTCGCGGACGTCGTCCATCGTGAACCCGTCGTCGAACAGCCGGATCAACGGACCGATCGAGCAGGAAGCGTTGTTGTCCTTCGCCTTGCCGAGCAGCAGCGCCGAGCGTCCCTCGATGTCGCGCAGGTTGACGTCGTTGCCCAGGGTGGCACCGCGCGTGCGTCCGCGTGCGTCCACCGCCAGCACCACCTCGGGCTCCGGATTGTTCCACACCGACGCCCGCAGCACGCCGATCTCGGCGCCGAACCCGACCGACGACAGCACCGGCGCCTTGGTGAAGACTTCGGCGTCCGGTCCGATGCCCACCTCGAGGTACTGCGACCACAGCCCCTCGGCCTGCAGCGCCCGCTTGGCCTCCTCGGCCTCGGGCGAGCCGGGCCGCAGATCCGACAGCCGTCCAGCGACGAGGCGGCCGATCCGATCGCGAACCGCGGCGGCGCGCGCGAGGTCGCCGCCCGCGCGCTCCTCGATGACGCGCTCGATCATGGAGCGCGCGAAGGTGACGCCGCAGGCCTTGATCGCCTGCAGGTCGGACGGTGCCAGCAGATGCGGCCGGGTGTCGTCCCGCTGCATGCTCGCGGCAACGATGTCGGCGAGGGCGTAGGCGCGGCCCGGCGTTGCAGCTTCCAGGGCAGCGGCCGGATCGTCGGCGTCGAGCAGGTCCGCCACCGTCGGGAACGATGCCGTGACGTCGACCAGCGCGTCGCCGCGCAGCTGCACCACCGACGGGCCGCCGTGCTCCGGATCGAACACGCGCCCCACCAGGGTGGCGCGGGCCGCATCGTCGGGAAGCAGCGATCGCGGATGCATGTCCGCACTCCTCAGCGCGTCGCGGAGACGCGTACGCGAAGCGCGTCGATGGCGACCGCGACGAAGATGGCGAGGCCGCCGATCATGTCGACGTAGAACGAAGGAACGTTGACGATCGACAGGCCCACGTGGATCACCGTCAGCAGCAGCACGCCGCCGAGGATGCCGGGCACGTGGCCGCGGCCGCCGAACACGCTCACGCCGCCGATGATGGGAGCCGCGATCGCGTAGAGCAGGAAGCCCTCGCCCTGGTTGGAGGTGATCGCCATCTGCCAGGAGGCGAGGAGGTAGCCGGCGAGCGCTGCAAGAAAACCGGAGATCGCGAAGGCGAGCGTCTTGATCTGCCGCACCCGGATGCCCGCCGCCTCCGCCGCCTGCGCGTTGCCGCCGACGGCGTAGACCGAGCGCCCCAGCGTCGTCCGCCGCAGGAAGACAATCTCGCCGGCCAGCGCCAGCACGAAGACGACCGGCATCACCGGCCAGCCGCCGACCGTGGTCTGCCCGAGCCAATAGTATCCGTCGGGCAACTCCGTGATCGTGTTGCCGTGCGTGACCGCGAGCAGCGAACCCTGCAGAATGATCATCATCGCCAGCGTCTCGATCAGCGAGACCATGCGCAGGCGAGTGATGCACCATCCGTTGAACAGGCCGATGGCGGTGCCGGTGGCGACTCCCGCCAGCATGCCGATCGCCCAGGGCAGGTGGAAGCGCGTGACCAGCAGCGCGCCGATTACCGATGAGAAGCCGAGGTTGCTCGCGATCGAGAGGTCGATCTCGGCGACGAGCAGCGGCAGCGAGACCGCGAGCGCCAGCAGCCCGAGCACCGAGGCCTGCAGCAGGATGTTCTGCAGGTTCGCGATCGAGAAGAAGAACCCGTTGAGCAGGCCGAATATCACTACCAGGGCGACGAGCCAGAGCCAGACGACGTTCTGCAGAGTCCAGTTGAGCGCGGGGCCGATGCCGCCGGTCCTGACCGGCGGCCGGGCGGTGGAGAGGTTCGACGCGACCTGCTGCGACATGGGTCCTCCTAGGCGGCTGCGTCGGGCGCGAAGGCGACGTCGCGCAGCTTGTCCTTGGTGATGGCACGCCCGGCCAGCGTCGTCGCGATCGCGCCGCGGCTGAAGATGCAGACGCGATCGGCGATGCGCGCCATCTCGTCGAGGTCGGTGGTCACCACGATCACCGAGAGACCGTCGCGGGTCAGCCTGTCGATGATGCCGTGCACGTCCTCCTTGACGCCGACGTCGATGCCGCGGGTCGGCTCGTCGAGGATAAGCAGCCTCGGCTCGGTCGCGAGCACCCTGCCGAGACAGACCTTCTGCTGGTTGCCGCCGCTCAGGGTGTCGATCGAGACCTCGGGGCCACGCGCCTTCACGCCCATCGAGCGGAACATGCGCCGGACCAGGTCGGCCTCCGCGCCCCGCCGCAGGAAGAAGCGCTTCGAGACCGCCGGAAGCGACGACAGCGACAGGTTGTCGCCGATCGACATCAAGGCGACCAGGCCGTCGCGGCGACGGTCGTCGGACAGGTAGGCGATGCCGGAGGCGTAGGCATCCGCCGGACTGGCCGGCAGCCCGCGTTCCGCGCCGCCCGTCCTGATGCGCCCCGCGGATGCCGGATTGAACCCGAACAGCGACTGCGCGAACTCCTTGGCGCCGGACCCGGGCAGTCCGGCAAAGCCCACCACCTCGCCGCGCGCGATCTGGAAGCGATCGACCGCAACCGATCTCGCACGCACGCCGGTGAACGTGAAGCCCGAGTCATCACCGTCTTGCGTCAGCACGCGGCGTTCGCGATGGAACAGCGCCAGGCCGCGTCCGAGCACCATCTCCGACAGGGTATCGGACGACAGGGTGCCGACGTCGTCCGATGTGCCGGCAAGACGGCCGTCACGAAGCACCGTGACGGAGTCGCAGATGTCGAGGATCTCCTCGTTGTAGTGCGAGATGAAGATGAAGGTGATCCCGCCTGCGCGCAGCTCGCGCATGAAGCCGAAAAGCTGCTGACGATCCTCCACGGTCAGTGCGGTGGTCGGCTCGTCGAGGATGATCAGGCGGCCGCCGCTGTGCAGGGCGCGCAGGATGTTGAGCTTGCGTCGATCGACCGCGCTGAGCCGGCCGGCCTGTGCGTCCGGATCGATGCCGGTGCCTTCGAGCATGCGGCGTGACTGTTCGCGCATGCTGCGCCAATCGACGAAGCCGCTGCGTCGCGGCCACCGGCCGAGCATGAGGTTCTCGGCCACCGAGACCTGCTCGACGATCATCGGCTCCTGGGTGACCAGGAACACGCCCGCATGCTCCATCGCGCGCACGTCCTTGCCGTCGACGCGCTGCTCGTCGAGCAGGATGCAACCGGTCGACGGGCTGCGCATGCCGGAGATCAGGCCGACGAGCGTCGACTTGCCGGCACCGTTCTCCCCGAGCAGCCCGTGGATGGCGCCGCGGCGGACCGAGAACGTGACATCGTCGAGTGCTACCAGCGCTCCGTAGCGTTTACCGAGTTGCTCGGTCCTCAGGAGGATGCCGTCGTCCATGCTGGTGTCCCGAAGCTTGCTCAAGTATAGCGCAAACCCCAGTCGTTGTAGGCCACGTTGCCCCACAGCCGCTTGTCGGCGACGTTGTGCTCGTCGATGACGAACGGCGGCACGACGAGGCTCGGGCCGGAGGCGGACTGCACAACGTTGCCGTTCTCCCAGTAGTATTTCGAGTTGTGGTAGGCGCCGAGCGGCACCGCCTGCTTCTTCATCGCATGGCTGGCGATCATGTCGACCGTGATCTCGGCATAGGCGATCGGGTCCTGCGAGATCTCGGCGTCCATGAAGCCCTGGGTGATCCACTGCAGCGCGATCGGCTCGCCGTCGATGTTGACGAAGATCACGTGCCCCTGCTCGCCCCGCTTCTTCCAGCGGCCGTGCTGCTGCAGGGCGGTAACCAGACCGCGCGATGGCGTGTCGCTCGGCGCGTGCACTGCATCGAGATTGGGATGCTCCGACAGCGTGGAGATGGTGACGCTCAACATGTTGTTGAGCAGGCCCTCGGTCGGGCGGTCGAGCAGGGTGATGTTGGGATACTTCGACATCTCCGCGTCGAATCCCTCCTTGCGCAGCCGCCAGGCGACGCTCTGCAGCGCGCCGTAGCAGTTCAGGACGGTTCCCTTCGGTGAGCCATACTTGGCCTTGAGCCGGTCCACGATCTGCTGCGCCGCCATGATCCCGCCCTGGCGGTTGTCGAAATCCACCGTGATGGCGACGTTACCGCCGGTCGCAGGCGTGTCGATGATGCCGACCGGGATGTGCTTGAAGTTGTAGCGCCGGATCGCGCTGACGATGGCCTGGCTGTCGATCGGGTCGGAGATGATGGCAGCCGGATTCCGCAGCAGCAGGCTGGACCAGTGCTGCAGCTGGACCGTGTTGTCGAAGTCGGCGTTGACCGTCTGGAAGGCCCATCCTTGCGCCTCCACGGCGCGCCTGACGGCATCCTGCTGGACAACGAAGAAGTAGTAGCTGAGGCTCTTGTTGCTGTAGGCGACGAGCGGCTTGCTCTGCCCGAAGGCACGGCCGCCCATCAGCCCGGCCGAGACCGCCAGGCTTCCCTTCAACAGATCTCGCCGCGAGGCGCCAGAGGACATGGTCATCGCTTCTGCTCCCGTGCGCTACGTCTGGGCGTAGCTTTTCTCGATTTCTCGATCCGGAGTCGCCTCCTGTCAACCGGATCACGGTGACTTTAGCGGCTAGACGGAGAAAAACTACGGCTAAGTCGGCATCTCAAAGCGCACGATGGCGACAGGAGGAGCGGCGATCACCAAGGCACCCGCTCTTGCTCGAAGTAGAAGCCGCCGGTCGGGCCGGACGGGTCGAGGCTTGCCAACCACACGATCCCGGATGCGGCCTGTGCCACAGTGCGGTAGCCGGAATGGTCGTTGAAGTCGGTTGCGGTATATCCCGGATCGGCTGAGTTGACCTTGATGCCGGCTGCCGCCAGCTCCTTGGCGAAGCACACGGTCACCGCGTTGAGCGCCGACTTCGAGCTGTTGTAGCCCAGGATGTTGACGCCGTAGAACTGGTTGGCTGGATCGGACAGCCAGCCGAGCGAGCCCAGCCCGCTGCTGACCATGACGATGTTGGCGGTTCCTGCGGATCTGAGCAGCGGCAGGAAGGCCTGCGTCACCCGTATCGCGCCGAGCACGTTGGTCTCGTAGACGTCGCGGATCCCGTCGAGCGCCTGCTGGCTCGGCGTCGTCGGCGGCCCGCCCAGGATGCCGGCGTTGTTGACCAGCACGTCGAGCCTTCCGTCCTCCTGCTGGACCCGGGCAGCGGCAGCCTGGACGCTGTCGTCGCTGGTGACGTCGATCGCCAGCGACCGGACCTCGTGACCCTCTCCCGCCAACCGCTCCGCCGCAAGCCTGCCGCGGGCAGCATCGCGGCTTGCGAGCCAGATTCGGTAGCCCTGTGTGCCGAGCTGGCGCGCCGTTTCGTAGCCGATACCCTTGTTGGCCCCGGTGATGAGAGCGGTCTTGCCGGTCATAGGGAACTCCCGCGCTGTGTTGAGATCAGGGCCGCTGCCGGTTGGACAGCCGTGGCAGTCTCTTCCGGACGGGGCCTGGCTCGCGTCTCATGCGTGGTCCGGGCCCGCCTGATAATCCAGCTGGAACCGGACAAGCCGATCGCCACGGCGAACGATGGCGATGGCCATCGGATGGCTGCGCCGTCCGCCGGATCAACCGCACGTCGGCGCCGGCTCCGCCTCGAGCGCGCGCACGTTGCGCGGGACCGGCTTCGAGAAGCCGGAACACCTCACCCGGCCCGGGCGGACCGGACTGAACCGTCCGTCGGACGTCGTGGGCCGCACGACGCCCGGCGAGCGGTGACCGTTCCCGCGGTTCGCCGACGACAGCGAGCCGCCGATCAGGCGTCCGGGTAGTCGGCACCGAGCGAGATCTCGCGATCGGTTTCGATCGCCGTGAGACGCTCGCGGAGCTTCGCGGTCACGCTGTCGTAGCCCATGCGGCCGAGCACGAGATGACGCGGCGGCGCGTCCATCGCCGCGAGGCGGATCATCGCATCCGCCGCCCGCACCGGGTCTCCCGCCTGCTTGCCGCTGTTGCCGGAGGTGGCCTTGAGACGGGCACCCGCGGTCTCCGCGTAGTCGGCGATGCGGTTCGGCGTCTGCTTGAGCGACCGCCCGGCCCAGTCGGTGCGGAACGGTCCCGGCTCGACGCAGGTGACCCTGATGCCCAGCGGCTTGCCTTCCGCGGCGAGCGCATCCGACCAGCCCTCGACCGCGTGCTTGCTGGCGGCATAGTAGCCGGATCCCGGAAATCCGATGAAGCCGGCGACCGAGGTGACGTTGATCACGTGGCCGCCCTTGCGCTCGCGCATGACCGGCAGGACCGCGCGGGTGAGCGCGAACAGGCCGAACACGTTGGCCTCGAACTGGGCGCGGATCGCGTCCTCCTCGCCCTCCTCGACGGAGGACTGGTAGCCGTAGCCCGCGTTGTTCACGAGCACATCGAGACCACCGAAGCGCGACCCCGCGTGGCCGACCACGTCCCTGATCTGGTCGGGGCGCGTCACGTCGAGCGCCACCGGCAGGAAGCGTTCGGCGTCCGCACTCCGGCCGAGGCCCTCGAGGTGCGCGGGATCACGCGCGGTCGCAACCACGCGGCCACCCGCCTGGAGGACACGCTCCGCGAGGGCACGACCGAAGCCGGTCGAGCAGCCCGTGATGAGCCAGGTCTTGGTGGTCGTCTCGGCCATCGCCTTGTTCCCCTGTCGGTCGTCAACGTGCTGAATGTAGTGCGCGACCGCAACGGCGAACAGGGAGCGCGAACAGCGAGGCCCTGTCGCCGCCCTCGATCATCGTGGCGATCCCCAGCCCGATCCCGGCCGGGCTGCGCCGAAGCCTCCGGGGCTGAGACCGACGGTCGCGGGTCAGAGCAGCACCACTGCGTTGTAGACCATGTGGAGCAGCACCGCCGGCGCCAGGTAGCCGGACTTCCGGAACAACACCGCGTTGCTGGCGCCCAGCACTCCCACCGGGAGCCAGGCCAGGACCGGGTGGTAGATGGCAAAGAACGCGGCGCTGCCTCCGATCGCGGCCCAGCCACCCCATTCCCGATCCAGGGCGCGGTAGAGCAGGCCGCGGAACAGGAACTCCTCCGCAGGCGGCGCGACGAACACCGCGAGGGCGAACGACCATTGCCGGTAATGGGGCAAGGTGGTGAGCGGGTCGGCTTGCTCCAGGACCGCCCGCAACCAGGCGAACTGCCGCAGGCCGAGCAGGTAGAGATGACCGAGCCCCCCGAGCGCCGCCCCGGCGATGCCGCCGATCGCGAGGAACAGGAACAGGCGGCGGCTGCCCGCGGACCCCGGCCGGCTCGGGACGGCGTCCCAACACCAGACGGCAGCCGTCCTCACCTGCCGTTTCTTCAAGAAGCATACCACGCCGATTCCGACGATCGCCGCGGACAGGGCATAGCCGGTGGCGTATGCCCCGGTGGCCCATCCTGCGCCGCCGAACGCCCGGGCGAGGCCGGTCAGCACGGCTCCACCTTCGACCAGCGCGGCGATCGCGACCATGGCGTGCATCAGGGTCGGCGGCTCCGGCCGGCGTTCCGACCAGGGGTCGAAAAGGTAGGGAAGGCGCGCGCGGAAATTCTGCCACATCGCAGCACTGGTCAGGCTGGAGTACACGATGCCGGAAATCGCGACCGGCCACTGCCGGGTCAGAACGCCGACGCTGAAGGTGAGCGTGCCCAGGTAGGTCGCCCAGCGGCGGCTTGCAGGGATCTTCCCGGCCTCGCCTGACGATCCGGCCACGGTCACCAACGTCACCGTCTTCAGCGCCATGCCGTAGCCGAACACGATCCACCCGATCCCGACCAGCACCACGCCGGGCAGGTCGGAGGGGAAGCGGCAGGCGGCATAGAGCAGCGGCAGGGCGACGAAGCCGGACGACACCACCGTCCAGAGCCGCGCCTTGGCACGCAGCAGAGTTTCCAGCCCGTCGGGCCAGGTCATCGCGATCCACAGCGCCGTTCCCTCGGAGGCAAGCGATTTCGGACCGACCACGATCAGGAAGTATGTGCCGAACAGGATTGCCGTCCCGCAGACCGCGTTCCAGGCGCCACCGGCGTCGGCGATCAGGCCGCGCATGTCGAACAACTGCATTCCGGCCAGGGAAAGCGGCACCAGCACGACCTGGACGACGGCGCTGCGGTCCCGGGCGAACCACAACCACTCCTTGCGATGCACCGGGTTGCGGCCGAACCGGGTGCGGCCGCTGCCGGCAGGACGGCCGGGGGCCAGCGTCTCCGACCTGCCGCCGAGCCCGCGCATCGCACCCCATACGCTGAGCACGACGGACAGCACGGCGACGCTGCTGGCCACCAGGCAGCAGACGGTGGCGCCGGCGGGGAAGGACGACGGTCCCGGCCGCAGCCGGCCCAACGCCAGGGCCAGCCAGGGCCATGGTAGTTCGCCAAGCAAGCCCAGCGGCCCGGCGAGTGCGGTCGTGAGCGGGTCGATGAACCACCAGGCGAGGAAGGTGAGGCTGGACGTGGTGTAGCCGAGCCAGCCCATGAGGCCGAGCACAGCGCCGCGGCTGCGCGGGCTGAGCCGCAGCATGGCAGCGATCTCGACCGCCTTGCCGAGACAGGCGGCGGCAACGGCCACAGGGATGCCCACCATGAAGGCAGCCAGGAGACCGAGCGCCGGGCCGTAGACGAAGCCGAACAGGATCCCCGGCATCAGGGGCGCGCTCCAGAGCATCGGATTGGCGGCGAGCGGCGCCAGCATCTCGGCGCAGAACAGCGCCGCCGGCCGGACAGGGTGGCTCAGCACCCATTCCCACATCGGGTGCCGCCGCCGCTGGGTGTCGAGTTCCAGCTCCTCGCCGTGCATGACCAGCATGACGGTCCACCAGGCCAAGGCGACGAACCCGAGCAGCGCCCCGGCGCCCCTGTCCCGCAAGCCGGCAAGCCCCTCCGCCGCATCCTGCTCCGTGACGAACCGGTCGGTCTGGTGGGCGAGCACCACGCCGCGCAGGCGCCGGGCGATACCGGCGGCATCCCCGCCGTTGCGGGCGAGGCGTGCGGCTTCCGCGGCATAGCTGTTCCAAAGCGCCGCATCGGTCTCGGCCCAGGACGAAGCCTGATCCGGCGTCGTGCGCTGCGCGGCGCGGACCAGGATCATGAAATCCTCTCCGACCAGCACCTGTCCGCTTCGCGTCGCGTCGATTCGCTGCCCGGCCCTCACCGCCTCCTGCACCAGCAGCGCGGACAGGACGGTGAGCCCTATCGCCACGATCGTGCTCAACAGGCTGCCTAGGCCGAGCCTGCCGGTGCCGGTCTGCCCGGCCTGACTGCGGATGATGTCGCGGGCGCGGGAACGCCGCCCCGCTGCCCGCCGCCGAGCCGCGACCAGCAACAGGCCCACGACCCGGGCCGAACCGGGTGGCCGGGCAACCGTCATCCCTGGGGCGGGCGCGTCGTCAGCTGGAGGAACACATCCTCCAGGCTGGCGCCACCATGCCGGAGACGCAGCTCGTCGAGCGGACCCTGCGTCACCAGCCTGCCCTCGTTGATGACGATCACGTGCGAGCACAGCCGTGCCACGTGGTCGATCAAGTGGGTGGAGAACAGCACGGTGGTGCCCCGGCCGGCTTCTGCGCGGACCAGGTCGTAAAAGAGGTGGGTCGACTCCAGGTCCAGACCGTTCGTGGGCTCGTCCAATACCAGCAGGCGCGGCTGGTGCAGCAGTGTCAGCAGCAGGCCCAGCTTCTTCTTCATGCCGCGCGAGTAGTCTTCGGCGTAGTTCCCGAGGTCGTCCGCCATGCGAAGCTGCGCGATCACGGGGGCCATGCGCTGCAGCGTCGCCGTCACGTCCAGACCGTGCATGCCAGCGCTCAGCTCCAGGATCTCGCGACCGGACAGGTAGGAGTAGAACACCGGCTCGTCCGGAAGGAAGCCGACCAGACGCATGACCTCGACCCGGTCGGCGAATGCGTCCCGGCCGCCTATCCGCATCTCGCCGCTGGTGGCTCGCAGCAGGCCGGTGATCAGGCGGAACAGCGTCGTCTTGCCGGCGCCGTTCGGCCCCAGCAGGCCGCAGACACGGCCGGGCGGAATGGCGAAACTCAGATCCGATAGGGCCTGTTTCGGTCCGAAGGATTTGCAGAGGCTGCTTGCACTGACCAGCGCCTCCGTGAAGGCCGTCTCGCCACCGTCATCCAGCATCGCCGCGCCCCACCTGCAGCGGCAACATGCCGGCTTGACGAGACGACGAACAGCCCTCGGCACAGTGCAGCTGGCCGACGGGCTGGTGCCTCAGGAGGTGGCGTAGACAGGGCGCCTGTCGCCACCGAGAGCTTCGTCGAACGCCTTCCGGCCATGCCGATCGGCCGCCGCGATCGGCATCCCCACCGTCAAGTTTGCCTGAGCAAGCCGCGCGCGCTCAGTGCCAAACTCGTGCCAAGCAGTTCAGACATGCAACGCTCAACCACCGCCGCCTTGTCTGCTGCCGACAGGTCGCTGTCGGCCAGCAGCGAGAGGATATGTCCGCGCCACGCCTGATGGCTCGGCGCGATCAGGCTTGCGATCTCGGGATCTCGGTTGGCGCGCACCATGAGCTCGTTCATCACGATGAAGATGTCGGGTGTCTTGCGCATGTTGGCCTTGACGTTGGCCATGTAGCTCCGCGTGCGTTCGCGGGCCGTTGCGCCGGTCGGCTTACCCTTCGCCGCCGAGAAGCGCTTGATGAAGTCCTCCACCACCGCCGCGACAAGCGCCTTCTTGCTCGGAAAGTGATGGATGAGAGTGGAATGGTTGATGCCCGCTTCCTGTGCCACGTCCCGCAGGCGCAGCCCCTCGAACCCGAAACGGACGATGTGATCGACCGTGGAGGTGATGATCGCCGCTTTCCGGTCGAGACCGCGCTCAGTCACGAAGAAGCCCCCTTTACGGCCGTCCCTGCTGCCCGAAGCCTGTCATGCCGCGGTGCGAAGCCCGCGATGCGCATGGCGATGCGACCGGCGGAACGTGATGACACGCGGATCATGATCCCACACCGAATTGCTAACGACCAAATGGTTGGTTGACAAGCGCAACCCGACAGCCTAGCTTCAACCAACCGGTTGGTTGGCAAAACTTGTCAGCTGCAGTGCAAAACAGTCAGAACGGGGATGCAACGTGGAGATGGTCATTTCTGATGTGGAGCGCTCGATCTTCGCCGGGCTTCTGCATGAGTTGGAGCTCGCCTGGAATGCTGGAGACGGAACGGCGTTCGGCGCGCCGATGGCGGAGGATGCCGACTTCGTCACCATTCGAGCAGATCACCTGCGAGGCCGCAAAGCGATCATCGATAGCCACGCGGGCATCTTCTCCACCATCTACGCAGGTAGCCGGAACCGGATCAGCCTGGAGTCCGCGAGGCGGCTTGGTGAGACGGTAGCTCTGGTGCACGCCCGCTCCGTTCTCGAGGCTCCGGCCGGCCCCCTCGCCGGCCGCCACGAGGCCACGTTCTCGACGATCCTTGTTTGCGGAAACGGAAGGTGGCAGATCAGTGCGTTCCACATCACGCTTGCCCCGGAACACGCGTCCTGACCGGAGGCTGAGGAAGCCGTCATGGGATCACTGAGCGGACGCGTGGCGCTGGTCACCGGATCGACCGGGGGGATCGGCCTCGGCATCGCCGTGGCCCTCGCCGCCGAAGGCGCCGACATCGTCATGAACGGCTTTGGCTCCGAGGCGGCGATCGAGGCGGCGCGCCGGACGATCGCTGATGCCGGTACGCGCGTCGCAATATCCGGCGCTGACGTTCGCGCAGCGGCCGAGATCAGGCGAATGGTCGCCGAAGCCGAGGCGGCGCTCGGCCCGGTCGACATCCTGGTCAACAATGCCGGCGTGCAGTTCACCGCCGATATCGTCGAGTTTCCCGACGAGCGCTGGGACGAGATCATCGCCATCAACCTTTCCGCCGCCTTCCACGGCATCAAGGCGGTGACGCCCGGCATGAAGGCGCGCGGCTGGGGCCGCATCATCAACGTGGCATCCGCACATGGCCTGGTCGGCAGTGCGCGAAAGAGCGCCTATGTCGCGGCCAAGCATGGGCTGGTCGGACTGACCAAGGTCGCCGGGATCGAGCTCGCCAATCACGGGATCACCGTGAACGCGATCTGTCCGGGCTGGGTGCGCACGCCCCTGGTCGAAGCGCAGCTGGAGGACCGTGCCTCGCGCGGCGGCCGCAGCGTCGACGAGGAGAGCCGGCAGCTCCTGGCGGAGAAGCAGCCGATGCTCGCCTTCACCACGCCGCAGCAGATCGGTGCCCTTGCTGTGTTCCTCTGCTCCGATGCCGCCCGCACCATCACCGGCGCCCCGATGCCGATCGACGGCGGCTGGACCGCAGGCTGAGCCGGCGCTTCGGCCAGGCGGCGACGAGGGCCACACCAGCCGACCGGCCCGGCAGGCTGCCCGGGCTCGCTCGGCTGGGATCAGGGTCGCGTCGAGCTGCCTCAACGAGAACTTGAGGAGGAATCGGTTGCCGAGGTAACGGGGGAGGAGAACGATGGCGGCATCGAGCGCCGGAACAGGCGCCGGAGGACACGGCTATGGCGGCATCCGCAGTGCCCGAAGGGCGCTATACGCTTTACCTGGTACTGGTGGCACTCGCGGGCTGGGCGCTCGCTTCGTATGACGTGAACCTGCTGGTTCTCGCACTGCCGGATGTCGCCCGCGGGCTGCACATCTCAGAGACCGGCATCGGCGTGCTGGGCTTCTTCGTCTATGCGGCACAGTTCTGCATCACGATCTTCGCGGGCTACGGCATGGACAGATTCGGGCGGCGTCGGGTCTGGATGTTCTGCCTCACCGGCACGGCGATCTTCACCGGACTGACCTACTTCGTGCAGAACTTCTGGGAGCTGGTACTGGTGCGCGCCCTGGCGTCCGGCCTCGCCTACTCGGAGCTTGCGGTGTCGATCACCATCGTCAACGAGCAGGTGCCGGCCCAGCGGCGTGGCCTGCTCTATTCGGTGGTGCAGGGCGGCTGGCCGCTGGGGGTGTTCCTGGCGTCCGGCGTATACCTCGCCTTCGGCAGCTATGGCTGGCGCTTCGTGTTCCTGCTCGGCGTGCTGCCGATCGTCGCCGTGATTATCGGCCGAGTGTTCATCAGGGAGTCGGAGCGCTTCGAGCATGTGGAGCAGGTCAAACAGGCACGTCGAGCCGGGGATCAGCCGCGATTGCGGGCGCTGCTCGAGCATCACGCCGTTGCGGTGGAGGAAATGGATCGGGTCACGGTCGGACAGCTGTTCGCGACGCCCGGCTACGTCCGCCGACAGCTCATACTGCTCTCGATCACCTGGGTGATCTATGGAACCAGCTATGTCGCCACGAACTTCTACATCACCTACTGGCTGACCAAGTTCAAAGGGTTCACCTCGACGGGTGCCAGCACCTTGCTGCTGGCGTGCGGCGGCATCGGATTCTTTTTCTACATCATCGGTGGCTGGCTCGGTGAGCACTATGGTCGGCGTGAGGTGATCATCGTGACCGGCGCGCTGGTGGCACCGTTGAGCTTGCTGTTCCTCGTCGTCGATCAGCACTGGCTCGTCGTGCTGGTGTATTTCCTGCTCTACCAGGCAACCAACGGCACGTGGTCCGGCGCCGGCTACGCCTATCAGGGTGAAAGCTTCCCGACACGGGTCCGCGGCAGCGCGATCGGCTTTCTCAGCGCCATGCAGGTACTCGGCTTCGTCGTCGGCACCATATTGTGGACGCTGCTGAGCGGCACCGTCAGTTCGAACGTGACGTGGCTGGTCCTGGCGGTTGCGGTCTCGCTCGGGCTCTGGACCACGGTGCTGCTCCGGTCCATCCCGCCCAGACAGGAGCTGGAAGCGATCAGCCAGTAGCAGGCGGTGAGCAGGACGCGCGGCTGCACAGCCTGCTAGATCGCCGCGCGTCTCGCGCCGGCGCCGCACACGATGCCGGTCATGCCCTCCAGGCGACGAGCGGCTGCCGCGGCGGATGCGATCAACGCGGTGCGCACGGCGCCGAGTGCGCCGCTATCGTAGCAGATCAGGAAGCAGTCATCCGTGATCCTTTACGAACACCCGTTCTCCTCTTAGGTCCAGAAGGTGAAGATCGCGCTTCGCGAGAAGGGTCTCCCATTCTAGGTCTTGCTTCCGGAGGATCTCGGCACCGGTTGCGTCGGCACTCCCTTTGCCGCCGCCAGCCCTCGCCGCGAAGTGCCGGTGCTTCTCGTCGATGACCAGACGCCGATCTTCGACTCGCCGGTCATCCTCGACTACATCGAGACGCGCTTCCCCGATCCGCCGCTGCTGCCGCCGGACCCGCTCGGTCGTGCCCGCGCCCGCATGACGGAGGCGATCTGCGACGCGCAGTTCGAGGCGATGAACCGGGCCTGGGGGGGAGATCCTGTGGTTCGGTCGCGCCAGCGGGACGCTCGCCGGCTAACTCCGCGCCGTCGCGCGGCGCGACACCCAGACGCTCCAGCTCTGGCTCGACGCATGCCTCGGCGGCAACTCCTGGTTCAACGGTGACTGCTCCGGCCATGCCGACCTAGCGGTCGCACCGATGATGAACCGCTCGGTCCATTGCCGGCTCGCGTCTTCGACCGGCTCGCCGCTCGCGCGTTGGCACGCACGGGTCGCTGCGCGTCCCGCAGTTGCCGAGACCTTTGCCGAGTTCGATGCCGCCGTTGCTCGGATGACGTCGATGCCGGATCTCTACACCATTGCCGCCGCCGTGAATATCGCGACCATCAGCTGGGGTGGATGGTCCGCTCGGTAGGCATCGAAATCATCCTCGCCGGCATCCGCGACAACACCATACGCTTCTTCTGGCCGGCGCAGGAGCTGCGGCGACCTAGGACCGAAATGGACGAGCGGTGCCGACACCTCGTTCGGCTGGCGCCGCGCCCGAGCGACACGGTGGGGCAGCAACGGGCGTTCATGATGGTCGTGCAAAGATGTCCGATCGCGGGCGATGATGCTCGGAATGCCGCGGCGATGGAGTCGCGCATGAAGATCCGCAGGGTGGAAGCAGCCGATCGAAGCTCCGGCAGCGCATCACGGACGCAACTTCCTCCGGCCGCGCACATCATCCAATACCCATAGCCTCTCTTCGCGATCGGACCCACATGACCCGCCCGCTTGCTGTGCTCTACCTGGCGGCCCTGATCGACGCGATCAGCGTCGGGCTGATCGTCCCGATCTTGCCTACCGTGCTGCGCCGGCTGTCTACCGGCTCGATCACCCTGCACTACGGTGCCCTGATCGCGAGCTTTGCCCTGATGCAATTCCTGTTCGCACCCGTCCTGGGAGCGCTCAGCGACCGCTTCGGCCGTCGCCCGATTCTGCTGCTCTCCCTTGCCGGCGGCGCGCTGGATTATCTGCTGACCGGCTTCTCGCCCACCCTCTGGCTGCTCTATCTGGCCCGCATCATCGGCGGCATGACCGCATCCAATCTCGCGGTGATCTCCGCCGCCATCGCCGACCTGACCCTCCCCGCCGAGCGAGCAAAGCGCTACGGCACCATGAACGCAGCCCTCGGCATCGGCTGGATCTTCGGCCCGGCGCTCGGCGGCACGCTCGGCCAGATCTCCCCCGTGCTCCCCTTCCTGGCTGCGGCGCTGTTCAACGGCGTCAACCTTGTCCTGGCGGTCGCCCTTCTGCCCGAGCCGGCGGCCGACCGTCGCCGATCCACCTTGCTGCTGTCTCAACTCAACCCCTTCGCCGCCCTGGTCTGGCTCGGCAGCTTCCGATCACTGGGCCCGTTGATCACGATCTACTGCGCCCTCTGCCTGCTCGGACAGATCCCCGTCGCGCTCTGGGTGCTATACGGGCAGGCCCGCTATGGCTGGACACCCTCCCTGGTCGGCTGGTCGTTCGCCTGCTTCGGCCTGTTGTTCTTTCTGTCACAGGGCTTCCTCGTCGGCCCGCTGACCGCGCGCCTGGGCGCGCGCAACACCTTGCGCTTCGGCATGGCCTCGGATGCTGTCGGCACCTTGCTGATGGGCCTGTCCAACCGCGGCTGGATGCCCTTCGCCATCATGCCGTTGCTTGCCGCCGGCAGCATCGGGACGCCGGCATTACAGGCTGAACTCTCGCGCGCGGTCGGCGAAGACCGTCAGGGTGAATTGCAGGGCACACTCTCCGGCCTGGGCAACCTCGCGTCGGTGATCGGCCCCATCGTCGCGACGGCGGGTTTCGCCTTCACGCAGGTCAGTCTGCCAGGTGCGATCTGGTTCGTCGGGGCGATCGGCTATCTCGTCTGCCTCCTGCTGTGACTCCACCAACCCAGGTGACATTCGAGTGCCTTCGAGTTTGCCCTACAGGCGCCCAGCACGGCATCACGATGCAAGGGTGCGATCGGGTTCAGAAACTTGGCTTGCATCACCTTCACCGGACAAAACCCGGCGCCTGAACTCGGCGGGCGAACAGCCGGCGCACCGCTTGAAGGCCTTGCTGAATGCCATCGTAGACCGGTAGCCGGAGCGCGAAGCCAGGCACTCCAGGGATGTCTCAGCACGACCGAGATGGCGGGCGGCTTTATACATGCGCCACTGGGTCAGGTAGTCCAGGAGCCCGCGGCCGACCAGTTCCCGGAAGCGGGCTGCGAAGCGAGCACGCGACATGCCGACCGACTGGGCGAGCGTCTCGACGGTCCAGGGTTGCGCCGGCTGTGCGTGCATCGAAGCCAGAGCCCGGCCGATCT
>CAXTNV010000030.1:0-34682 GCA_964245755.1 uncultured Acetobacteraceae bacterium | reverse complement strand
AAAAAAGGCGAGGGATCGATCAAGATCGTGCTGATACCGTCCTGATCGAGTCCGAAACGAAAAGCCGGCTTTCGAAATCACGGGGAACGAGACATGGCCGACAAGATCAAGGATATACTCAGCGTGTTCAGGGACGGCGGCATGAGCCGGCGCGAGCTGATCACGCGTGCCGGCCAGTACGGGCTCGGCGCCGCGGCGGCGACGGCGCTGCTCAACCGCATGCAGTCGTCGGCGCTGGCCGCCAGCTCCTACGACTGGACGGCGCAGAAGGGCCAGTCGATCAAGCTGCTGCTCAACAAGCATCCGTACACCGACGCGATGCTGCACAACATCGACAGCTTCAAGACGCTGACCGGGATCGACGTCACCTACGACGTGTTCCCCGAGGACGTGTATTTCGACAAGGTCACCGCGGCACTCTCCAGCCACTCCACCGCCTACGACCTGTTCATGACCGGCGCCTACCAGACCTGGCAGTACGGTCCGGCCGGCTGGCTGGTGGACCTGAACAAGTTCATCCACGACCCGTCGGAAACCTCGCCGGATTATGACTGGGACGGCATCCTGCCCAACCTGCGCGCCGCCACCTCGTGGAGCGGCGTGCCGGGGCAGGCGCTCGGCAGCGCCAACGCCAAGCAGTGGGCGCTGCCCTGGGCGTGGGAGCTGAACTCGGTGGCCTACAACAAGCGGATCCTCGATGCGGCGCACGTGGAGCCGCCGAAGAACCTGCCCGAGCTGATCGAGACGGCGGCCAAGATCTCCAGGGACGTGCCCGGCACCTACGGCATCAGCGCGCGCGGCAGCCGCTCCTGGGCCACCATCCACGCCGGCTTCCTGTCCGCCTACACCAACTACGGCGGCAAGGACTTCGACACCAGCAGCGGCAAGCTGGTGCCGGCGATGAACAGCCCGGCGGCGAAGAAGTTCACCAAGCTCTGGGTCGAGATGCTGCAGAAGGGCGGCCCGAAGAACTGGACCACCTACACCTGGTACGAGGTTGCGAACGATCTCGGCGGCGGCACCGCGGCGATGGTGTACGACGCCGACAGTGCCGCATACTTCCAGGAGAAGGGCACCAAGGAGGCGGGCAACATCGTCTACCACGCCTTCACGCCGAACCCCGACGCGAGCCGCCCGACGCCGAACGTGTGGATCTGGTCGCTGGCAATGAGCAGCTACTCCCGCAAACAGCAGGCCGCCTGGAAGCTGCTGCAATGGGCCACAAGCACCCAGCAGCTGACGCTCGGCGCCACCAAGGCCAACCTGATCGACCCGACGCGACAGGTCGTGTGGGACAACCAGGACTTCAAAACCCGCATGAACGACTACCCGGGGTTCCTGGACCAGTTCGCGGCCTCGTCGCCCGGGGCGAAGATCTACTTCACGCCGCAGCCGCTGTTCTTCAACGTCACCACCAACTGGGCGGCGGCGCTGCAGAAGATGTACTCCAATCAGGTCTCGGTCGAGGACGGGCTCGACCAGCTTGCCAGCGACATCAAGTCGCAGCTCTCCAACGCCGGCATCACCGACTAGGAAGCGGCGGGGGCGTCGCCCGACGCCCTGGCCGCGGCGGGGTCTCCGCCTGTTGCCACCGGCGTCCGGAGCGAGGGGGCGCCTCCGCCTTGCTGCAAGGAACACGCGCCACGATGGACGCCACCCTTCCGCACCCCGCAGCACAGGACCGGCGCCGGTTCACGGTGTCGGTTCGCGTGCTGCCCTACCTGCTCAGCCTGCCGGCGCTGCTGGTCTGCATCGGCATCCTGATCCCGTTCTTCACCGCGGTGATCTATTCGCTGCAGCGCTACAACCTCGCCTTCCCGTCCGGACGCCGCTTCATCTGGCTGGGCAACTTCGTCAGGCTGTTCAGCAACGCCGGCTTCTGGCACACGGTCTACGTGTCGCTCGCCTACACCGTGCTGACGGTGGGCATCGAGCTGCTGCTCGGCCTGGGCATCGCGCTGCTGCTGTGGCGCCGCTCGGCGATCACCAACCTGCTCTCCATCCTCCTCATCCTGCCGCTGATGGTCGCGCCCGCGATCGCGGCCCTGATGTGGAAGCTGATGACCAACTCCAACTTCGGCGTGCTGTCCTACCTGATCTCGCTGATCGGGCTCCACGACTTCCGCTGGGGGGCCTCGCCCAACACCGCGCTGTTCACCGTCGTGCTGGTGGATGTGTGGGTCTACACGCCGTTCATCGCCATCCTGCTGCTGGCAGGGCTGCGCGGCCTGCCGCGCCAGCCGTTCGAGGCCGCCGAGCTGGACGGCGTGCCGGGCACGTTCGTGTTCTTTCGCATCCTGCTGCCGATGCTGCTGCCCTACCTGCTGACCGCGAGCCTGTTCCGCATGCTCGACAGCATCCAGCAGTTCGACATCATCTACGCGATGACCCAGGGCGGCCCGGGAGACACGCTGCTGGTGTTCCAGGTGCAGGCCTACCTGCAGGCCTTCACCTTCACCGACATCGGCCGCTCCTCGGCGATCCTGATGGTGCTGTGGGCGATCACCTACGCGCTGACCACGGTGTTCATGAAGAACTGGACCCGCCTGCGCGAACGCGCGCACGGCGCGGCGTGATGGAGCGGGCCATGAAGAGGTGGGGCAGATGAGAAGCCAGCTGTTCGCGAGCCTGCGCGTCTTGCTGATGGTGCTGGTGGGGCTGTTCTTCCTGTTCCCGCTGCTCTGGGTCTTCCTGATGTCGTTCATGCACAACACCGACATCCTGCGCTCGCCGCCCTCTCCGTTCTTCACGCCGACGCTGCGCAACTACGTCGCCCTGATCTCCGGCCACCTCTCGACCAGCTCGGGCGAGGTGCAGATCGACTACATGCACAACCTGCTGAACAGCGTGATCCTGTCGGTATGCTCGGTGATCGTCTCGCTGATCCTCGGCGTGCCGGCGGCCTATGCGTTCGCCCGCTACAAGTTCCGCGGCGGCGAGGACATGGCGTTCACGCTGCTGTCGTTCCGTTTCGCACCGCCGCTTCTGGTGCTGCTGCCGCTGCTCGGCTACTTCCAGGCGATCGGGTTGTACGACACCTACTTCGGCCTGGTCTGGGTGTACCAGCTGATCACGCTGCCGCTGGTGCTGTGGATCGTGCGCGGCTACTTCGAGGACGTCTCGGAGGACATCGAGCTCGCCTACCGCCTCGACGGACATAGCTGGCTCGCCACCTTCTTCAAGATATCGATCCCGCTGGCGCGGCCCGGCATCGCCGCCGCCGGATTGCTGTCGTTCATCTTCGCGTGGAACAACTTCATCTTCGCGCTGATCCTCGGCTCGTCGGCGGTGCAGCCGGTCACCGTCGGCGCGCTCGCCTTCATCACCGCCTCGGGCATCGAGTACGGACAGATCGCGGCCGCCCTGGTGCTGTCGGTGATCCCGACCCTGGTGCTCGCCATCTTCACCCAGCGCTACCTGGTCGAGGGCCTGTCGCTCGGCGCGATCAAGGGCTGAGGAGCCGCCATGTCATTCCTGGCCATCGAGCATCTGCGCAAGTCCTATCGGCGCGCCAGCGTCATCGACGACCTGTCGTTCTCGGTGCGGCGCGGCGAGTTCCTGGTGGTGTTCGGCCCGTCCGGTTCCGGCAAGACCGTGCTGCTGCGGCTGATCGCCGGCATGGTGCCGCCCGATGGCGGCCGCGTCTTCATCGACGGCCGCGACATCACCGACGACGAGCCGGACCGGCGCGACATCGGCATGGCGTTCCAGAACTTCGCGCTCTATCCGCACATGACCGCGTTCGAGAACATCGCGAGCCCGCTGCGCAGCCGCAGCCTGGGCGAGGCCGCGGTGAAGACGCAGGTGCACGAGGCGGCACGGATGCTGCGCATCGACCACGTGCTGACGCACCTGCCCAAGGCGCTCTCCAACGGCCAGAAGCAGCGCACCGCTCTGGCACGCGCGCTGGCGGCGAAGCCGTCGGTGCTGCTGCTCGACGATCCGCTGCGCAACGTCGACGCCAAGGTGCGCTACGAGATGCGCCTCGAGCTGCCGCGCCTGCTCCGCGCGCGCGACACCACGGTGATCTACGTCACCCAGGACTACAAGGAGGCGATGGCGCTGGGCGACCGCATCGCCGTGCTGGCCGATGGCGGCTTCACCCAGATCGGCACGCCGGAGGTGATCTATAACCGGCCGGCCAGCAGCCGGATCGCCCGCCTGTTCGGCGATCCGCCGATCAATCTGCTCGCGGCCTTGCGCGACGGCGATGACGGCCTGCGCGTCGCCGCCAACCGCGTCGCGCTGCCATCCGCCGCCCTGGCGCCGGGCACGATGCCGGGTGCCGGCTGCATGCTCGGGGTGCGACCGGAGGATGTCGCGGTCAGCCTCGATCAGCAGCCCGGGGCGATGCCGGTCGAGATCGACGCGATCACCCCGCTGAACGACCGCCAGGTGATGCTGCTGCGCACCGAGGACGGCACCGAGATCTTCGCCAGCCAGCCGCAATCGGGCACCCTGTCGAACTCGCAGGGCGGGTTCGGCGAGGCGCGCGGCCGCCAGCGCGCCTGGGCCAGCCTCGATCTCGGCCGCGCGCATTTCTTCGAGACCGGCTCCGGCGAGCGATTGCTGGAGAGAAGCTGATGGATCCACGTTGATGCAGGCCGCCCGATGAGCACCCTCACCCTCGACGACGTCTCCAAGGTCTATCCCGGCTCCAAGGAGCGTTCCGTCGATGCGGTCTCGATGGCGATACGCGACGGCGAGATCATCGCCCTGCTCGGCTCGTCGGGCTGCGGCAAGACCTCGACGCTGCGCATGGTGGCGGGCTTCGAGAGCGTAACCAGCGGCAGCATCCGGATCGGCTCGACCGTGATCAACCGGCTGAAGCCGTCGGAGCGCAACGTGGCGATGGCGTTCGAGGGCTACGCGCTGTATCCACCGCTGAAGGTGCGCGACAACATCGCCTTCTCGCTGCTGCGCGGCCGCACGCCGCGGGCGGAGATCGACCGGCGCGTCAACGCGGTCTCCGACATGCTGGAGATCGGCCCGCTGCTGGAGAAGTACCCGCCATCCATCTCCGGCGGTCAGCAGCAGCGCGTCAGTCTCGCCCGCGCGCTGGTGCGCGACGCGTCCGCCTACCTGCTGGACGAGCCGATGTCGCAGCTCGAGCCGCAGCTGCGCGCGCTGCTGCGCGCGCGCATCAAGGACCACATGACGCTGCAGAAGATGACCACGGTCATCGTCACCCACGACCAGACCGAGGCGATGGCGCTGTCGGATCGGGTCGCGGTGATGGACAAGGGCGTGCTGCAGCAGTTCGCCACCCCCGAAGAGCTGCGAGAGCGTCCCGCGAACCTGTTCGTGGCCTCCTTCATCGGCGAGCCGCCGATGAACCTCTACCGGGCGGAAGTGAACCGCAACGCGGCGGGCGAAGAACTCGTCGTGCTCGACGATGCAGGCGCCTCGGCCTTCAGGATTCCCTGCCAGGCCGACGAGTTCGCCGGACGGGCGCGTCTGCGCGTCGGCATCCGGCCGCACCGCGTGCAGCTCGCGGGCGAAGGCGACCCCGGCGCGGTTCCGGGTGTCGCGGTGATACATGGCGAGGTGCTGTCGAACCACTGGCTCGGCGACCACAGCCACGCCGGCGTCGCCGTGGGCGGCTGCTTCCTGATCGCGGTGGCGGATCGCCACGTCGCGGCTCCGGTTGGCAGCCGGGCGGTGCTTAAAATTCCGCGCGACGCGATCCATATCTTCGACGACGAGACCGGCATCGCCGTCGCCCACGGATTGCAGGGCGGCTAGCGGCGAGAATGCGCGGACTCACCCGTTCAACCGACGAACCGGGCCGTATCGAACCGCCCCAGGAGAATCGAGATGCGTATTGCATTGGGTGGAGACAGCGCCGGGGAGCCCCTGATCCGCGCGATCGGCGAGCATCTCAAGCGCGGCGAGCAGCACGAGGTCACCGACCTGTCGCAGCCGGACAGCGAGGACGGCGAGTACTACGCCCAGATGACCGACCGCGTCGCCAGCCGGATCCTGGACGGCACCTACGACCGCGCGATCCTGTGCTGCGGCACCGGCATCGGCGTCTCCATCTCGGCCAACAAGATCCCGGGCATACGCGCCGCCCTCACGCACGACACCTACTCGGCGGAGCGCGCGGCACTCAGCAACAACGCCCAGATCATCACCATGGGGGCGCGGGTGATCGGCCCGGAGCTCGCGAAGTCGATCGTGAACGCCTGGCTCGCGCAGAGCTTCGACCCGCGCAGCCACTCGGCGCCGAACGTTGACGCGATCGACGCGCTGGACGCGAAATACGCCCGCGCCGGCGGTAGCTGAGGCCGCAGCCACCAGCCCATCCCGCGCTCATCCCCCGGCGTGGGTGTCCGGGGCCGCCGGGCGCGGCGGGCGGCGGTTCCTGCCGCCCGCGGGCCCGCCCGGCGGCCGCCACTCGCCGCGCTGCCGCGCGGTCCAGGCATAGCGCGGGTCGCCCTCCAGCAGGTCCACGTGGTCCGCGAGACGGTGCCGCTCCAGCCAGCCGATCGCCGCCTCCAGTTCCGCCAGCGTCATCTCGGCGCGACTGCGGCCCGTCACCCGCTTCAGCACCGCGTTGTAGCGGTGATACAGCCCCTGCCCGCGCGGTGCCCGCAGCGCCCCCTCGTCCTCGACCGCCTGCATCGCGATCAGCTCGCCGACCCTGCCACGGCGGCGGCGCTCGACCAGGGAAGGCGGCTCCAACAGTTCGGCCTGCGCCGTCTCGTGCTCCGGGCGCTGCATCGCCAGGTGCGGCCCCGGCTTCAGGATCGCGTAGCGCAGCGCCAAGGCGTTGCTCTGCAGCGGCACCAGCCCGTCGCGGCCCGCCTGCTCGTCGAGCTGCTCGCGCAGCCAGATCGGCAGCGTCCCCTGCCGCTTGGCCGGCGCCGGCTGGCGCGCCAGGGTGCCCTGCTCGGTCTCCATGCGCAGGCGGAAGCGCGCGAACAGCGGGTCGTCGGGATGGAACACCAGGGCGCGCTGGGTCGCGTAGTCGCCGGCGTTGGGATCCACGCGCGTCGCGCGGGCGACCATCTGCTCCAGCCAGGGGCGGCTGCGTATGTGGGTGAGTGCGGCGACCACGGCCACTTCCGGTGCGTCCAGCCCCTCGTAGGCCATGGCCACCGTCACCAGCACGCTCGGCTCGTCCTGCCGCCGGAAGCTGGCCAAGCTCTCATGCGCGTCCGCCTCGCTCGACGTCGCCAGCCGTATCGACTGCGCCTGCGCGGCCGGCATCCAGGCTTGCAGCTGCTCGAGGTAGCGGCGCGCGACGCCCTGGTCGGGCGCCACCACCAGCAGCTTGCCCAGGCCGCGCGCCTGCGCGTCGGCGGCCAGTCCGCGGAGCCGCCGGCGACGCGCGCGCAGCGAACGCGTGGCGCGGAACGCCTGGCGCAGCATCTCGGTGGCGAAGCCGGTGCGCAGGGCGGTGAACAGCGCCGGCCGCGTGGTCTCGGTCGGCCAGTGGTTGAACAGCCGGTGCGGTCCGCATGGCGTACCGGCCTCGTCGAGCCAGCTCGCCTCGCCGTCCAGAGCGCCGAACAGCACCGGCAGCACCGCGCGGTCGGCCAGCGCCTGCGCCCGGCTATAGCCCACCACCGCCCAGCCGGGTGCGGCGAGATCGACCTCGCGGGTGGCGCTGCGCGGTCCGCGCCGATAGGGCAGCCATAGGATGCCGCGCCCATCCGCGCGCTCCAGCGTGCCGGAGAGCAGCAGGCGCAGGCGCGCGCTCTCCAGCAGCGGCAGCAGCGCCCGGCTCCAGCCGGATGCCTCGTCTTGGCCGGCGGCATCGCCGGGCGCTTCCGACAGCGCCGGCAGATGATGCATCTCGTCGATCACCAGCAGGTAGCGGGCGCGGCGGAACTCGGCGAGGTGCAGCGCCGGCGCAGCCGCCAGGCCCTGGTAGGTGGTGACGTAGCCGGCGAGCCCCCGGCTTGGGTTGGCGGCGTTCTCGGCGGCGCGCACCGAGCAGGCGTGACCGAGGCGGGCGCGCCACAGCCCGTCGGTGAACGCCTCCTCGGCCTGCAGGCGCAGGCTGTCGCGCGGCACCACCCAGCAGACGCGGTCGACGATGCCGGCCTCGATCAGCCGCGCAGCCGCGATCACCGGCAGCAGCGACTTGCCGCCTCCCGGTGTCACCGCCGCCAGGATGTCGCCGACGCCCGAGGCCTCGCCCGACGCGATGGCGCCGACGATCGCGGCCAGCTGGGCCTGATGCGTGCGCAGGAAACCGGTCGGTGAGGACAACGCCGAGCTCCACCAGGTCGTGCGGGATGGGTTCCGCGTCCTGAAGCAGGCCCCGGTCGCCGTGCCGGACCAGTGTGAACGATCTCCGCGCCGTTCAGCAACCGTGCCGCGTCAAAATGTTATGACAGCAGCGGCACGCTTCATCCACCGCAGGCAGCATGCGGTGTCGCCGTTATGACCCGATAAAGGGCGGCGAAGCCGCTGCGCGCCAGCAGCTGCAGCTCGCTCGGCAGCGCGGTCCCGGGATGCTGGTGCAGGATGAGCACGTAGTCGTATCGATGACGCCAGTCCGTCAGCTGCGACGGCCAGCGGTTGCTGCCGGCGACGCCGCCGCTCCCCTGCCCGAGCCGGAGCTGCTGCGTCAGCGGCAGGTAGCCGTCGTTCTGCTGCATCTGGTCGAAGGGCGGCAGCACCTCCAACGGCTGCTTGCCGGTCTGGGCGAAGATCATCGGCCAGTAGGCGCGCCGCTGCATCATCACCCAGGCGGGAAGGTTCGCGTAGGCCACGCCGTTGTAGAAGATGCGCGAGACGGCGGGCTCGTCGCGCTCGACCATCCACGCGTTGCCGCCATCGCGCGTGGCCAGCACGCGGCTGCACGGCGTCACCTCGCGGGTGACGGATCGCAGATCCTGCAGCACCGCCTGCTGCCGGCTCCAGACCGACGCGGTGCCGGCGGCATGGAACAGCGTCAGCATGACGACCGCCACCGCAGCCGCCGTGCCCAGGGGACGCGGCAGCACCGGCCGGATGCCGGCGATGCAGAGCAGCACGACGGGCAGGGCGAGGCGCGGATAGACCATCCCGTTATCGATCGCCGTGCTGGGCAGCACCAGAAAGGCGACGAGCAGGATGGCGGCAGCGAGCAGCGGCTCCGGGCTGAACGACAGCGAGCGGCGGGCGAACGCCAGCAGCGGGATCGCCGCCAGCACCGCCGCCGCGATCAGGTCGAGTTCGCGGTTCGGCGCGCCCACGGTGCCAAGCAGCCACAGCAGCCGCATCCTTGGCTCGGCCAGGAAGCCGTTGTGCGTCAGCTGCTCCAGGAACAGCCGGCCCTGGTCCGGCCGCGAGTAGGTGTTCGACGGCCCGAACAGCTTGTAGGTCAGGAACGGCAGCACCGTGGCGGCCGTCAGCGTCAGCGCGCTGCGCGCGAGCTGCGACGGGAGCTCTCGCCACGGCGTCCGGTCCGATCCGTGCAGCACCCTCCACAGCCGGACCAGCTCGATCGAGCCGCAGAGCAGGGCCAGGATCGCGAAGGCGAAGATGTGGCAGATCAGGCATGCGAGGCCGGCGAGCATCGCGAAAGCGGCGCGGATCGGCAGGCCCCGCGACGCCAGTCTTACCCAGAACGCGACGGCCCAGAGCGCCACGCCCAGCCCGAACAGGTAGTTCAGGAAGCCGTTTGTCAGGACGAAGTTGTACGCGGTGAGCGCGCTGACGTAGGGCCATAGGGCGGGACGGAACAGGGCGCGGTGCAGCGCGATGGTCCCGGACACGCACAGCAGAGCCGCTGCGGCGGCGAACACGCTGCCGGCGGCGCCGAGCGGCAGGATCCGGGCCAGCGGCGGCACGATGAGGTCCATCGCCAGGTTCGGAAACAGCGCCCAGTGCACGCGGTACATGGCGTTGAACGCGGGATCGGTGCCGTGCGCGGCCAGGATGCCCATGCGGGCGAGATGATTGGGATAGTCCAGCAGCGGCAGCACGCTGGTGGCTCCGAACGGCAGCAGGATGATCAGGCCGAGCAGAAGATTGGCGAGCCAGCTCCGGACCTGATCCCCCGTGACCGCCCAGAACTGCGGTCCGGAGACGACGCCGCTCGCCAACAATGCGGAACTGCTCTTCATGCACCGACATCCAGATGGTCGCGGGTGTCTACATGACCGAAGATCCGGGCTGTCGTCAAAACACCATCAATATAGAGTCGTAACGTCGTGGCAGCTGCGAGTGCAGTACTTGATCGCCCACGACTCTGTCGAAGTTGCGGTCAGTTGATCTTCCGCATCAACTCCTCGGCGATGGCCAGGCTCGCCGTCAACCCCGGGCTTTCGATGCCCAGCAGGTTGATCAGGCCGGCGATGCCGTGATCGGCGGGACCCTCGATGCGGAAGTCCGGCATCGGCTGGTCCGGGGCGTGGATCTTGGGACGTATGCCGGCATAGTCCGGCACCAGCGCCGCGTCCGGCAAGCCGGGCCAGTAGCGGCGGATCGCCTCGTAGAACACTGCGGCACGCTGTGGATCGACCGAAAGCTGATGCTCGTCGGCGACCCACTCGATGTCCGGGCCGAAGCGCATGCGGCCGGCGAGATCGATGGTGGCGTGCACTCCGAGGCTCGCAGCACCGGGCGCCGGATAGACCAGCCGCGAGAAGGGCGGACGCCCCTGCAGCGAGAAGTAGCTTCCCTTGGCGAAGTGCTGCGCCACCGGGCGGTCCGGCGGATAGCCGGCGAGGCTCGCCACCAGACGCGGCGCGCCGTGCCCGGCCGCATTTACCACCACCGTCGCCTTGACGATGGTGGGATCCTGTCCGCCGGTGCGCAGCACGATCCCGTCCGGCTCGGCGTGCCAGTGCTCGACCGGGGTCGCATAGGCGATCATGCCGCCGTCGTTCTCGAGATCGCCGATCAGGGCGAGCATGTAGCCGTGGCTGTCGAGGATGCCGGTCGAGGGCGACAGGTAGGCGGCGCTGCAGCGCAGTTCCGGCTCCAGGTCGCGCGCCGCGGCCGCGTTGAGCTTTCGCAGGTCGCTGACGCCGTTTGCCGCTGCGTGTGCGGCGATCGCGTCCAGCCGGGCCTCGTCCTGCGCGCCATCGGCGACCAGCAGCTTGCCGCAGCGCCGATGCGCGACGCCGTGCTCGTGGAGGAACTCGTAGAGCAGCTGGCGGCCGGCGACGCAGAGCCGCGCCTTGGCTGAGCCGGCGGGATAGTAGATCCCGGCATGGATCACCTCGCTGTTGCGCGACGATGAGGCGGTGCCGAAGGAGAGCTCGCGCTCGACCACCAGCGTCTCGCGCCCGCTGCGCGCCAGCGCGCGTGCCGCGGCAAGCCCGACTGCGCCGGCGCCGATAACGATCGCGTCGATCTGGTTCATGCGCCGGCGCGCCGCTCCGCCGCATCGGTGGTCATCGCGGTCAAGGGCGCGCAGCGGCGCACGAGACGGCGTAGCCGACCGAGCCGCCCACCAGCAGGCCGCCGAACAGGTCGGAGATGAAATGCGCCTGCTGGGCGACGAGCCCGTAGCAGGCGGCGAGCCCGGCGGCGAGCAACGGCAGCATCAACCAGCGGGAGCGGGCCCAGAGGAACGGCCCGATCGCGCCCATCGCCGTCATGTGGCCGGACGGGAAGGAGCCGGACAGGTAGGCGAAGAAACTCCGCCACTGCTGGTCGTACCAGCGCAGCGGAGGGATGCGGCCGAACCATACCTTGAGGATGTCGGTGAGCGTGATCGCGATGCAAACGCTGATCGAGGCGAGCAGCAGCTGACGCCAGACCCCGTGCAACCGTCCGACGAAGGCAGTCCATGCGCCCAGCAGCACGGTGCCGGCGGCAGCGGCCAGGATGACCAGCTCCGGGATGTGAACCAGGCGCCGGGCGCCGCGGGAGAAGGCGAGCCGCTCGTGCACGTAGCGCGCGACCGGATGGTCGAGCCGGATTCCGGAGAACACGACCAGCAGCGACCCGATGCCGGCCCAGAGCAGCCAGCGCGAGACAGGTCCCGACCGTGTCGCTGCGTCGCCGCGGTGGCCGCGGCCGGAGACGCCGGACCGCACCCGAGCCGGCGCGGTGTCAGCCGGCATGCTGGGCCTGCGGCCTCGCCCTAGGCAGGGTGCCGATCAAGCTCTCGGCAAGCGGCCGGATCGGCTTCACGCCGTACACCGCCCAGTCGTTGAACGACGCCACGCGAGCGAGGCGCGTATTCTTCGCCAAGCCGGCGATGAAGGCCGGGTTGCGCACCACCAGGAAGACGACATGGTTCGCCGCGAGCGCCTGCGGCTTGCCGCCCTGGTCCAGGCCGAAACGATCGGTGAGCAGCCCCGCGACGTCGGCGTCTCCGGCGTAGGCGGCGCGCATCGGCTCGTAGAAGCCGATCCTCACCGGGTCACCCTGGGCGGTTAGGATCAGCCGGTCGGGAAAGCGCGAGAAGGCGAGCACGTCCAGGTAGTCGAGGTTGGTCGAGCTGTCGACTACCGCGGACGCGTCCGGCGATGCTCTCAGACCGTGGTCCAGGAAGCGGGCGAGCGCCCGCTCCTGATGCGCGTGCAGCGTCTCGTTGTTGCGCAGCCCGTCATGGGTGTACCACAGGCTGCGCACCCCCATCGGCAGGATCGCGAGCAGCAGCAGCATTGCCGGGACGACCGCCGGAAGCCGAGCGCCGTCTCGCAGCACGGTGGCGACGCGCATCGCGACATAGGCGTCGAAGGGCAGCATCATCAGGCTCCAGACGCCGCTGGTGCGCCAGGTGGCTGCCGTGGGAATGCTGAAGGTAACCGTGGTGTAGACGCTGAACACCAGCAGCGGCACGCCGAACAACAGCGCCCAGACGCGGATCCCGCCGTGACGCAGCGACAGCCACACCAAGACGACGAGCCCGGGCAGGGTCAGCGGGTTCCACATCATGTCCTGGATGAACCAGCGCAGCGGCGACCACTTCGCCGCGTAGCCGTAGTTGCGCCCGTACTCGCCGATGAACTGCTGCGCAGCGACGTTGATGTTGCTCAGCGAGCCGTACCACGCATAGGAATTCAGCGCCCAGAGGGCGGGGAAGATGAACAGGACGAAGGACGCGCCGCACAGGGTGACGAACGGCAGGTCGCGCCGGATCAGGCCGCGATAAAGCAGCAGCGCTTCCAGGACCAGGGCGAACAGGCCGGCCTCGAAGCGGACGCTCTCCGCCAGCAGCACGCAGCCGCAGCCCAGGAACAACATGCCCGGGCGCTGCGCGCGTATCCACTCGGCGATGCAGGCGGCAGCGGTGATCACGAACAGGAAGTAGTAGATGTCCGACAGCGGCACGACGCTGAACAGAAGCCGCTGCGGCGCCAGCACGGCGAGGATCACGGTGACGAGGCTGGTGACGCGATCCTGGAACAGGGCCGTCGCGAGCCGCGCCAGCGACAGCAGGCTGAGCAGCCCGGCGAGGCAGACCAATACCCGCGGGGTGATGAAGATGGAGGGGAACAGCTTCAGGGCGCTTCCGACGAACAGCTTGTAGAACGGCGGCCAGAGGAACGGCTCGAGCGCGTTCGACCAGGACATGTGCCAGGCGGTCAGGATCCGCGCGCTTTCGTCCGAGGTGAGCCGGAACAGCCCGGCCTCGAACAAGCCGAGCTGCACCAGCAGCGCGGCAAGCACGATCAGCCCGAGCGACAGCAGGTAGCCGCGCCGCGTCATGGTTGGGCTCCCTGCGCCTGAACGTGAGAGTGGCGTCAGCGTGCCTTCGCCGCGCCGCGTCGCTGGCGCAGCAGGGCGACCAGCTTGTCGCGGGCGACGTAGGTGATCGGCGGCACGAAGGCGCGCGCCAGCGCCTTCAGGCGGGTGTGGCGCTTGCCCGGCAGGAAGGTGATGAAGCTGCTCTTCTTGATCGCCTCCGGATCGGGGCTCCAGTAGAACAGCGAGATCGACTTGCGAGACTGGCCGACCGGGCAGGTAAGCGGCTCGGGAAAGCCGTGCAGCGTCTCGTCGTTGGTCTCGAAGATGACCGCGCGGTTGAACAGCGGCACCACGCTCGCGCCCGCCTGCTTGGTCACGTGGTCGCACAGGTCGAGCGCACCGCCCCAAGCGGGATCCCAGTCGCGGTTGAGGTAGATGATCAGGTTCAGCCGCCGCGCCAACGGCAGCACCGGATGCTGGGTCCAGTCCACGTGCACGTTGAGCCAGCCGCCACGGAAGGACTCGTGCAGGCCGCCGCCGTGGAACAGCGGATCCGGCACCAGGTCGGCATGGCCGGTGACGTAGCGCAGGAAGCCCATCATCGGCTCCGCGCAGATCTGCATGAAGAAGGCCTGGGTGAAGGCCGAGAGATCGGCGATGCCGCGCGAGGTCTGCTTGATCTCGTTCTCGGTATCGTACTTGATCCAGTCGCGGCCGCTCTGGCTCGGGAAGTCTCCCGTCACGCGCTCGAGGATCTCCGGATCGAAGAAGTTGTCGATGATCACGTGCGGATACGGCTTGCCGGCACGGAACTGCGCGCGGAACTCGTCCTTCGCCGCCATCAACCGCTCGACCGGGATCATCCGGTCGATCACGGCATCGAAGCTCTCGATCGCGGGGACGGGGGATGGGGCGCTGACGTCCATCGGTGAATGCTCCTGTTAAGCAGCCTGCCGGGTCAGAACTGTCGTGACCGGAACTAGTTCGGCGTCGCAACCCAGGCTCTCGAGCTGAGCAGCTATCTCGGCACAGTAGATCGGATTCATCACGATGACACGGTCGATCTTTCGGCCGCGCAGCGCCTCGGGCGAGATCACCGGGTGCGCCGTCACCGCGAGGAAGCTGCCGTGCTTCTCCGGGTTGATGTCGACCGCCGCTTCGACCTCGTCGGTGATGCCGAGCGTGGTGAGAAAGGCGACCGCCTTCGAGCCGCCTCCCCACAGGATGGTGCGCTTGCCGGCCGCCTTGTGACGGCGCAGCTCTGCCGACCAGCCGGACAGGATCTGCGGCACCTCGTGTTCGAAGCGGCGCACTTCCGCGATGGTGCGCGACACGTCCGCCGGCATCGGCACCGCGCCGACCGCGGAGGGATGACCCTCGACCATCAGGTATTGGCCGTCATAGTCGCTGCGCAGCTTCGTCACCGTGAAGCCGGCACGCGAGAACAGGTAGCCGAGCGTGCTGCGTGCGAAATAGGAGCAGTGCTCGTAGTAGACGTCCCAGAACGCATTCTCGCGCAGCACGTAGTCGCCGTCCGGTATCTGGAAGAACACGACCCGTCTCGGGTCGTCGCCGGCGGCATCGCGCACGCCCTGCACGAACTCGCCGACCTCGCCAATATGCTCGAGCGTCATCTTGCAGACGATGAAGTCGCCGGCGGCCTCCGGATGGCGGGAAGAGTAGACGTCCTTGATGATGTGCACGCCCTGCGGCAGCGTGCGGCCCGGCTCGTAAGCAGGGTCGAAGCCGGTGCCGCGGTTACCGCCCATGCCGCAGAGCAGGTCCAGGAACTCGCCCTGCCCGCAGCCGATCTCAACCACTTCGCGGCCATGCAGATCGTGCCGGTCGATCAGGTCCTGCGCCAGGCGCTTGTGGAAGCTGTTGAACACCGGCGACATCGCCTGGGTCGAGACGTAGTCGTGGAAGTAGTCCTGCTTGGCCCCGTCGAACGCGCAGTTGAAGACGAAGCCGCACCGTTCACATAGCGACAGGGCGATGTCGCCGGTGGTGATGGCGCGCGCGTCCGCGGGCGTGCGCAGCACCGTGACGCTGTGCACCGGCACGCCGCGCACCTCGTAGAAGGGCCGGGTTGCGGTCTGGCCGCAGCAGGGACAGGTGGGAAGGCTGGGCATGGCGCTGTCTTCCAAGGTCAGATCACCACCGGTTCGGGGACCGGCACGATGAAGCGGCCGCCCGCTTCGCGGAATGCCGATTGCTGCTGCATGATCTCGGCGGCGAAGTTCCAGGCCAGGATGAGCAGGTAATCGGGCGGGTTCTCCGCCATCTTGGTCGGCGGATAGATCGGCAGGTGGTTGCCGCTGTAGAACCGCCCGTGCTTGTTCGGGTTCAGGTCGACCAGGTAGTCGAGCTGGTCGGCGCCGATGCCGCAGTAGGCCATCAGGGTGTTGGCCTTGGCCGCCGCGCCGTAGCCGACGATGCGCCTGCCCTCGGCCTTCAGGCCGCTCAGGATCCCGGTCAGCCGCTCGCGCAGCAGCCGCACCTTGTCGGCGAAGCTCTCGTAATAGGCGAGGCTGGTCACGCCGGCCGCGCGCTCCGAGGCAAGCATCTCCTTGACCGCCGGTCCGACGGCCTCGGTGCGCCCGACGAACAGGCGCAGCGAGCCGCCATGGATGGCGAGGCGCTTGACGTCGTTGAGGAACAGCCCGTTGCGTCGGAACAGGGCGTCGAGCGCGGTCGCCGAGTAGTAGCACAGGTGTTGGTGGTAGATCGTGTCGAATTCATTATGCTCGATCAGGTCGAGCAGGTACGGGCACTCGATCACCGCCATGCCCTCCGGCTTGAGCAAGGTGCGTATGCCGGTGACGAACTCGTTCAGGTCCGGCACGTGGGCGAGCACGTTGTTGGCCAGGAAGACGTCCGCGGCGACCCCCTCGCCCGCCAGCTTCTGCGCCAGCTCCAGGCTGAAGAAGGTGTTCAGCGTGCGCACGCCGGCCTTGGTCGCCGCCGCGGCGGGGCCGTCGGCGGGATCGATGCCCAGCACCTGGACGCCGGCCTCCAGGAACGGCTTGAGCATGTAGCCATCGTTGCTCGCCGCCTCGACCACCAAGCTGCTCGCCGAGAGCCCGCGCATGCGGATTATGTCCTCGGCACTGGCGCGGAAATGCTTCATCAGCATTGGCGAGACCGAGGAGAAGTATGGGTAGTCACGGCAGAACAGCACTTCCGGATCGACCGTGTGGCGGATCTGCACCAGCGAGCATTGCGGGCAGAAAACCAGCTCGAGCGGTGCCATCGGCTCCGGCTCGAAGAGTTGCGTCTGGCTCATCAGCCGGTCGGCGAGTGCCGTGTCGCCGAACGACATGATCTCCTGCAGAGACTCGCAGCCGCAGGAGAGGCAGCCCTTGATCCTGGTGATCATGCGAGCACCGCCTCCTGCCTGTGCCGGGTGCTGGCCGCATCGGACCAGCGCAGCTTGGGGTCGAGCTCGTCGCCGGCGAGCAGCGAGCGCAGGTGCGAGATCCGGCTGAAGCGCGGTCCCTCGAACCATTCCTGCTTCAGTCCTGCTGCGAGATACGCGTCGCGAAGCTGCACGATGCCGTCGCGCATGGTCCATCGAGGCTGGAACGCGGGAAGCACGCGGGCGATCTTGCTGCAATCGACGCGATAGCAGCGCGTGTCAGGGCCCGCTCCCTGCTCGAAGTCGATGCGGCATCCGGGCACCAGATCGGCGACCGCATCGGCGATCTCGCTGATGCGGTAGTTCTCCTCGTTGCGGCCGACGTTGAACGCCTGCAGATGCACCAGCTCGCGCGGTGCTTCGACCACCGCGAGGAACGCGCGGGAGATGTCCTCGATATGCACGATCGGGCGCCACGGCGTGCCATCGCTCTTCATCAGCACGCGCCCGGTGGTGAGCGCCCAGGCGGTAAGGTTGTTGACCACGAGGTCGAAGCGCACGCGCTGCGAGAAGCCGTAGGCGGTGGCGTTGCGCAGGAAGGTCGGGCTGAATTCGTCAGTGGCGAGCCCGGTCAGCGCGAGCTCGGACATGATCTTCGCTTGACCATAGGGGGTGACTGGCTTGGCACCCGCCGTCTCGCTGACGAAGTTGTCGCCCGCGGCGCCGTACAGGCTGCAGGACGACGAGAACACGAAACGCGGGATGCCCGCGCTGCGCGCCAGCCGCGCGAGCTTGACCGTAGCGTCGTGGTTGATCGCGATCGTCAAGTCCGGATCGAGATTGCCGAGCGGATCGTTCGACAGCCCCGCGAGATGCATCACCGCGTCGTAGCCGCCCTCGAGATCTGCGGCCACGACGTCACGCACATCGCGATCGATCGACGCGATCTCGGCCATGGCACCCGAGAAGGTGCAGCGGCGATACAGGTCGCTGTCCAGCCCGACGACCTCGTGGCCTGCCTGCTGCAGCAGCGGAACCAGGGCGCAGCCGATATAGCCGCGATGTCCGGTGGCGAGAATCTTCATGATTTGCAGCTCCTCACGCGCCGGCCCAGGTTTTCCAGGGCGCCTTGCCGGATTGCCAGAGTCCCTCGAGCAAGTACTTGTCGCGCAGCGTGTCCATGCACTGCCAGAAATCGTGGTGCTTGTACGCCATCAGCTGGCCGTCCTGGGCGAGTCGCTGCAGCGGCTCGCGCTCCCATTGGGTCGTATCGTCGTCGATATAGTTGAAAACTTCCGGCTCGAGCACGAAGAACGCACCGTTGATCCAGCCTTCGGCCGCCATCGGCTTCTCGTTGAACTCGCAGACGCGGTCGCCGTCGAAATCCAGGTGGCCGTAGCGCGCCGGCGGACGCACCGCCGTGATGGTGGCGAGTTTGCCGTGCGCGCGGTGGAAGGCCAGCAGCTTGTCGATGTCGACGTCGGATACGCCGTCGCCCCAGGTCAGCATGAAGGTCTCCTTGCCGATCAGCGGCGAGAGTTGCTTGATCCGGCCTCCGGTCTGGGTCTCGAGACCGGTGTCGACAAGACTGACCTCCCAATCCGGCGCGAGGCCATTGCGCCGGGTCACCTCGCCGCTGCGCAGGCTGACATGCAGGTCGGAGTGCAGCGAGCTGTATTTCAGGATGTAGTCTTTGATGTACTGCCCCTTGTAGCCGAGCGCGATGACGAAGTCGTTGTGACCGTAGTGGGCATAGTGGCGCATGATGTGCCAGATGATCGGCATGCCACCGATCTCCACCATCGGCTTTGGCCTGATCTCCGTCTCCTCGACGATCCGGGTACCTTTTCCGCCGGCCAGGATTGCTACTTTCATGGGCTCACCGATTTTTTTTGAGGAGATGTCGCAACGATCGATGCGGTTGATCTCAGGCCAAGAAAAGGTCTCGAACGTGCCACATTGAAACGCTCCATGTGACGCCCGGCCGAGCAGCGTCGCTTGCAGTATCACAAAAGCTGACGCATGTGTATGACTCCATGATGGTGCGCGTGAAGAACGAATGAAGCGTCGGAGTGCGTTGGGTAGCGCCGGCTGGTCGGCTCTCGACTACTGGACCCAGCAGATCACCGCGTTGCTCGTCTTCATCGTCGTCGGCAACATCATCGGGCCGGCTGCGGTCGGCGTCATGACCATGGCGCTGCTCGCCATGACGCTGATGATGACGCTGCTGCTGGACGGGTTCTCGGACGCGCTGATCCAGCGCGAGAGTCTCGATGCCGAGCATTTCGACACCACGTTCTGGCTGCTGCTCGGCCTGGGAACCCTCGCCGGCCTCGTGCTCGCGGCGGTCGCCTGGCCGCTCGCCGCGCTGTTCGCGGCGCCCCCGCTGCGCCACGTGCTGCCGCTGCTGGCGATCTGCCTGCCGTTCGTGGGCATCACCGCGACCTATCACGGCATCCTGCAGCGCGAGCTGCAGTTTCGGACGCTGGCGATCCGCACCGTCATCTCGCAGCTCGTGGGGTTCGCCGTCGCCGTGTTCCTGGCACGCGAGGATTTCGGCGCCAGCAGCCTGGTCGGCTACTACCTGACCGCCCGGATCTTGGAGGCGATGCTGGTGATGCCGGTGAGCCGGATCTGGCCCGGCCTGCAGATCAGCCGGGCGGCGGCATCCGACATCATCGCCTTCGGACGCCACCGCGTCGGCAACCAGATCCTCGGCTTCGTGGTGATGCAGGTCGACCGGTTCTCCGCCAGCCTGTTCCTCGGCGCCACGGCAGTCGGCATCTATTCGCTTGCGGAACGGATCAGCAGCGCGCTGATAAACGGCTTCTCCGGCGTGGTCGGACGGGTTGCCTTCCCGGTGTTCAGCGAGCGTCAGAACGACATGGAGCGGTTCCGCGAGACGCTGCGCGATTTCATGAGCGGCGTCGCCATCGTGTCGCTGCCGATCTTCGTCGGTCTCGCGGTCACCAGTCGCGAGATCATCGGCACGCTGCTGAACGCCAAGTGGGCGCCGGCGGTGCCGCTGCTCGCGATCGTCTCGCTGTCCGGGATCGCGCATTCGTCGAACTACCTGCTGACCGCGGCGATCAACGCGCGCGGGCGTCCGGACATCCCCGTGCGATACAGCGTCATCATCATGGTGGCGCGCCTGCTCTGCAGCCTGCCCGCCGCCTGGCTGGGCGGCGTGGTCGCGATCGCCTGGGCGAACCTGATCGTCACCTCGCTCTCCGCACCCCTGGTCATCGCCTTCGTGCGGGCACAGATACCCGGCGCCGGCGGCATCGTGGCAAGGGCGGCACTGGCGCCGTGCGGTGCAGTGCTGGTCATGGCCGCCGCGGTCACCCTGACCGGCATCATGCTGACCGGCCTGCCTTTCATCGTCATGCTGGCGGCGAAGATCACGGCCGGAATGGTGGCCTACCCGGCGGCGCTGCTGCTGCTGGCGCCCAGGGACCTCATCCGTCGGCTGAGACAATCGGTCCAGCGTCGTTAGGCGGCAGGCTGCCCGGCCGCACCTTGCGGCTCGCGCCGAGCACGGCGCGCTTGAGCATGCGCAGCCGCCGGTAGAGGCGCGGGTCGATGGTCTGCGCGACGTCCCGCGCCACGTCGCCGAGATGGCCGTCGGTGGTCCACCACACCATGAGCTGGGCGTAGCACGCCGCACGATCCACCCGGCCACGCGTGTTCTTGTTCACCAGGCGCCAGTAGCGGCGGTAGATGCCCCAGTGGAACATCGTGTTGCGCGGCTTGGCCTTACCGCTGGTGTTCTGCCACAGCGCCGCCTGCTTCGGATCGACCAGCAGCACCGCGCGCGTGTAGCGCTTGTCGTGCTCGCGGTGCAGGAACAGCGGCTCCGCGACGCTGACCCACGGCCCCCGTAACGCCATCTCGGCGAGCAGCACACGGTCCGACCCGCTGTAGTTGTCGTGCAGGCCGGAGCCGAGCAGCGCCTCGCGGCGATACAGTCCGAAGAAGTCCTCGCATTGATGACGCGTGTGGATCAGGCCGCCGAAACGGGTCGCCGCCGCCCTGGAGCCGGCTTGGGGAAATTCGTTGGCGAACACGCGGAGCGTCTGTCCGCTGGCGCCGATCTCGCGTATCCCGACCGTGCAGAGCACGGCGTCCGGCCGCGCCCCGAGTGCCGCGACCGCGAGCTCGAGATAGTTCGTAGCCAGCAGATCGTCATGCGCCGCCCACTTGAAGTAGGTGCCGCGGGCGAGGTGGAAGCAATGGTCGTAGTTCGGTCCCGCGCCGAGATTGCGCGGATGGCGGACGTAGCGCACCCGCGCATCGTTCGCGGCGAATTCCTCGCAGATCGCCTGTGTCCCGTCGGTGGAGCTGTTGTCGCAGATGATCAGCTCCAGATCGGGCATGGTCTGCGACAGCACCGAGCCGATCGCCTCGGCGACGTAGGCTTCCCCATTGTACACCGGCAGGCCGATGCTGACGAGCGGCGCGCGAGCGTCCGGCAGACCTTGCGTTGATCCCGTCATCTGGTATTCCATCATGTCTCGGCATCGCCCCAGGTCGAACACGTGTTGCAGCCAGCGGCTACGGGCCAGCACATACCGATTTCGCGTGAAAAATCTCTTAAGCCCGCGATCCGGCTCAAGAGGTCTGCAAGCTATAGGTGCAGTTCGATGGAATCCGCCAGTTCCCAGCGGCGAAGATGATACGCGCCTGCGTGGAGACCGGGAACCGCACGACAACGTGATATGACTGGCCCTTGTGGTTTTTTGGGCCGACCGTGCAGATCTGCAACAGTGGTGGCGCTCAGCTGGTGGTCTGCACCCGGATCGTTCCTTCGCGCTCCAACACGTTGATCGCCACCTCCCCGCCGACCCGCGAGAGGTGCACCGTCACTCGCGCATCGTCCACCAGCAGGTGGTACAGCGTCATCTCCTGCAGGAAGGCCGGCAGCCGTGGCGTGTCGAAGTGCACGGTGGCGCTGGCCGGATCGAAGCTCAGCCCGAGCGTCGCCTGCAACAGGCTCGGCAGCGTGGCCGCCGCCCACGCCTGAGGCGAGCAGGCCACCGGATAGCGCACCGGTCCTTCCCCGCGCTGGCGGGCGAACCCGCAGAACAGCTCCGGCAGGCGACGCAGGTCGGCGTAGAATGCGGCGTCGAACAGGGCGCTCAACAGGCGCGCGGCCTCTTCCTTGTAGCCGTAGCGGGCGAGGCCCAGCCCGATCAGCGCGTTGTCGTGCGGCCATACCGAGCCGTTGTGATACGCCATCGGGTTGTAGCGCGCTTCCCCGACCGGGATCGTGCGTATGCCCCAGCCGGAAAAGAAGGCGCGGCCCATCAGGCCCGCCACCACCCGCTCGGCGCGGTCCGGCAGGGCGATGCCGGTCATCAGGGTGTGGCCCGCATTCGAGGACCGTACGCGGCATGGGCGCTTGTGGCCGTCGAGCGCGATCGCGTAGGTGCCGAGATCCTCGCACCAGAACTTGTCGTTGAAGGCGAGCCGCAGAGTCTCCGCCTCGTGCCTCAGGCGATCGGCGCGCGCGCCGTGGCCGAGGCGAAGCGCCATCGCAGCGCCTGCCTGCTTGGCGGCGTAGACGTAGCCCTGCACCTCGCACAGCGCGATCGGGCCCTCGGCCAGCGCGCCGTCGGCGTGGAAGATCGAGTCGAAGCTGTCCTTCCAGCCCTGGTTGGCCAGGCCGTTCTCGTTGCGGCGGCCGTACTCGACGAAGCCGTCGCCGTCGCGATCGCCGAACTCGTCGATCCAGTTCAGCGCGCGCTCGATGTTCGGCCACAACCCGGCGATCGTGCCGACATCGCCGGTGCGCTCCAGGTACTGCCCGGCCAGCATGACGAACAGCGGCGTCGAATCGACGCTGCCGTAATAGTGCCGGAACGGCACCTCGCCGAGCTCGGCCATCTCGCCGTGTCGTACCTCATGCAGGATTTTGCCCGGCTCCGCGTCTGCCACCGGATCCTCCGTCTCCGCCTGGTGCAGCGCCAGGTAGGCCAGCACGCCGCGGGCGATCGTCGGGTCGAGCCAGAGCGTCTGCATCGCCGTCACCAACGCGTCGCGGCCGAACGCGGTGCTGTACCAGGGCACGCCGGCGTAGGGGTAGGCGCCGGTAGGCTTTTCGGTCACCAGCATGTAGATGTCGCAGACGCAGCGGCGGATCGCCTCGTTGAAGATCTCGTTCGACGAGGCGATCGCCGCAGCCCGAGCCGAGGCGACGCGCAGCGACCGTCGCGCCTCGACCATCGAGACCAGGAACGCCTGCGACGGCGCGTTCGGCGGCCGCGGCATCGCGTCCGCCACCGCCTCCGGCTGGCAGGTGATCTCCACGAAGATCACCACGCGCGCGCCGGGCTGCAGCAGCAGCTCGAAGCGCGCACTGCTCTCGGTGAGCACGTCCGGCCGCGGCTCGAAGCGCAGGCTCGTGCTGCGCACGCGGTGGTCCAGCCCTTCGTAGGCGAGCAGCACGCTGTCCTGCTGCAGCACCGGGGCTGCCCTATCGCCATGCCGGGCGCGCGCCGTGCCGCGGGCCTCGAACAGATCCGTGAAGTCGGCCGCGAAGCCGATCTCGGCGCTGGTCCGGCGCGCCACCACGTCGTAGTTGCGCAGCACCAGCCGCGTGTAGCAGGTGCGATTCCACAGGAAGTGGGTGCGACGAAGGTGCAGCAGGTCGTGTGCGAGCATCCCGCCGTCCGGCTCTAGCTTCATGTCCGGGTTGGTCAGGTCGCACGACAGCGTGGCGTTGTTGTCGCGCAGCGCCGACGACAGCAGGATCGGCGCCATCCCCTGCAGGGTCAGGGTGAGGGCCGAGAGATGGCGGGTGTCGAGGAAGTAGATGCCATCGGCGAGGCCCGGGCCGTGCAGGATGTTGCCGCTCTGATCGAACACGGCGAACATGTCGGCGTGCTTGAGCGTGTGCGGCCGCCGTTCCGAAAGCACCGAGGAGGCGCCGACGGCATAGGCGTCAGGCACCGCTGGCCTGTCGGCCGAGGCTGCGGGGGCGTCCTGCCGGCTTTCCATGGCACAGCTCCTTCTGCATTGGCCGGCGGGCACCGGGCCGCAGCTACGGTTAGACGAAGCCGCCGCAACCGGCCATAGCCGACAACGTTGCAACTCCGTCATGGCCGCAGGATCACCGAGCAGGGCATCAGGCCCCGAAGCGATGCGCGCCTACGCGCGCAAGCGCGATTTCTCCCGTACCCCGGAACCTGCGGGTGCGGCAGGCCACGCGACAGGAGGCGCGGCGCCGGCGGGCCCGGCGATCTTCGTCGTGCAGAAGCACGCGGCGCGGCGACTGCACTGGGATTTCCGGCTCGAGCAGGACGGCGTGCTGTGGAGCTGGGCGGTGCCCAGGGGGCCGTCGATGGACCCCAAGGACAAGCGGCTGGCGGTGCAGGTGGAGGACCACCCGGTGGACTACGCGAGCTTCGAGGGAAGCATTCCCGCCGGCAACTACGGCGCCGGCGTGGTCGAGCTGTGGGACCGGGGGAACTGGACGCCGCTTGGTCCCGACCCGAAGGCGGACCTGCAGCGCGGCGAGCTGAAATTCGTCCTGGAGGGCGATCGCCTGCGCGGCGGCTTCGTGCTGGTGCGGCTCAAGCCGAAGCCTGGTGACCGGACGGAGAACTGGCTGCTGATCAAGGAGCACGACGACGAAGTCGTGAAGGGCGCGGACGCCGCCGTGCTGGAGCGGAAGGCGCCAGCACCGCCAGCGTCCGCCAAGCCGGCGGCGCGGCGTGCGCGGAGAGGGCCGCCCCCCGGCGGCGCCTGCGAGCTGCCCGACAAGCAGGCGCCGCAGCTGGCCACCCTGGTCTCCACGCCACCCACCGGTCCCGGCTGGATCAGCGAGATCAAGTTCGACGGCTATCGCATGCTGTGCCGCAAGCAGGACGGGCATGTCGCCCTGATCACCCGCAACGGGCTCGACTGGACCGCGCGGGTGCCGTCGCTCGCGCGCGCGGTGGCCGCACTCCCGGTCCGCACGACCATGCTCGACGGCGAGCTGGTCGCACTCGATCGGCAGGGGCGCAGCTCGTTCGCCGCCCTGCAGGACGCACTCGCCGGCCGCCGCACCGGCCGGCTGTGGTTCTACGCCTTCGACCTGCTGCACCGCGACGGCGCCGACCTGCGTCCCTGGCCGTTGCGCGACCGCAGCCGGGCCCTCGCCGAGCTGCTGGGCGAGGCGCCGGACCCAGGCCCGATCCGGATCAGCGAGCACCTCACCTCCGAGACCGCGCGGGTGCGCACCGAGGCCTGCAAGGCCGGGCTGGAGGGCATCGTCTGCAAGCGGCTCGATGCGCCGTACCGCGCCGGACGCGGCGGCGACTGGCTGAAGCTGAAGTGCGAGGATCGGGAGGAGTTCGTCATCCTCGGCAGCACCCCGCCGAAGGGCCGGCGCGATCACCTGGGCGCGCTGCTGCTCGGCCGCCACGACGAGGCCGGGCGGCTGCGCTTCGTCGGCGGCGTCGGCACCGGCTTCTCGGCGACCTCGTTGCGACAGCTGGATGAGACGCTGCGGCCGCTCTCGAGCAAGACACCGCCGCGCGGCCTGCAGAACGGCAGCATGGCCCCGAAGGGCGCGATGTGGGTGGCGCCCGAGCTCCTGGCCGAGATCCGCTTCGCCGGTTTCACCGCCGACGGGATGCTGCGTCACGCGAGCTTTCTCGGCCTGCGCGAGGACAAGTCCGCGCGGCAAGCCGTGCCCGCCGCCGCGGTGGTGGTCGCCAGTGCGCCGCGCGCGCGAGGCACCCGCGAGGTGGGCGGACAGCGCCTCACCCATCCCGACCGCGTGCTGTGGCCGGCTACCGGGCACGACGCCGAGGTCAGCAAGGCCGATCTCGCTGCCTACTGGGAGACGCTGGCCGACCGGGCGCTGTCCGGCATCGCCGGACGGCCGCTGGCCTTCGTGCGCTGTCCCGACGGCATCGAGGGCGAGCACTTCTTCCAGAAGCACAGGACCCGCGGCATGCCGGAGGCGATCGGCGAGGCGGCGTGCGACGACGCGCCCTACCTGGCGGTGCCGGATCGTGGCGCCTTGCTCGCGACGGTGCAGATCGCCGCCGTCGAGCTGCATGGCTGGGGCTCGGCCGAGCCCGACGCCGGACATGCCGACCGGTTGGTGTTCGATCTCGATCCCGGGGACGGCACGCCGTTCGCCGACGTGATCGTGGCCGCCAAGGAGGTTCGCCGGCGGCTGAAGGCGCACGGCCTCGCCGCCTACGCGCGCACCAGCGGCGGCAAGGGCCTGCACGTGGTGTCGCCGATCTCGACCGGTGCCGGCTGGAGCGCGATCCGCGCCTGGTGCCGCCGCTTCGCCGAGGCGATGGAGCGCGACGCGCCCGAGCGCTACGTCTCGACCACGCGCAAGAACCGGCGCACCGGCCGCATCCTGGTGGACTGGCTGCGCAACGGCCTGGGCTCCACCGCGATCGTCTCCTATTCGCCCCGCGCGCGCCCCGGCGCCACCGTCGCGACGCCGCTGTCCTGGCGCGAGGTGACGGACCAGCTCGATCCGGCCCGCTTCACCATACGCACGGTGCCGGCACGGCTGCACCGTGCCGACCCGTGGCGCGGCTTCGACGCCGACCGGCGCGAGATCAACCTGCAGGAGAAATGAAGCAGTGGCGGAACACCCGATCTGGCGCGGCAGCCTGCGCCTCGCCCTCGTCTCCTGCCCGATCGCGCTCTACAGCGTGCGCCAGCCGGGAGAGTCGCTGCATTTCCACTTCATCAATCCGGCGACCGGCCACAGGGTGCGCATGGTGACCGAGGATGCGGAGACCGACCAGGAGGTGGCGCGACGCGACCTCAAGCGCGGCTACGAGTTCGAGCGCGATCGCTACGTGCTGCTCGACGACGAGGACTTCGAGCGCGCCCGCATCGACAGCTCGAGCGTGCTGAGCATCGACAAGTTCGTCCGCCGCGACAGCATCGATCCGATCTACTACGACGCCAGCTACTACCTCGCGCCCGACGGCCGCGCGCGCGACCGGCAGGACGACGTCTACGTGGTGCTGCGCGAGGCGATCAGCCGCACCGGCCGGGTCGCGCTGTCGCGCGTGGTGATGGCGCGGCGCGAGCGGGCGGTCGCGATCATGCCGATGGGCGACGGGCTGGTGCTGCACACGCTGCACGACATGCGCGAGATCACCGACCCGGGCACGCTGTTCGGCGACCTCCAGGGCGGCAAGCCGGACCAGGCGATGATCGCGCTGGCAACCCAGCTGATCGACCGGCAGACCGCCGAGTTCGCGCCGCAGGACATGGAGGACCGCTACGAGGCACGGCTGCGCCGCGTGATCGAGGACAAGCTGCGCGGCGTCGCCCCGGAGCCGGAGCCGGAGCCGGAAGCGCGCGACAACGTGGTCGACCTGATGGCCGCACTGCGCCGCAGCCTTGGCGAGGACGCACCGCCGGCCGGCGGCGGCAAGCGGCGCACCGCGAAGTCCTCGGGCAAGGCTGCCGCCAAGCCCGCGGGCAAGCTCAAGGCTGGCAAGCCGGCGCCGGCGGCAGGCAAGCCGCGCTCCGGGCGACGCTCCGCCTGACCGGGCCGCTGATCGCAGTTCCCTCGGGCCATGCCAGCCTGTATAGCCAAGGCGCATTTCTTACACTAGCAGGATGAAATCATCGCCATGAGCAGCGCCGCGGCCCACGCCGACTACCCCGCCGACTACAAGGTCAAGGATGCGAGCCTCGCCGGCTGGGGCCGCAAGGAGATCTCGATCGCCGAGGGAGAGATGCCCGGGCTGATGGCGCTGCGCCACGAGTTCGGCGAGCGTCAGCCGCTGCGCGGCGCGCGCATCGCGGGCTGCCTGCACATGACCATACAGACTGCGGTGCTGATCGAGACCCTGACCGCGCTCGGCGCGACCGTGCGCTGGTCGTCGTGCAACATCTTCTCGACACAGGACCATGCCGCCGCCGCCGTGGCCGCCGCCGGCATCCCGGTGTTCGCCTGGAAGGGCCTGGACGAGGACGAGTTCTGGTGGTGCATCGAGCAGACGGTGCGCGGCCCGGACGGCTGGACCCCGAACATGATCCTCGATGACGGCGGTGACCTGACCGTGCTGATGCACGACAAGTATCCCGACCTGCTCGCCGCAGTGCGCGGCATCTCCGAGGAGACCACCACCGGCGTGCACCGGCTGTGGGAGATGGCCAAGAAGGGCACCCTCGCGGTGCCGGCGATCAACGTCAACGACAGCGTCACCAAGTCCAAGTTCGACAACCTGTATGGCTGCCGCGAGAGCCTGGTGGACGCGATCCGGCGCGGCACCGACGTGATGATGGCCGGCAAGGTCGCGGTGGTCGCGGGCTACGGCGACGTCGGCAAGGGCTCCGCCGCCTCCTTGCGCAACGCCGGGTGCCGGGTGCTGGTCACCGAAGTGGATCCGATCTGCGCGCTGCAGGCGGGCATGGAGGGGTACGAGGTGGTGACGATGGAGAAGGCGGCTCCGAGGGGCGACATCTTCGTCACCGCCACCGGCAACGTCGACGTCATCCGCATCGAGCACATGCGCGAGATGAAGCACCGCGCCATCGTCTGCAACATCGGTCATTTCGATTCCGAAATTCAGATCGAGGCGTTGCGCAACCACAAGTGGGACAACGTCAAGCCGCAGGTCGACGAGGTCGAGTTCCCCGACGGCAAGCGTCTGATCGTGCTTTCCGAAGGCCGGCTGGTCAATCTCGGCAACGCCACCGGGCACCCGTCCTTCGTGATGTCGGCCTCGTTCACCAACCAGACGCTGGCGCAGATCGAGCTGTGGACCGCGCCGCAAGGCAAGTACGAGCGTCGCGTCTACACGCTGCCGAAGCATCTCGACGAGAAGGTCGCGGCCCTGCACCTGGCCAAGATAGGCGCCGAGCTGACCACCCTGACCGACAAGCAGGCCGAGTATATCGGCGTGGGCCAGAGCGGGCCGTTCAAGCATGAGCTCTACCGCTACTGAGGACCGCCCGTTGACCACGCTGCGCACCGCCGCCTACGGCACGCTCTCCACCGGGGAGCGTGTGCTTCGGGCGACCCTGACCGCCGGCAACGGCGTCTCGGTCAGCATCATCAGCTACGGGGGCATCGTCACCCGCATCGAGGCGCCGGATCGCGAGGGCCGGCTCGGCAACGTCGTGCTCGGCTTCGCCGATCTCGCGGGCTACGAGGCTCACAACGGCAACCACCATTTCGGTGCGCTGATCGGCCGCTTCGCCAACCGGATCGCCAAGGGCCGCTTCGCGCTCGACGGACGCGACTACCAGCTTCCGGTCAATGACGGGCCGAACTCGCTGCATGGCGGCCCGGCCGGCTTCGGCCGCCGGGCCTGGATCCTGACGCCGCAGGGCGACGACGCGGTCGTACTGTCGCTGGACAGTGCCGATGGCGAGGCCGGCTATCCCGGAGCGCTTCGCATCGACGTCACCTACCGGCTGGACGATGACGGCACGCTGCGCCTCGACTACCGGGCCGTGACAGACCGGCCGACGATCCTCAACCTGACCAACCACAGCTACTTCAACCTGGCCGGCAACGGCAGCGGCTCGGTGGAGCGGCATGTGGTGCGCATCGAGGCCGACCACTACACGCCCATCGACGGCAACCTGATCCCGACCGGCGAGGTCGCGAGCCTGGACGGCACGCCGCTCGACTTCCGCGAGCCCACCGAGATCGGCGCCCGTCTGCGCGATCCGCATCCGCAGCTGGCGCTGGCCCGCGGCTACGACCACAACTGGGTGCTGCGCGGCGGCGGCGATCTCGCGGAGGCGGCACTGGTGCACGACCCGGTCAGCGGACGGGCGCTGACCTGCCTGACCACCGAGCCTGGCGTGCAGTTCTACACCGGCAACTTCCTAGACGGCACCCGATGCGGTTCCGCCGGCACGCTGTATCGGCAGGGCGACGGCTTCACGCTGGAGACCCAGCACTTCCCGGACAGCCCGAACCAGCCCGGCTTTCCATCCACCGTGCTGCGCCCAGACCAGACCTACCGGCAGAGCACGGCATTCCGCTTCCACACGCTCTGACAGGTGCGGCGGGCGCGGCCTCGGCCCGGTCAGGGACGTCCCGCGGCGTGGTGTTACCGGGACGATATCCCGGCTTCCCCGCCTTTCCAGCTCTTCAGCCGCAGCGCGTTCAGCACCACGCTGACGCTGCTCAGCGCCATCGCGCCGCCGGCCAGGGCGGGGCTGAGCAGTCCGGCCGCGGCGAGTGGTAGTCCGACCAGGTTGTAGACGAACGCCCAGAACAGACCCTGGCGGATGCGCGCCGCGGTCAGCCCGGCGATCTCGATCGCGTCCGCGACCAGAGCGGGATCGTTGCGCATCAGCGTGATCCCGGCCGCCTCGATCGCCGCGTCGGTGCCGCCACCCATGGCGATGCCGAGATCCGCCGCCGCCAGCGCCGGTGCATCGTTGATGCCGTCGCCCACCATCGCCACCCGCGGCGACGCGCTGCCGCGCAGCTCGCGCTGCAACGAGGCGATCGCCGCAGCTTTCTGCTCGGGAGACATCCCGGAGAGCAGGCGATCGACCCCGACCGCCTCGGCCACCCGGCGCGCGGCACCCTGGCCGTCCCCGGTCAGCATCACCGACATGATTCCGCCCCGCGACAGCCGCGCTACCGCCTCGGCGGCGCCGGGGCGCGCGGCATCGGAAAAGCCGAGCAGCCCGATGACGCGGCTGCCGCCGTCGCGTCCGGGGCGGCGCTCGGCCAGGAACGAGACCGTGCCGCCTTCGGCATCGGCCCGTTCCGCCGCCTCGGCGAGCGCAGCCGGGAGGGACAGCCCTTCCGCCTCGGTCATGCGCCGGCTGCCGAGCAGCAGCGAGCGTCCGCCAACCCGGGCGGTGACGCCGCGGCCGGGCACTACACTGAAGCGTTCGACCGACCGGGTCGGCACGTGACCGGAGGAGGCGCGCACCGCCTCGGCGAGCGGATGCTCGCTCCCGGCCTGCATGGCCGCCGCCAGCGACAGCAGCTCGGCCGCCTCGGCATACTGGCCCTCTCCGCCCGCGGGGATCACGCGGTCGAGCGCCGGACGGCCGGCGGTGAGGGTGCCGGTCTTGTCGAAGGCGACGATGCCGATGCCGCGACCCTGCTCGATCGCCGCCGCGTCCCGGATCAGGATGCCCGCCCGCGCGGCGGCGCCGATGCCGGCCACCAGTGCCGTGGGTGTGGCCAGGCCCAGCGCGCAGGGACAGGCGATGACCAGCACCGAGACCGCGTTCAGCAACGCCACCGCGCCGTGCCCGGTGATCGTCCACCAGCACAGCAGGGTGGCCAGGGCGAGCACCAGCACCACCGGCACGAAGATGGCGCTGACCCGGTCCACCAGGCGCTGCACCGGCGCGCGCGAGGCCTGCGCCGTCTCGATCGACCGCACGATGCCGGCCAGGCGGGTCTCGCCACCGACCGCCAGCGCCTCGATCACAAGGCGGCCGTCCAGGGTCAGGCCGCCGGCGATCACCCGGTCGCCGCGCGCCTTGGCAACCGGGCGGCTCTCGCCGGTGATCAGGGACTCGTCGACGCCGCTCTCGCCGTCGCGCACCAGCCCGTCCGCGGCGATCCGGCTGCCCGGCCGCGCCACCAGCAGGTCGCCGGTCCGGAGCTCGCCCAGCGGCACCTCACGCTCGATGCCTGTGTCGGGATCCAGCCGCAGCACATTGTCCGGACGCAGCGCCGCGAGCCCGCGCACGGAGCTGGCCGCACGCCGGCGCGCGCCGTGCTCGAGCCACTTGCCGAACAGGATGAAGGTGACGATCAGGGCGGAGCTCTCGAAATACAGCATCGAGGAGCCGCGCAGCAGCTGCACGGTGCTGAGGCCCCAGGCGGCCGAGGAGCCGAGCGCCACCAGCAGGTCCATGTTGCCGGTGCCTGCGCGCAGCGCCGAGGCACCGGCGCGGTAGAAGCGGCCGCCTAGCCAGAACTGCACCGGCGTCGCCAGCAGGAACTGCAGCCAGCCCGGCAGCATCGCCCTCGCCGCCAGCGCGTCCTGGTGCAGCACGCCGAACAGCAGGTGCAGCAGCATCGAAAGCAGCAGCGGTGCCGAGAACAGGCAGGCGAGGATCAGGTGCAACCGCTCGCGACGATCCGCCTCGGCGTCATCCGCGTGCCGGGACGCGACGTCGTGCAGCACCGTGGCGCCGTAGCCGGCCTCGACCACCGCCGCTTCCAGCCGCGCGGCCAGCGCTGCGTCGTCCTCGCCGCGATCGGTGCCGAGCGAGACGCGCGCCTGCTCGGTGGCGAGGTTGACCGACACCGAGAGCACGCCCCCGCTGCGTGACAGGGCCCGCTCGACCCGGCCGGCACAGGAGCCGCAGCTCATCCCGGTGATGGCGAGGTCCACCTGCCTCGCCCGCGAAGCGCCGACGCCGTCCCGCGCACCGTCAGGCGGAACCGGGATCAACACGGTATCCATGCGCCCATCTCCCCTCGCTCCGAGCTCGTGAGCATATAGTGATTGCCGACGCGCCGGACGAGCAGCGGGCGGGCGACTGCGTCGTGGGGGTTCCGCTGCCTGAAATCCGCGTCCGCCGCAACCATTTCGATCAACAAACATACGCGCAGAACTGCACGATCCAGTTCATGAAAACTGCCAGGGCGCCGCTTGCGGTCCGGCACCGGTGCTTTATGTCTTGCTGATCGGACCGGCACGGACGGCGCACCGAAGCAGACAGGGTCAACCCTGCACCGGAGCGGGATCGACGGCATGAAGCACCACACCCCCCGGACCTCGGCGGCGCGTCGCGCCCTGGCAGGCTTCGGCGACAGCCAAGCGGCCTCCGAACTGCTCAGCGCCGACCTGTGGTTCCTGGAGAACTGGGAGAGCAACCCGGCACCCGGCACTGCCGCGGCGCTGCGCGTCGGGCAGATCCGGCGCGCCAACCCGCAACTCGCCGAGGAGATCCGTCGCGAGGTGCTTCGCCGCACCTTGACCTCGGAGCCAGGGCCTCCGCCTCGGCGCGGTTCCGGCTGAGCCGGGGCCGGCAGCGGGTCAGGAATGGTCCGGAGTGTCCGCTCTCGCCGCCCGGATGAAGGCGGCGATGCGCCGCGGGTCCTTGACCCCCAGGCTGGCCTCCACGCCCGACGACACGTCCACCGCCGCGGCACCGCTGCATCGGATCGCCTCGGCGACGTTGCCCGGGTCGAGGCCGCCGCCGAGCAGCCAGGGCACCGGTGCGTGCCAGCCTCTCGGCAGCCTCCAGTCGATCGCCTGGCCGTTGCCACCGGGCCGCTGCGCCTGCGCCGGTGGCCGGCCCTCGATCAGCAGCCGGTCGACCTGCGCCTCTCGCGGCAGGTCCGCGGCGGTGGCGACCGGACAGGCGAGCCAAACCGGCAGGCCGAACTGCGTGCGGATCGCCGCGGCGCGCGCCGGCGTGTCGTAGAGCTGCAGCCCGTCGAGCGGGAGCCGGTCGAGGCAGGCCTCGATCTCGGCGTCACGCGCACGGACGAACAGCCCGATCCGCCCGGCGGTGCCGGGATGACGCGCCGCCAGCGCCGATGCCTGTGCCGGGGTCACGGCACGCGGCGAGCCGGCGAAGAACACGAACCCGACCCAGTCCGCGCCGTGAGCGACCGCCGCGTCGAACCCAGCCGCATCCGACAGGCCGCAGATCTTGACCTCGATGCTCACGCGGGGCGGGCCAGCCCGGCCGCGATCGCCGCCGCAGCGGCGGCGGGATCGGCGGCCCGCGTGATCGGCCGGCCGACCACGATCCAGTCGGCACCGGCATCGCGTGCCGCGTCCGGCGTCATCACCCGCTTCTGGTCGCCCGGCTCGGCGCCGGGCGGACGTACTCCCGGCACCACCAGGAGCGGCGCCTCCCCGAGCGCGTCGCGCAGCGGCGCGATCTCGTGCGGCGAGCACACCAGCCCGTCGGCGCCGGCTCGCATCGCCAGGCGGCCGAGACGCAGCACCTGCTGGCGTATGCCGCCCGACACTCCGGTGTCATGCAGGGTCTCGGCATCGAGGCTGGTCAGCACCGTCACCGCCAGCAGCAGCGGCCGCGCGGGCAGGGCAAATGCCTGGTCGCGCGCCACCCGCGCCGCCTCGATCATCGCCGAGCCACCCTGGGCATGCAGGGTCAGCATCGCCGGGCCGACCGGCGCCAGGGCGCGAACCGCCGCCGCCACCGTGTTGGGAATGTCGTGCAGCTTGAGGTCGAGGAACAGCGCGCGCTCCGCGGCCACCCGACGCGACGCCGCCATGCCCTGGGCGCAGCAGAACTCGAGCCCCAGCTTGAGCGCATCCACGTGCGGCCCGAGGGTCCGCGCCCAGCCTGCCGCCCGGGCTTCGTCGCCGGTGTCGAGGGCGGCGATCAGACGGGTGCGGCGGGCAGCACGGGCCGTTCCTGGCGCCGTCTCGAACATCGACCGGCGCGTCAGACGACCGAGGGCGGCGACGGCGGCAGGATGTAGGGCTGCGCCGCACCGCCGCTCGCCTGGCGCAGCGGATGCGCCTGCGCCGCCGCCTGGGCGAGCTGCAGCCTGAGCTCGGCAAGCTGCGCCTCCAGGCTGCGCACCGCCTGCTCGGCGCGTCGGGCACGCTGGCGCTGGCGCAGTTCGGCGAACCACAACGCCAGGGCACCGACCAGGAAGAAGACGACCGCCACCACCATCACCAGCACCGCCGGCGAGGTCTGTCGGCTGTAGCCGCCCGGCATGGAGATGGTGACGATCTCTTGGTTGTAGATTGCGAAGACGACCAGGGCGACCAGGAACGGCAGCGTGATGACTAGGCGCAGCATCTCCGGCACTCGTCTCCAT